>DAUV01000121.1 GCA_002505325.1 Euryarchaeota archaeon UBA623 | reverse complement strand
CACCCTGAATCGGACGGACATCGTAGAGGTTCGACTAGCTCCCTCTCGTTCTTTTGACTGACCTCTATGGTGTTACCACAGGCCTCGCAGGTGAAGACTGCTACGTGTAGGCGCGGCTTGAGATCGGAGATTTTGGTGATGATGGCGTCGACGCTGCGAAGGCGCTCGATGTCAGCGGTGCCAATGTCACGGAGAGGTCTCTTGCTATCTCGAGGTAATTCACCGACTCGTAGCACGGCATCGATGTCATCACCTCTCTCTCGACATATCTCTATGAGGGTTTGAGAGCCTCGATCGAGAATCTGACGGGGGTGCTCTAGGACGTCGTCAGCAAACTCCGGGTCGAAGGCCTGCAGTTCGTGGAAGGGGACTTCCAAGTAAGGAGGGGCTTGTTTAGAAAGTAGGAGGAGAATCTGGTCCTCCTTGGCCTCAGTGAGGAAGGTTCGCCATCTGGCTGAGGAGTCGTGTGCCGCCATTGTCATGTTTTCACCACCGGGCTTTGTGACTCTGAGTTCACGGCATATAATACTAAGGTCCAGCCTTCTCAACCCCTGCTGTTCCAGTAGAGAAAACCAACCCGGGCAGGGCGTCGAATGAGGGAATGGAGGCTTCCACTGCAGGTGCTTGGCTGATTCGGCCGAGGCCCACGGGAAAACTATCTTGGGTGGCATTCAAGCACCGTTACACAATCGCCCACTCATGGAACACACGTGTTCAGGAAGTGACATCCTCGTGCGAATTGACCCGGGGGAAGAAATTCACGCGGCACTAAAGGAACTGGCAGATGATCTTGGATTTGATGCGGCCGCTATCACAAGCGGTATTGGTCGAACTCGTGACAATCAATATGGTTACATGGATGAGGATGGAGTTTACCAAAGACGGTCTTTGGACTCCCCTTCAGAATTGGTGAGTCTCTCCGGCAATATTGCTCGCACGGAGAAAGGAGATGCATTCACTCATATCCACTGCTGCTGGTCTGATGATGACAATAACGTCCATGCTGGTCATTTGTTTCAAGCAACCGTTCATGTTGTAGCTGAAATTCACATCAGAGTCATGAATCATGCCTCCATGACGCGTTGTCCTCTTGCTGAGTTTGAGTTATTGGGTCTGGAATTTGACTAGAACGAATGCGATGGCCGAATGATGCGAGTTCTTACGGCTCTCTTTCTATGGTATTGAATAATCTCAGTCACTGGTGCCACCGAGGAAGTACTCGGCAATCTCAGGGTCGGTCAGGATGTGGCTGGCGTCACCGGTGTGAACTATCTTGCCGCTCGCCATGATGTAACCGCGATCCGAGCGGGAAAGCGAGAGGCGTGCGTTCTGCTCAACTATGAGGACGGTGATGCCCTGCTCACGCAGCGAATCTATCCTGTCGATAATCTGCTGCTGGTATAGCGGCGAGAGAGCGGCTGTGGGCTCGTCCAACAGTAAAAAGCTCGGATCTGAGATTAGAGCTCGAGAGATAGCGAGCATCTGGCGCTCGCCTCCGGATAGCGAGGCTGCTAGGTCGTGCACCCTGTTGCGCAGGTCCGGGAACATCTCTAGTGCTCTCTCGATTCTCTCGTTGAGAGTCCTGGTGTCGAGAGTGTTGCCGCCCATTTGCAGGTTCTCTTCAACCGACAAGGAGGGGAACACGTTGTCCACCTGCGGGACGTACGCTATCCCGTGATTGACTAGTTGGTCGGTCCTCCATCCGGAGACATCCTTGTCTCGATACTTGATGTCTCCAGAGTAGTAGGTAGCGATTCCGAAGATGGCCTTGATAAGAGTCGATTTACCGCAGCCGTTGGGACCGATTACGGTGACGAATTCCCCTTCATCGACGTGTATATCTATGCCATGGAGGATCTGTACCGAGCCGTAGCCCCCCTCGAGGTTCTTGACATCTAGGACTCTTGTCATGTATCTTCCTCCGGTGACTCTCCTGCCGCACCCAGATAGGCCTCTATGACCTCCCTGTTGCCCCTGACCTCGTCAGGCGTGCCCTGCATCAGTATCTCGCCCTCCTTCACGACGATGATGCGATCGACGCCCTGTCTGAGGATGAAATCCATGTTGTGCTCGATGATGAGGACCGAGATACCGGTCTCATCGACGATGTTCCTTAGGTTGTTGAATATCTTCATGGCAAGCGGTCCAGCGACACCAGCTACCGGCTCGTCGAGCAGCAAGAGGTCCGGATCGCCCATCATTGAGCGGCCAATGTCGACCAGTTTGCTCTGCCCGCCTGAGAGGTCGCTGGTCAGGTTATGGGCCATGTGAGGGACCTCAAGTTGGTCTAACACCGAGTACGCCTTGTCCAGTCGCTCCTCTTCCGCTGGGCTGCTGTCAGGCCTCAGAAGTGCCTGCAAGGAGTCTGCGAGACCCGTTCCGAACTGCTTCCTCGGTGGCACCATGAGGTTCTCTATGACAGTCATCCGGCGCCACAGTCTAGTGTGCTGGAAGGTGCGGGTGAGGCCCAGCTTCTGAATCTCGTCCGGCCTCTTGTCGGAGACGTCCTGCCCGAACACCTCGACGGTTCCGGCGGTCTTGTCGAGAAGTCCACTGATGCAGTTGAAGATGGTCGACTTGCCGCATCCATTGGGTCCGATAAGACCTACGAACTCACCCTCGCCAATCTCGAAGGAGACGTCCTCGACAGCTACAAGTCCGCCGAACTCCTTGCGGAGCCCCTCAACTTTGAGCACGGGTTTCATTCGGTCTCACCTCCAGTGGGGCGATCTGGTCTGCTCGGAACCTCGGGCAGCAAGCCCTTCGGGTTGTACTTCAGAGAGAACACTATCATCAAGCCGATTAGCAGGACCTTGACATAGGCCATATCGGCCTGGATTGCTCCGATGAAACCCTCGTCTATCGAACGCTCACCTAGGAGCATCCAGTTCGCGATGAATACTGCGACTCCGCAAAGACCTGTTTCGACCATGCCCCATTTATTGATCAGGAGACCTATCGCCACAATCGCAAGGAAGGTCTCTAACGGAGTGAAGTGCGGCCAGAACCAAAGCTCGCTGCCTGTTACCAGCCACTCGAAGAAGCGATCAATCATGGCAGCGGTTTCATTGAGTGGGAGATCCGATGAGCCTTGGCCAGCCACTAGGACATTGAAGACGAATTCCATGATGACGTAGATGAATGCGCCAATCACCATTCCCTTGTTGTTGGCTATGCCGCCAATCACGAATGCTGCCCAGACTAGGAATGTGGATCTCGCGGGTGCCATGAAGGACGGTTGGAAGCCTGTGAGTTTCCAAGCCCAGAGAGCGCCTGCGAAGCCTGCGATGGCTGCACCCAGTGCAAGGCTCGCCGCTTTGTGAGTCAATACATCGTGCCCGTGGTGCTGTGCCACCTCCTCATCTTCCCTAATCGAGCGGAGAATCCGTCCCCACGGTGACTTCAGCACCGTCTCTAGGAGCCACCAAACCCCAATCAAGCTGACTATGCCTATGATGGCGAGCATCATCATGTAGGGTGCTGGCTGACCGAGTTCCATCGAGTACCACGTTGCCTCGTACATGATCTGGCCGTCGATGACGCCCCCCGTCTCATTGAGAATCTGGACGCCGTTGTATTCTCCAGTTGATCGGCCCAACAATTCCGCAGGGCTGCCTATGCCTACGATCTCTGAGCAGTCCGCAGGGTCGAGTAAGGCCCCCGCTGAGTCAGTTGGTCCGTCTCTGCCGCAGAACCACCAGCCCTCAAACGGCATAGGGTAACGCGAGATGCCTATCGACGAGCCCCACGAACCTGCTCTCAGTAGAGGCTCGCCCATCAGTAGCACGCGTACGATCTCGCCGAGTGAAATTGTCACGATGGCGAAGTAGTCCATTCGGAGCCTTGCTGTGGGGTATGCCAATAACCAACCGAAAGTGGCTGACAGGAGCATCCCTGCGACGACTGCCCAGAAGAT
>DAUV01000027.1:34862-35979 GCA_002505325.1 Euryarchaeota archaeon UBA623 | reverse complement strand
TATCGGGCAGAGATAATCCCATCCTAGATGTATCTGACCTCAGGCAGGACGTTCCGCCCGAAGGCAGTTGGAGTTCTATGGAGAAGAGAGTAGAGGCGGACACGCCAAGTTTCACACACGAGTTCCGTTCATCCATCCTCCCCCGGGTCTCAGTCACTTCGACCGGCTCGATAGACCTCAAGGAGCAGGAGTTGACAGTGCTAGATGCTAGGTTGCTCAAGCAGTACGATAAATCCAGAATCAAGTCCTTCCTATCGTCGGACTTGGAAGTCACGATCTCAATCGAGAACACTGGTTCAGCTCCAATCAACGTGATGCGACTACTCGACGACGTACCGGGTGTCTTTGAGCCTCCAGCCGAGTCCGAGGTAAGTATCGAGATAGAAAATACTGAACTGAATGAAGAGCAGTATCTCATTGAAGTCATTGATGGCATTCAGTTAGAAGAGAGACTGGTTTCTCCGGACAGCAACGGTAACAGTCTGAGAATTACAGTCGGGCGCTCAGCGCCGTTGGGCCTACAGCCGGGTAAGACGATGGTTTTGCGGTATCCATTGCATGCTCCTGACCCCTCTCCTGGCAACGGTCTTCTGGCAGCACCAATCAGGGCTGATTTTGGATCTGAGAAGTTCGGACCCGTAGCAACTAGAGCGGTCGCGAGGCCACCGCAGTTGAGAGTGGTGCACCGTCGCCGTAATATCAGCACCGGCAAGGAGGTCTTCCCGGCAGGAAGCGCAGGCAGGTACGAGGTACTGCTGATGTTCATTAACAACTCTGATAGTGCTCTCGACGATCTTGTCCTACACGATGTAGTTCCCGGTACTTTCTCTATCGAGAAGTCTACTGTCCGCTCCTCAGTTGACGGTAATCGGGACACAAAGATGGACAAGGAATCGGCCCCGGAGGGGACTCATGTGGAGTGGAGAGTAGGGAGAATCGAGCAAGGAGAGAGGATTGAGGTGACCTACGAGATACAGGGTGATCCTGAGTCGGAGTACAAGGTCTCTGATGCCCAAGATTTTCATGGTGCCACTTTCGGCGATGAGGTCGACGAGGAACCCAATGTACCTGAGTGGCTCGAGGAGCAGAGTCCGCCAGAGCCAGAGCCAGAGCCGGA
>DAUV01000027.1:6519-34453 GCA_002505325.1 Euryarchaeota archaeon UBA623 | reverse complement strand
GAGCCGGAGCCGGAGCCCGAAGGCGAGGTATGTCCTATCTGCGGCTCCGAGGCTCAGATAGGTGCATCTGTTTGCATCGTCTGTAGCTATTCATTTTGAAGTGAACCGACTTGGACGCCTCTGGCGTCCACCGAAGCGTTCTTCCTACTCGGTCCGAACGCGTGTCCATGACTTCCGCAGGAGGTGGTGACCCACAGGCCGAGTCGATGTCATCGATGATGATGCCCATGCTGTTCCTAATGCTGATGATGGTAGTGCTGATGTTGAATCCTAGTCTACGCATCCTTCTGGCAGATGGTGCTGGCTATGCCATCGAACCGATGCTACCTTTCCATACAGCCTACTTCGTTCCCACTGTCTTCATAGTGGGATCGAGCATCATGATTGTCAATACCATAATTCGCGCATTTTTCACAGATCCGTTGTCACAGGCACATATCAGCCATCGTCAAAAACAGATTGGCAAGCAACTCAGGGAGGCCCAGATGGCTCGCGACACTGCCAGAACTGAGAAGATGCAGAAGATGCAGATGTCAATGCAGCCTGAACAGATGGCTATGCAGGCCGCTATGATGAGGCCGATGATGTTCACAATGGTATTCATTATAGCCATATTTAGTTGGATGGCTAGCGAAGTTGAGTCGTTCAGAGTCGCCTTCGTCAGCCTGCCTTGGGCCCCAATGTGGTCGTTCAATGAAAGGATAATGTGGATATTCCCTGCTTGGATTGCTACATACATCACGATGAGCGCACCTCTGGGTAGAATCATCGACCGCCACATCAAGATTCGCCGCTACAGGAGCCACCCTCTGGTTCTCTCTGGTGACCCTATTCCCGAGCCTCTCCTCCACCTTCTAAGCGAGCAGAAGGTCAAGACAAGCGACGATTCGAGGACTCGTCGGGCGCAGCGAAGGAGGAATGGGCCCAGAAAGACAGGAGGGCAGGCAATGACTCCTTCTCAGGGAAAGAGGGCCAATGTTCCCGTGGCCCCTCCTAAGTCAGGGACGGTATGTCCTTCCTGTAATTCGGACATGGTCACGAGGACTTCCAAGGGGAGACTCAGGTGCGATATGTGCCGGAATGAATGGAGGTGAGCGAATACTAAGGATGACTGTCAGCGGACCTCCTGGAAGTGGTACTTCGACATTGGTCGGAAAGTTGTGCGAAGACCGTGACTGGTCCTCAGTCAACGGTGGTGATATATTCCGAGAAGAGGCCTCGAATCGAGGCCTCACTGTGGTTGAGTTCAGCGCTTTGTGTAAGCAGGATTTTGATGTGGACCGTTCTTTGGACACGATTCTAAGGCACGCAATGAGTGACCCAAAAGGTCCTGAGGTGGTCGAGAGCAGACTCTGCGGCTGGTGGGCCCACGAACTCGGTCTGCAGTGTCTCAGAGTGTGGGTTTCGGTCTCAGATGAAGAAAGAGCCAGAAGAATCCAGAACCGAGAGGGAGGGGACTACCAAACCTGTTTGGAGCTCTCCAAGCAGCGGCAGAGCGATGACATGGAAAGGTACCGTGAACTGTATGGAATTGATCTGGATGACATGAGTCCGTACAGTCTCGTAGTAGATGCCGACGAATTGGACGCTAACGAGGTCTTCGAAGTAGTTAACACGGCATTGGAGTAAGTGATCGAATGGGCGAAAGTAATTTCTGGGAAATATCTGAAGCTTCCACGAATCCTGGATTCGGATGCATTCCTAGTGAGCGCTCGCTCGATGAATTGCTATCGGCAGGCGTGATACTGGTGGATAAACCCAGAGGACCCTCAAGCCACCAGCTGGCGGCTTGGGCCAGAGAGACATTGGGAATCACGAGACTGGGCCACGGCGGTACTCTCGACCCGTTTGCAACAGGACTTCTGACTATACTGTGTGGCAAGGCCACTAGGCTCACTGAAATAGTCCTCAAGGGCGACAAGAGGTATGTCGGAGTGTTACGATTTGGCAGGAATGTCTCAGATGACGAACTCGAATCTACTCTATCTTTACTCAATGGCGTGATTTACAATGTCCCACCTCTCGAGTCTGCTGTTAAGATACAAGTCCGGACCCGCACCATTCATTCTCTGAAGATGCTTGAATCTGACACTGATTCGCGCATAGCCGCCTTCGAAGTCTCGTGCAGCGCCGGGACATACATCAGGACTCTCGCCAAGGACATCGGATTGATGCTGGATACGAAATGCGAGCTGACCGAACTGCACCGAGACAGAACAGGTCCATTTGACCAGACTATGGCTTGCTCCATGCAGCAACTTGCCGATGCGGCATTTCTGCACAGAGAGCATGGCGATGAGAGCGCTTTAGTAAAGCTCATCGCCCCGGTCGAGGTCTTGCTCTCGAGCCTGCCCTCTATCACTGTAAAAGACGGCGCAGCAGCAGCTCTTTCTCACGGGGCACCTCTGGCGATTCCAGGTATTGTTAGAGCACAGAGGGGAGTATCAGAGGGTTCCAGTGTACTTGTGCAGAGCATCAAGGGCGAAGCCGTCTCCGTAGCTAAATTGACAGTTGACACCGATTCTCTCCCTAAAATGAGCACCGGAGAAGTCGCAGTTGCTCATGCTGTAATGATGGAGCCGGGCACGTACCCACAGAGTTGGTCCAAAGAATGAGGGCTCAGGCCATCTCATGTTCTTCGTAGACCCACTCTTCTGTCTCCAAACGAATTTTCAGTTTCATCATCTTAGTCACACACCACCGGCTCAGACACCATGAAGCACCCTTGCGCGGCATTCTTCTTCGGATTCGCTTATGGTATAACTATTCCTTGAAAACCACTGATTATCGGCCAGAAAGGGGGTCGGAGGTACAAAAAACCGGGCCACTGAGCTACTTCTTGTGATTGAAGGGCTTGCGTACTCTGTTCGGGCTGAAATATAGGGCCGTGAGTGAGATCAGTATCACCCCTATGGAGATGAAGACCAAAGCTGGATCTCTATCTAGGGAGTCTATGATGCCCCCTTCTTCGTCTTCGCTTTCGGACACGTCTAGAGTGATAGTACGGTTGTTGTTACTCTCTGAGGTCTCCGCTATCGAACCCGTTCCGTCTGCTAACACTTCGATAGTCAGAGTCGCGCCATCTCTCACCACTTGTGCGTCACAGACAGCCGCACCGAGGCCCCCTGACTCAATATGATCAATCATTATAGCGCCCACTAAGATTCCACCCACTCTACACTTTACATCAACAGCATCTGCGCCTCCACGACCCTCGTTCCTGATGTATACATGAATCTCGATGATGTCACCGTCGACTAGATTCGTCACACTGATACCATCTCTCCTTACGTCTACCATCTCAACCAGTAAATCGGGTTTCGCGGTCACGATGACCTCTATGTTCTGGGAAATCTCATTAGTACCGTCGCTTATTGAAATCGCCACTGAGTGTGAACCGGAATCGACGGGAGTCAGCACTAAGTCCCCCGACGCGTCGAAAGTTGCCCACGATCTACTGGCCCCAAGCATCAGTGATTCAGTATCTGGATCAATGATTGTCAGATCGACTACCATGGTCTGCCCCAGTTCTATGTAGACGGTCAGTGGCAGACCATCGAGTACTGGAGGATCTTCAACCGGAGTGACTGTTACTAACATCGAATCAGACCAGGAGTTCCCAAGTGCATCGCTGACAACAACTTCGATGTTGGCTTCACCCCAAGCGTCTCGGGCCGGCTGTATCCTGATGTATTGGTCAACTACACTGGCTTCGATAATATCCGAATCGGAACTCACTGCACTGAGAACGAGGTCTTCTGGAGCAGTAAGGTCGTCGCTGCATCTGACATCCATGGGGAGGTGGACTCCGACGTCATCCTCATTGAACGACATGTCCTCAAGCCCGAGGCATTCGGGGTCATAGTCCCAATGCACAGAATAACCACCGGTTATGGTCATAGATTGGATGTGAACTACGGTGGACTCGGCTGTTCCGTTCGATGACCATTGGAACCTTGAAGCGACACCCACCGACATATCACTCCCTAATACTGGCAGTGCGTGCCCCACAGGCATGTCCACTGAGAAGGTGCCGTATTGGAGCGGTTTACTGTCCACCAGAATGTTGCCGATGGCGAATCTGATGTAACTGGTGTCAGCTAAGCCGTCAAGTGCCCCTGAGACATATCCTTGAACCACTAGATGAGGGTCGTTGACATCGATCCTAGCGCCTGAGATGCATCCATCCGCAATTTCTATCCTGATGTGCTGGAGGGAATGAGATATGTCGAGCAATTCTCCTGATTGCATCTCAATGTAGTCTCCATCTACATCATCAGGCAGTGCCCATATTGTGTGGTTGCCAGAGCCGAATACGTGTATCCTGCCCAACTGTTGCAGTGGAGGCACTTCTACATCAAATGTCCACTCTCCTGTCACGGGCCCTTCGGGGGCGAGCCCACATGATTCCTGAGAGAGCCCCGAGATCGCCCCTTCATATGGGCTGATGTCAATTACGGGGGAGTCAACACCGTTGACCGTGTTCGTGGCCTTGACAGTTTCGAAAGAGTACCAAGGCTGGTGGTACTTCACCCGGAGGCCCACTGCATCCACTTGGACTTCGGAGTCATCGGTGGTTCCGGTGGATACGTAATCGATTGTGAATTGAGTGTCTTCCAAGGAGGACCAGTCGGCAAGGGCCAGCCCGTCGAGTGATAGGACCATCGGATTGGTCATCCTGTATATCGGCCCAAATGTTCGAGCGTAGGTAACGACCAACTTATCTGAGCCGTGATTATGTAAGATAACTCTGACAGAATCCTGATTCAAGGTATCTGGGATCGAGAAGTGTAGCACTAGGGAAACATTAGCAATCAGCATCCCATGCAGTCCGCTGAAGTCATAACCAGCCATCGTGATGTTAGGTCCCTTCGACCAAGTGTAGTAAGAATCCGCCTCCCCTAGTGTCGCATTGGAATTGGTGACGCTGTTTGAGGCCCATGAGGTGGAATACTGGAAATTGTCTGGCCTGTCGTGAGTGAAAGACAGTTCTCCATCGGCCACCATGCCCAACGAGTGATCGGCTGCATCGCTGGAGAATCCAGCAGTGCTGGATATCTGCCACTCATCTGAGTCGGTGAAATCGCCAGCCTCCAGCAGTTCTACATCTTCGGCCCCAATGACAGTGTCGGCTACAGCAAATGGCACCAGAGGTGCCAAGCTAGTAACAAGCAAGATGACGAGCACTACTCCCGAACGAGCCCTCATGGCATAGCAACGGGAGAGGGCAGGGCTTCAATCCGTTGGTCTCAAGTGCTTCATACCTCGGACGCGTAACTGTTGATAAACAGGCATTGAGTCCAAGTTGCCAATACGGCTGTGATGGTGTAGCGGTTAGCACGGTGGGTTGTGGTCCCGCCGGCCCGGGTTCAAGTCCCGGTCACGGCCCCATTTTCTGTTCGTGTCCGGTGAGGTGCTCGTCTTCAATCTCGTGCCCCATCCTATCTATCTTAGTCGTCAGGTATTGGAGGTTCAGTTCCCCCACTCCGACAACCAAAGGCATTCTCTCAACTATGTTGATACCATTTTGAACCAGTTGCACTATCTTATCAGGATTGTTTGTGAGCAAGCACACACTCTTGATCCCAATAGTGCTCAGAATTATTGAGGCGATTCCGTAGTCTCTTGCATCTGCGGGATGGCCCAGTAGTAGGTTTGCATCCAAAGTGTCAGCACCATGGTCCTGCAGATTGTACGCCTGTATCTTGGCATGCAGACCTATTCCTCGACCCTCTTGCCTCAGGTAGATGATGCATCCCCATCCGATATCGTGAATTTGCCTCATCGCTGCATCCAACTGGGCACCACAGTCACACCTGAGGCTACCAAAGGCATCTCCGGTTAGGCATTCTGAATGCACCCTGACTAGCACCGGGTCCGGCCCACTCATATCACCTAAGGTAAGTGCCACGTGGTCTAGGCCCGTATCCTCTTCGTGAAACACTCTAATGCGGAAGTCTCCGTAAGACGTAGGGAGGCGAGCATCCGCTGGGACCTCTCCGAGTTCGTTGACGTTGTATTGGTCGGGCACGGAGACCACCGAGAAGAACGCCCCCTTTGAACAATATCCAAGCAGTCTATCGCCGCTTCTCGATACGGAAAGTGTACTCTCCCGCATCCTCGCTCACGCCTAGCAGAACTATCCCCATCCGGTCGCAAAGAGCAGGTATGTCATGAAGTGTCTCAGGGTCATCACATAGAACTTCAAAAAGCGTGCCACTGGCCGCTTCCTCAATTGCTTTACGAGTCTCGTGCATAGGCACTGGGCAGAGGAATCCGACTAGGTTGAGAGCGACTATGCCCTCACCGACCATGATTCCACCTAGGCTTCTACAATGATTGGGGACAGAGAGATACCGTTGAATTCTCTAGCCTTAATCACGCCGATGACGTAGGCGACCTTCTCGACATGTATCTCGACATCGGTCTCATTGTCGCTCTGGGAAATCTCTCCGATTACAATGTCGGGAATTCGTGCCTGATTGGTTATCCAGTCGGCTAGCGCCCGCTTGGTGGAGTCTGACTTACCTATTGAGAGTCGGATTTTCACCATGCCGAAGACGTCAGACACCTCGTCCCAGTCCTCTCTCTTTCCGATGGGGTCTCTTTCGACACCCTTTGGAAGTGGGGGTGCGTCGACCATAGGGATAGTCATGTTCCAAGTCGAAGAGATTTTTTCAATCTGAGGTTGGTCCTCACGAGTCACAAAACTCCAAGCTTCACCTTTCCTACCCATCCTGCCAGTACGGCCTATCCTGTGTACGTAGGACTCCGTGTCATCAGGGAGGTCGTAGTTCACGACATGGGTGATACCATCCACATCCAATCCGCGTGCCGCTACATCTGTGGCTATGACTATGCTTTCCTGACCATCCTTGAAAGACTCAATTATCTTCTCTCTCTTGTTTTGCCCGAGGTCACCGTGAAGCCCAATGGCTCTAATCCTGAATTTGCCAAGTCTCTCTGAAAGAATCTCTACCATTCGCTTAGTATTGGCAAATACGAGCATCTGGTCGGCTTCATCCATCCGACATATGATGCGACCGAGTGCCCAGAGTTTGTTCGCCCTACCAATCTTGATTGCATACTGATCAATCTCAGGTATCTCGACCTCCATGTCTTCACTCATCACGTGGACAGCGTCCGACATGAACTCATCTGCCGCGTCCAACACCTCCTGTGGAAAGGTTGCACTGAACAACAAGGTCTGCTCTCTGTTAGTGGTCTGCTCAAATATCCAGAGGACGTCGGGAAAGAATCCCATGTCTAGCATCCGATCAGCTTCGTCGAGACAAAACAAACTTATTCCCTCAAGATTGAGGTGCCCTCGTTTGGTCATGTCAATGACACGACCGGGAGTTCCGACCACTATGTCGGCCCCCTGTTTGAGCCTCTTTGCCTGCTTTTCAAGATCGGTGCCACCATAGACGGTCTGTATCGATAGCCCCTTGTCTCCTTGCAGCGAGTCCATTTCCTCTGCTACCTGTACGGCCAGCTCCCTAGTTGGACAGAGCACGATTGCCTGTGGTTCTCCTCGGGGCGTGCACTTCTCTAGGATTGGTATGCCAAAAGCTCCGGTTTTGCCTGAACCAGTACGCGCTTGACCAACTACATCCGAACCCTGTCTAGCCAGGGGGATGGCTTCACGCTGAATCTCGGTCGGCTCAATCCAACCATTAGCCTCGATGGCTTTAGCAATCGGGGCCGGTAGGTCCCAAGATGTGAAGCCGACTTTTGCTGAATTCATGCTATCGCCTCAGAAGGTTTCCGAATCGCGGATTTCCTTCTGCAGCTCGCCCATCCAGTACTTGCGGCAGTTTTCCTTCGTGAGAAACTGATCTTTACTTGAGAAACTGTGGTTGAAATGTCCCTTGTCGGCAGACGCCCACTGACTCTTCTGCTTCTTGTGGAACTTCTGCAGGACGTGCTGTCGCATGTATTGTCTGAACTTAATTGACTTGCTTCGGTTAATGCCTTTTGGTGTCACACCGTCCCAAAGGCGCTCGAATCGCTCAAGCTTACCATCAAACTCCTCACTCATGCTTGGTCCTCGCTGTGCGGCCGACCTAACTGCCGTTTATCATGTTCACCCACGGGAGGTGAATCACCGCTGTGCGGTGCGTCCATCTCCTCAGGGAGAGGGTCAACCCTCTCTAGTGGGGCTAGGAAGCGATTCTTCTCGTCCTCGGTCCCTTCTATCTCCAAGTCTATGGAATAAGCGGTTAGTTTCTTTCTCAGATCCGGACGAGTTTCCTGTTTGAGCAACTCGGTTGCCGCATCTCTCAATGTCTCCCCACTCATGATTATTGGGAGGTGGTTAATACAGGCCTTACGCAGGTTGTAGTCCCTACTTCTGGCGCCATCGATTACCATCTTGTTGACACGTGGGTTCTGCATGTCCAGTTTCTTGAGCGCCCGGATGACCGACTTCCTGACTCCATCATCATCGTCAAACATCGCCGCTTCGATGAAAATAGTAGCTATCGCTGGCTCGTTGTTGGCCAGTGTTATGAGCGTGTTAGAAGCATTCCTCCTTACTAGGGCGTCCTCGTCTTCCAGTGACCAACCTATCAAGTCCCATCCGGTAGCTCCTGCTTTGGAAGCTATGGTACGTAGAATCTTCGACCCACGTCTACGTAGGTCTGTGTCCTCTTCGCGAATCAGTTCATCGAGGTGCAGGCAGCCTGCCTCCGGCCAACTCTCTGCAGTCAGACGCAGCGCTTCAAAGGCGTTGGCTCTACGATCCTGTCTTTGTTCACGCAACTCTCGCCTCAATATCTCCTCACAACCCGAGGGGAAAACCGGTGCGACCTTCAGAAAGCAGTCGCGGGCTGCTTCTTCCACTCGTGAGTCTTCGTCTAGTAATCTGTCAGACATGCACTGCAGCAAGCCATCATGCCTCTTCAGAGCGAACGCGGGGAGGGCACTAAGTGCAGCTATTCTGTTGCGGCCCTCATCGTCGTCTAAAGCATCAAGAAGAACCTCGTGAGCATCATTAATCTGGCTCTGCATCACGCGATGTAGGGCCTGGAGGGCATCGACCCTTCTGGCGAATCCCCCACCTTGGCTGCGAGATATTTGCAATCCATCCGAGTCGCCACGCGCCAGAGGTAGAATCTCATGCACAGGAATCCTCAGCCACATACCATCCCTAGGAAGAAGTCCCCGGATGTCTACATCCGCAACAGGGCCACGGCGATTAATCGCTTTCCCAGTACGCGGGTCCCGTGCAATGTAATCTCTCGCCATGTTGCTTCGGCCCGCGCATACCGCCACCTCACTTGAATGGACTGTTTTTCTGTTCACCCCTAGAGAGGTAATTATCAAGCGTCTCCCTCGCCCCGGTAAGTCTCTGGAGGAGGCATGGACAAGAGCCATCAGCAGGATGTCTGCCATCTACTGCACATCAGCTTAGAGGGGTTGTCAGGAGGCACGACGACCCGTGACGAACTGTCGCGTATCTGGTCCTTAGAGTTGCAGTGGTTCACTCCTGAACAAGCAGATGAGGTAGTGTCGACACTAGCTGAGAGAGGATGGCTGTCCGAATCAGAATCCAAACTCTCTCCCACTACTGGTCTCGAACTCTCGCGACCCCCGCTAGGCTGGCGTCCGATTCCCCGCAGGTTACTGAAAATTCCTCAGTTCCAGCAGATGTCCACAACTCAGCCCGCTTCCGTCCCAGAGGTGGCGAAGGTCGTGGCCGAGCCCAAGCCTATGCCACGGGTCTCTGACCCGACCTCCAGTACTCTGCCACCTGATCGAGCCGAGGGCTCGATACCGCATCTGATTGGAATGATAGCAGATAAATCAGCACTTGAGAACAAGGAGGTGATGCGTAGGGCCCAGAGAAAACGTCGCGCCCTAGGTCCTGTTACTCTGTGGATGGCACTGGCGCTGGTGGCTAGGGAACAGGGTCTCGACATGCACGATGTGACCACGGCAATCGAGGCCTAATCAGGCATAGTCGTTTGAGGTGCGGAACTCGGCGGCAAGCAGACCGGGCAGGACAAGCAGTGCCATTACTAAAGAGAACAGCACAGATATCGAACTCACTATGCCGAAGTCCTGAATGACTGGGATTGGCGATAGCAGCAATACCATGAAACCACAGATTGTGGTTCCAGCAGAGAGCAGGAGAGCAGTTCCTGTTGTTGAGTACATGTCGCGCATCGCCTCCCACGTTCCCATGCCTGAGTTCCTGTTCGCCTCTATCCTCCTCCAGACGTGAATTGAGTAGTCGATGCCAAGTCCAATAGTCAGGGCGGTAATCATGATTGTCAGAACGTTCCAGTTCATTCCAATCATTGCCATCGCACCGACAACCCAAGCTCCGGCGAGGCCTACGGGCAAAATCACGACTAGTGACTGACCCAGCCTCCTAGTTAGCAGAACCAGCACCAACATCGAAACGAACAGACTGATGGCCGTCGATTCGACTTGTGAGAGCACCAATCCCGAGAGCACGTTGTTGAGGACTACGACATCTCCTGTGATGTAGACCTCGCCACCGACCAAACCATCATCTTCCAGTAATTGGGCCTGTTTCGCGAAGACCTCTGCTACTTCCTGGGACTCCTCACTCGTCCTGACCAAAACGTCAACACGCATCTTGAGGAACCTAATCGACTCCCCATCTTCTGTAAGAGCCACGTGCATCGCAGTCCTCTCGGCCCAAGTGTGCCCCCTCAGGACGTCACCCACTGAATCATTGCTCAGTAGGGAAGTCACGGCAGCAGTCAGATCACCCTCTTCAAATCCGTCTGCGACACCCAATTGACCCCCGAAGATACCCATGTGGAAAGACTCCCCCAGCCCCGGGTCATTCTCGATAGCATCTCTCAAAATCGGATAGAGCCCGTCATAAGATGGACGCTGAGCCCCAGCATTGGTCGGGTTGACAACTTCTGGAAGTCCGGAGATTCTGCCATCGAAGAATCCCAGTCCCTTCATCAGATCTCTCTCTCCGGACAAAGCATCTTCTTGGAATTCTGGTTCAACGAGTATGATTACCGACTTCCAAGCCGCAGCATCGTAAGAGTCGTAGATATCGTTTCTCACTTCCATGACTTCCATACCTTCCTCAGAAAGGAAGTCAGTCAACTCGAAACTCGTGTCAAGTTCCCTTATTGCCACGATGACAGAACCCATGGTGATTATCGCCACTATCAGCAGAACTCTTGCTGTGTTTCTCCTCTGGAAGCGGGTTGCTAGGTCCGCTGTTCTGTCCATCCGGAGGCCTCTGTGATGCATCTCACCCGCTCTATTCTCGACAACAACGTGCACTGCCCCTACAGTGATGGTGCTGGCCACGAAGGCCGAAACTACCCCTAGGGCTAGTGTGGATCCGAAGGTCCTGAGGGGAGGGAGTTCGGATGACAAGTTGGCTAGGAAGGCGAATACAGTGGTCACCACTGCCAAAGATAGGGCGAGCCGCAGCATAGAGAAAGACTCCACCCAGGCTCTGGCCGCACTAATAGGGCGCTTCTTGGCGAATTCGTAACCTCGTTGCATATGGATTGAGTAATCAATGCCTAATCCGAGAACGACCGGAGCAACCGCAACCTCGAGGACTGACATCCGCATCCCTAGCAGAGTCACGATACCATAGGTCCAGACCAAAGCGGCAGATAGTCCGAGAAGGGGCGCTGCCACCATCATGAAGGAGCGGAAGGCAATAGCCAGAAGGGCCACCACCACCATCACAGCGATTAGAAGAAGCCAAACTAGGTTGTCCATTGTCGATTGGTTAATATCATGACTAATCAAATCGTCAGAGATGACCCCGTAGGAAAGTGACGAACTCTCTCCCAGAGGGTGTTTTGCTGTCAACATGGTCCTGATTGCAGATGTCTTATCGCGCCTCTCGTCATCGCTTATATCTCCACTAATCTCAATCACCCACATGGTGCTCGAGGCAGAAGGTGTGGGGTCCCCCTCACCGCTTTCAAGCCATTCGCAGACTGGTACGTAGTCCAAATCTTCGTGGAGCATTGCCGACGCAGCGAAAGAGGCCGAGGCGATGGCCTGTTCGTTCCCTATCGCATCAGAGCACCTCTCGCCCTCACTCACTGCACCGAGTAGATCCTCCCAATCAGTGAAGTCACTGAGGCTGCGGCCTTGTTCATCCCTCTCCTCAAGGGCACTCTCAAGCATTCCTGCGGCATTCATGTGGGCTATGACGAATCCTTGATTGTTCTGCGAGAAGTCCTCAATTCTATTTAGGTCATCTGATAGTTGCTGCAGCGCAGCTATCTCAAGGACGTTGCAGGGTGAATTCTCGCACAAGTTGGTTCCGTCACCCGCTTGGTCATAAGGCTCGACGTTGATGTATATTAGATGAGGCGAGGCCTGCATGACTTCGTCAATTCTATCCTCAGCGGCATCTGACTCGGTTTCAGGAGCGAATGAGGCTATGTCTGTGGTGAAACCAGGGAACTCCAGCAGGACCTGAGCCATTGCAGCTGTGAAAAGGACACTCAGCACCACTATTGGAAGAGCGGATTTCTCAAATGCCCTTACCAGAGACTCTGAGGCCGGGTCTCCATTCTCCATGTTGCGGCCAAAACCACCCCATGTATAACTTAGGCTCTGCTTGGACCCTAGGGGGTCCAACATGAGTATGAAAGCCCTCAAAAGGGAAGGGCCGGTCGGGCGGCTGTCATGCCAATCAAGGTACTACTGAATGAAGGTCGCGAACTTAGGCTGCGAATGGTAGGGGAGAGTCACACTACTCTGCAGTTGTTTCGCTCCAGACTCAACAGCAGCAAGGACGTCGAGTACGCGAACTACTTCCAGAACCACCCCGACCTAGATGAACCGGAACTGTATCTCAGGGCCGTCAAGGGCAAGAGTGCTGAGAAGGTGTTCAAGAGCCTGTGTTCTGGTATCTCAAAGGATCTCTCTAAGCTCAAGCTGTGAAGGCGGTGAGGATTTGACCGCCGACTCTGTGGAGGAGCATCTGGGACTGACAGGCTGGTCCGCGGAAGGAGAGGGAACTGGCGGCATACTGAAGGTTAGAGTGGAGGATTTCAGAGTCGAAGAAGTCTCTCAAATACCAGCGCTCGATCCTAAGGGCAGGTTCACGGTCGTGCGAGTTACTCTGAACAACTGGGAGACCAATCGATACCTCAATCGTCTGGCCAAGGCCTGTCAAATCAGTCGGAAGAGAGTATTCTCCTCTGGAATGAAAGACAAACGAGCCGTGACGACACAAATCCTAGTCATCGATGCCCATCAGTCCAAAGTGGAACGGGTTAATATTGCCGACTCGACAATCGAGATTCTTGGCAGGACCCACCAGAAGATAGGAATGAGTGACCACGACGGAAACAGATTCACTATCACTGTCAGAGGATGTTGCAATTCGGACGGCAGTCCGATTGATGGAAAGGAGGCCATGAGGAGAGTCAGAGTGATGCAGTCGAGCATGTCCGAGAGGATGGGGGCCGATGCGTTCCCTAATTGGATCGGCCCGCAGAGGTTTGGCGCTACTAGGCCAGTCACTCCAGAAGTAGGGAGGGCAGTAATCGAGAACGACTACAAGAGGGCTTGCGACTTGTATCTAGGGATGGCAGGGCACAATTCGACCGAGGATGTAGCAGCTTTCAGAACCATGTGGCGCGAGACCGAGGAACCCCAAAGCTGCTTGGAGATTATCCCCCGTCACTTGGGCTACGAAAGGGGCATACTTGAGAGGTTGGTAAAAGATTCCGAGAATTGGCTCGGCGCTTACAAGAGCCTACCTCACTCCTTGCAGCTTTTGACCATACACTCTCTACAGTCGCTTACCTTCAATTATGCACTAGCCGGACGTCTGGCATCAGGACTCTCACTCGTAGATCCTGAGTTGGGTGATTTGGTTGCCCCGATGAAACCAAACGGCCGAATCGACGTTTCCAAGATGGCCTTAGTCAGCGAGTCAAATCTAGAGAGGTGCCGACGCAACTGCAGACTGGGCAGACTAGCGGTGACAGGACCTCTACCCGGGGGAGATACAATCTTCGCACAGGACCAGCCCGGAGAAATTGAGCACCAAGCGCTCAAGGACACCAACTTGGCGGATGCGGATTGGAACGTTCCGAGAATTCCTCGTCTAACCTCCTCGGGGACACGTAGGCCGCTCGCAGTGCCCTTCCGTTCGTTCTCGGTTGAGGAGGCCCCCGAACTCTCAGACTCTTCAGCCTCGGAAAAGTGGGAGATGGGTCCGAGTAAGGGAGACCTGTGGCACCCTGACGGAGCCAGCCTCAGGATGAGGTTCGAATTGCCGCCAGGAACCTATGCCACAGTGCTCATGCGGGAACTGATGAAGTCCCCATTGGACCACTATTGAATCAGAGGCGACCCATCTCAAGAGCCTCTATCTGGCCCACTAGTGGATTGATTTCTCTGACTCTGTTTTCGAAGCCGTCGACAATACCCTCTCCTTCTCCGAGGACCACTTGGACCTCGATAAACATCATTCCAAAGGCCAGTGGCTTGACCTCTACGGCCTGGACCTCTTCAAAACCGTCAATTTGCTCGGCTATTCCGTTGTAATCGGGAGCTCCCTCTTCGGGCTGATCTATAGTGACCTTGTACTTCACAACGACATGCCCCATTTACTCACCTCTCAATCAGGGTCCTTCGAACCTGCACTCAGGACATACGTACTTGACAGCCTGCACCCTGCTCTGCTCGCTGCGACCAATCGAGTGACCGCATTCGGGACAAGGGAATGCAGTACTCCTCTTGTCAACTAAGGGCAGTCCGGATGATGCACAGAAGTCTGCTCTTCCTGACATTGCCGTTCCTCGGTGACGCGGCGAACTGCACTCCCCTTTTAGCGTTGACCGAGAGAAGTAGCGATAACATCCTTGCAGTGGTCCGATTAAAGTGTTGAGGATATTTCAAATCAGATTGCCGCTCTCCGTTCTTTGATAGTATGGGTGAGGAAGAGATTAGCCTGACAGGAGAGCAAGAGAATTTGAGTAGATACGTGACTGACGAAGGTGGGATATGGAGCCTCAGGCAATTGGAGAAAGTTAGAGGTTGGAACAATATCGAATATGCACCGGGCTTGTCCGGTAAAAACACCCCTTCTACTGGGCTGTCGATGAATCGTGCATACATCCCTCCAGGGGGGATCGCCAAAGCCCATATCCACGTTGGTTTCGATGTTATGGTCTATCTCCTGCAGGGCAGTGTTCGTCACGAGTTTGGTCCGGGTTGTAGGAAGTCTGTGGTGCACAGCGCGGGCGATATGTTCTACATCGAACCGGGCCTACCACACGAGGTTTTCAACCGCTCAAATTCCGAATGGGTACACGCAGTCGTCTCCCGTTCGGACGCATCCGAGTGGCAGAATATAGAGCCATACGATCGGGATTCAGAGTGATTTCAGATTACTCTTCCTCACGCTTCTTAATGAGGTGGAAACCGACCTTCGATTCCACCTCGTCAGACTCCTCTTCAACAACAATCCCCAGTTCTGACAAGTGATTATGCACCTGTTCCGATGCACTCTTCCCCCGTGCCCCCCCCTTGGGCTGAGGAAGTCTGTTCTGACAGATTAGATAGGTCTCCGAAGACGCACTCCGACTTGCGGTGGGGGAGTATCTCTGGACGTTGGAGAAGCGATCCCTAGCGGCGGTGACTAGGCCCTCAATGCCCGTGCCTTGGAAAATCTTCGTGACGAAGCTACCACCGGGAGGGATGAACTCCATTGCCGCATCGAGAACTAGAGTCGAAAGCTCAAGTGAGATTGTTTGATCAGTGTCGTATCGTCCAGTCAGATTGGGGGAGATGTCACTGACCACGACGTTCAGTTCACGCTCACCCAGAGTCTGGTTTATCCGTGTAATCGTATCTTCCTCAGAGATGTCGCCGATGATGATGCTAGCGCCATCGACTGGAGATGTCGCCAGCAAGTCCACTCCGATTACCAACCCTTCCTCTCCAGCCTCTTCGACGGCTACCTGAACCCATCCTCCGGGATGGCACCCTACATCGAGCACCGCATCTCCCCTACGGATGATGCCGAAACGCTCTTGGATTTGCTTTAGCTTGTACGCTGAACGCGTGCGATACCCCTTGGAACGCGCTATCCTCCTCCAAGCATCGCGCCTGTTGTCTTGATACCAGCGCTTGCTCATACTGAGTCCTCGGGTCACGGGGTTATGAATGGGGCTCGCCGGCCAAGTGCTCACAGGCCAATCTCGTCTATCAGAGCCTGAGCAGTGTATCTGATGGCCTGCTCCGATTGCATCCCAGGTGAGAATCCGGTGGAAAACAGAAACTCGACATCAAGGGAGGTCTTCGGAACATCGCCAGCCCAGCCACGATCTCCTCCGGTGTATTCGATTGAGACTCCTTCCAATCCGCTCTCCTCAACCACAATCTCTGCGATTCTACCAACCGAGCATGTGTCTCCAGTACCAAGATTGTACAGGTTGACATCAGCATCGACGCCGTCAACTAAGTGTAGCATGGCGCCGACGCAGTCCTCAGCTGACATGTACGACTTTTCTTGCTGCCCGTCCCCTAGGACCTCCAGTCGAGAAGGATCGGACTTGAGCTTGTGCACGAAGTCGTAAATGACGCCATGAGTTCCTCTGGGGCCGACGATGTTGGCGAACCTGTGTATCCATGACTTCGCGCCAAAGGTGCCGCACCAAGCAGTAATTAGGGCTTCTGAGGCGAGTTTGGAAGCCCCGTAGAGTGAAATTGGTTTTATTGGACCGTATGTCTCGGGCGTCGGCATCTGGGAAGCCTCTCCGTACACTGCCGAGGACGAAGAGAATGAAATCCTACTCACTCCCTCCATACGCATTGACTCTAGTACATTGTAAGTTGCTATCGTGCCTTGTCTGAGGTCAGTATCGGTTACAGAGATGCCCAGCCTGATGTCAGGGTTTGCTGCCATGTGATGGACCGTGTCCACGCCCTCCATGGCCAACCTCACAGATTCTAAATTGAGTAAATCCCCTCTCATGACTTCCACCTTGCCTGAGCCAATGTGATGAGAGAGAAACTCCTCACGCCCACTGCTGAAGTTGTCGAGTACGCGAACCTGCTTACCCTTAGCGACCAACGAGTCAACTAGGTGGGAACCGATGAACCCCGCGCCTCCAGTAACCAGTTCCATGGCCGCACGACCCTAGGGTCAGCCTTGAGTCCATCGGGTTGCCGTCGCCGGCAAATCAGGCCCACATGCCGCTCTGTTTGCGCCCCCTCAGTGCGTAGGCAGCAGCGAGGAACCCTATCAGGGACAAGTGAGCGACTGTACAGAATGGGCAAATGTGAGGGGCGCCTTCGACCTGAGTCAACTCAACGAAAATTAGGAAGGCGACGAAGGGCAAACCAGCGAGCCCGGCCAGCAAAGAGTAGGAAGTGAATGACTCTGCCCACTTTGCATGCATGTCCATTCGTAGTGACAGGAAGAGGAAGAACAGCAAGCTGAAGGAGAGTAGGCCAGTGATTCCCCATGGGACGCCGAAGAGATTATTCCATTCCGGGTCACCAATCACCGAACCACACTGGACGAGACCCTCGGAGGCGCACATACTGCTCTCGCCTGAATCGAGCAGTGAATTGTGGATGGCGTAGGTCCAACCCGATGACATCAGTCCAATTACTGAGAATGCCAATCCTGAATGGATCATCGCTTTAGTGCCGTCTTCACCATTCTTCGACCTAGCTTGCAGGGCGAGAACCGAGGCAATCACCAGTCCAGCGATGAATACCATCAGGGGGGTGTCGAGAGCCATCAAGAACCACCCACCAAGCGCAGCAGAGCGCCTTCCATCTCTTCTCCCTCAGGGTGGTTACCCGACTGTTGCGGATTCCAAGCCACTATTCCATCAGGTTGTAGCAGTGCGGCGAAAGGCGTTCCAGGCAATTCCCAGTCCCCACTTGTCTTCGCATTCAGGTCGTCGATATAGGTCCACGAATGCGGATTCCCCGGTCTATCCGCGCAGTTTGAGTTAGTTATACAGCCGTCGTATGGAGTCTTGTCCCTGAAAGCTTCCACTTCCTCTCTGCTGCTGTCGTGACCCTGGATCCCGAGTTCAACCACGATGGTGACGAAGGTTACTTTCTGATTCCATTGCGAGTGTAACTGGCTCATCATCTCACCTTCGCTCCAGCAGTACGGGCAATCAGTATCGATGTACTGCACAACTATCCAATCACCATCTCCACCCGGTGTCCAACTCTTGTTGAACAAATCAGATAGACGGAAGTCCCCCCACTCTCCTCCGCTGTAAGCCTGGGCTGAGAAGTCGGGAGCCAACTCACCCTCCGAAGGGCCGACCTTGACCACAGGTGCCAGAAGCATCACTGCCATCAAAATCATGCTAGTAACTCCGAATGTCACTAGAGCCGCCATCAACCTGACATCGTCATCTCTGCCCTTGGGGGCGGCCACCTTCCTTCTCCTAGCCATGTATCCCTTCCGGGTTGCTCATCCACTTTCAGGGATTCGATGGTCTCTGACTGACGACAAGCAAGCTGTAACACGGCCAGGCAGTTCCAAAATTCCTATTCCCATCCGTAACACGTCTCCCACACGGAGCCGATGCGAACGCTTCATTTGGCTCCGGTGGAGGCCCCATCCCGTGGCGCGAGTTGAGCCGGAGGACAAGTACTCCATCAGAGATGGAGAAGGTCGTGATGACGAGGCTGCTTTTTGGGACGGCTTCTTTGAGAAACTCAAGCCCCTCAAAGAGTCCTTTGACAGCGCTCGCGGGGGCTTCGCTGGCAGTTTCGTTGGTGAAGGATTAGACACAATGGCCCAACTAATTGATGACGTAAGCGACGCCGCCGAGGCCACCACTCGCAGGACGGTCGAACTGACCTACTCATCGATACTCAGAAGTCCAGCCAGTATCGTAGTCCTCCTCCTTCTGGTAACTACGGTGATTGGTAGGGACGCCATGGAGTTCGAGCACCAAATCAACGGAGACGTCGAGATATACCTGCCCGATGGAGCCGACTCCACTATCCTATTGCAGCAGGTTAGGGAGCAGTGGTCGACTGACATATTCATCCTGTATGTGCAGACCGACAACGCTGTCGACGATTCCAGTTACAGAGGAACAGAGAACATCACTAGTGTAGAGATACTGAAACAGATCTCGTGGATAGAGGGGGACGATCAGAATCGAGGGATAGGTGGCTACCAGTCCGGACTCGACTACAATAAGGAAGACAGAGGAGGAATTGACGGTGTCGTTTGGATAATCTCTCCTGCGCAGATTATCAAGGAGGCGAACTCGTCCAACTACCGCTTCAACTGCGCGATGGAAAAGTATGCACTGCCGACAGGAGACAATGAAGACTGCGCAGTCTCGTCACTCAATCCCTACGAGGGGTACTCAATTCCAGAAGGTGCGGGGGCGCAGGAGAGAATAGACAGGTTCGTCGAGGATGCCGAACCGCTACTATCTAACTTCGTTCGTGACACCAATAACGATGGCATCTGGGACACCGGAGTAGTCATCATGGGATTGAAGTTCGATATGTCGGAAACGGACATCACATCTCGTCCAGACCCAAAAGGCTCAACTGAAGAGAATCCAGATGGAATTTTGAGGGACCACAAGGCCTTCATCAAGCACTCTCAACAGTTGATTTACGAGGAATCAAATCCTGTGGATTGCCAACTGTGTCATAGAGTATATGATACTCCTACGTCGACAATGGATGAATTCACTTCAACTGACAACCGCAAGGCCATCACTATTACTGGATTGACTCCCGTGGTGCACGACATTTCCGATGCAATCTACATCGAACTTGTCGACAGGATGCTCCCCATCAGTATAGTCCTAGTCTCACTGGCCATGCTGCTACTACACCGCAATCCAAAGGTCATTATTATCTGCGGCGCCCCTATCATGATGAGTCTAGCAATAACGTTCGGCATCACTGTCATCGCCGACATCATGCTCACCCCTATGATTATCTCGGTTGGCCCCATACTGGTCGGTCTGGGGGTTGATTACGCCCTGCACCTGACCAATAGGATAGAAGAGAATAGAATTGAGTTGATTGAGGAACGTCTCGAGATGGCTTGGTCGGCTCAGAGGGACGGCTTCCAGACCGAGGATATCGACCCGTGGGATCCTCATATCAGCCTCACAGCGACAGTCAGAGCAGTTCTTACTACTGGGCACGCCATATTCCTATCCGCGTTGACCACTATCATCGGTTTCAGCGTACTCAGGTGGCCTAGTTTAGTTCCGATAGAACCTATGAGGACAGTCGGAACAACGCTACTACTGGGTATCTCGACAACCTTCGTGTTATCGATGCTAATGGTCCCTGCGCTGGTTCAGTTATTGAGATACAGAAAGAGTCGTTCAAAAGCCTTCGATAAGTTGTGGGAATCAATAGGAGAGATTCCAGTCAAGGCCACAGTCATAGTTCTGATAGTCACCTTATTGTTGACTCTCTCAGGGGCCCGTATTCTTGAGGAACAACTCGGGCAGGGAATAAGCGGCGCCGCCGATGAGGTCCCCCCGGGTCTAGAATCATATGAGACTCTCAGAGAATACAGCTACGTCTTCGATGGTGGGCAGACTAACATGTTCATCGTAGATGCTACCCAGAGGGGGGCTCAGAATGACACGGCCCCGATTCGGGACCTCCCCATACTCGATGCCATAGATATCATGCAAGTCAACAAAATTGACCAAGTGGCCAACACCTCTACCGTCAGTTTAGTAACCATTCTGAAATCAATACATGTAGATGTCGTGATTGGAGATTTAGAATTATACGATGAGAGCCTTTGGGAAATCCTTCACGACGAGTGTTGGGATGAGTCGACTAATCCCCTGCGCCCCGATTGCTGGGCCTACGTCGTGACCAGCCGCGAGGACATGGTCAATGTGGCTTTCGACACTCTCTCTCCAGAGATTCGCTCAATGCTGATGAATGCGGATCAGGGCTCAGGCGAGACAAAGACTCTGGTTTACGTTAACCAGCCCTATCTCAATCTGGCCGATGCAGGCTCTCTGCGGGATGCCATAGACGGCTTCCTGATGGGTGTAGGGTGCGGGGGCTCGGCCTGGACCTGCCAGGGTCTAGGCTTGGATCAGACCTTCAACTCGCTCTTAACAGGAGGGCTACCAGTATCCATCGACGTCAACGATGGGGTCCACGAGGCTCAGTCAGAGACAACCATAGCTACGATGCTCATACTGCTCATCGCCATGACCTTCCTGTTCCGCTCCCCTCGATTGGCTCTATTCACTATGATTGCAGTAGGGGTTGTAGTGGTTTGGCAGCCGCTGCTGATGCGCAGTGGAGGCGTCAACGTCAACTTCTTCACCGCCATGGTGGGAACAATTGTCTTCGGCATAGGAGTGGATGATTCCATCCACATCGTTGATCGAATCAAAGATGAGGGAGAGACTCCTGCTGGCATCGTCAAGTCCGTGGCTAGGACCGGCCAGACCATCTTCGAGACCACTGCCACGACCTGTGCCGGCCTCTCAGCTGGACTATTCGTAGCCATCCCCGGGCTACAGAACTTCTTCGTGTTGATGATGCTACTACTCATTCTAGCTCTATTGACTAGCTCAATCCTCCTGCCGGCGATGATTGTTGCCTACCACGAGTTTGGACACCGAATCGCCCGGGGGGAGTCTTGGCTCGACTACGGGCAAAGTGGGGTGCTATCTGAAGAGGCTGTGCTCGAGGCGGTCATCGAATAGCGAACGCGGTCGCTATGTATTTGGGCGAGGGTGCAGGGAGTAAGCCCCTTTCTGTTCACCTTTCGGCTGGTCGCATTCAACTGTGCGTCCTACCCGGTCCTGTCGATGCCATGCAGACCTGCTTGGACTTGCTCCGGTGGGGATGCTCGTTCCAGCCGCGGTCAGGAAACCTCCCCCTTACGGGTTCATAGTACGCCTGGCGCGGTTCGTTTCTGTTGCAGAGCCGACCCTCCCGGGCCTCCGACTTGCGTCGGACCACTTGCATCATGGAGAGGGGACTTTCCTCAGTGTCGTACACTGTCAGCAACCCTCCTGCTCCCTCGCACCCACGGGTGCAGGTGCCTCGCATGAACCCCTCGGTTGCTCAGAACGTAGCCTTGAGTAACAAATATACGCGGAAACCATGATGCGCGGTACACCTTCAGCGACTATCGTGGACGAGGTCGAGGCGCTGAAGCGCGAGGCCGGAATCGCTGCTTGCTCTTTCGTTAGAAGTGGCATGATACTAGGCCTCGGAACCGGCTCTACAGTCCGCTACACGGTGTTGGAGATTGGACGTCGGATGGTCGAAGAGGGATTACAGGTCAAAGGAGTACCAACCAGCGAGGCGACTAGACATCTGGCAGAGGACCTTGGTATCCCACTACTCACTCTAGAGCAGGCCGATGAAATCGACCTGACGATAGACGGTGCGGATGAGTTCGATCCAGATTTCCAACTCATCAAGGGCGGCGGTGGCGCTCTCACCCAAGAGAAGAGGGTGGCCGCTGCATCGAGGGCCATGGTCGTGGTGGCAGATGATCGTAAGCAGGTGCCCGTCCTCGGTGGATTTGACCTACCTCTAGAGGTCGGTACCAGCGACTGGAAGAGGGTTCGGGATGAATTAGACTCGATATGTCCAGGGATGGTGAGGCTGCGTGGCGGTCAGATACCCTATGTTACCGACAACGGGGGCTACATCCTCGACTGCGAGTTCGGCCCTACCATCTCAGACCCAGGTAAGTTGGAAGAACTGATTCTCTCGGTCGACGGTGTCGTCGAGGTGGGACTATTTGTTGGCATGTGCGACGCGGTCGTGATGGCGACGTTGTCAGAAGTGCTGACTATAGTCAAGGAAGATGGAAGACTGAACTGATTTCACGTTCCGTCGCGGTTATAGAGTGGCGTCAAGTCGGTGGGCTGGGTCTGTAGCTTAGTCAGGTAGAGCACCCGGCTCTTAACCGGGCGGTCGCGGGTTCGAACCCCGTCAGACTCGCCATCAAAACGTCCCTTTGAATCGAGGTTTCTTAACCAATGAGCGAGCGAGTAGCCGATAGGAAGTGAGCTGATGAGCAAGCAGCACTGGGTTGGTGACGTAAGGGCCGGAGATTACGATGGGTCCGAGGTAGAACTGAAGGGTTGGATACACAGGTCCCGCGGCTCGAACAAAATTTGGTTCCTAGTGATTCGAGATTCGACTGGTGTCGTGCAGTGCGTAGTCAAGCGCAAGGATGTCGGTGACAATACATTTGAGAGTCTCCGTACGGCCCTCATAGAGTCCAGCGTAGTCATCCGCGGCACAGTCGAAGCCACCGACAGGGAGCACGGTCATGAGGTGTTAGTCAGTTCTGGAGAGATTGTTGGTGCGGTGAATCCTGAACGACCCTTCCCGATAACCGAATCCGCCATGGCAGAAGCAGATGGGGGTCAGACTGAGTTCCTGCTGGATAACCGACACTTGTATCTGCGCACTAGCCGGATGACTACGATGCTGAAAATGCGCTCTACTGTGTTCGGAGCCATTCACTCATACTTTCGGGACCGAGATTTCATCGAGTACCAAGCCCCGAACTTCGTAGCTGGGGCGGTAGAGGGCGGTAGTACTCTTTTTGAGGTACCCTATTTCGATCGTAAGGCCTACCTAACTCAATCTTGGCAGCTCTATGCAGAGGCTGCGATGCCCGCTCTCGAGCGCCTGTATACCATGGCTCCTTCCTTCCGGGCAGAAAAGAGTCGCACTAGGCGACACCTCACAGAGTTCTGGCACGCTGAGATGGAGGTTGCTTGGGCGAGTAACTCTGAGATTATGGAATACGGCGAGGGCGTCGTCAGACACATCGCTAAATCCCTGCTGGATGAGAGATCGGATGAGATGACTGAATTGGGACGAGATCTCGATTTAATCGCTAACTATGCGGATAGCGAATATCCTAGGATGCGATACGACGAGGCCATTGAGATATTGCAAGGTAAGGGAGTGGTTGTCGAATGGGGTCAAGACCTTGATTACTCTAAGGAGAAGGTACTAACCTCTGATTTCGACGTTCCCCATTTCTTGACGCACTATCCAAGGATAGCCAAACCGTTCTACCATCGCCCGGACCCTGATGATGAGAAATATGTACTCTGCCACGATCTACTTGCTCCCGAAGGGTACGGCGAGATTGTGGGTGGGGGCGAGCGGACCTGGTCTGAGAAGGAGATTCTTGAGCGAATTGACGAAGAGAAAACTCCTCGCGAGCCATATGAGTTCTATATCGACATTCGCCGCTATGGAGGTGTGCCACACGGTGGCTTTGGTCTCGGTGTCGATAGAGTCTGTGCGTGGCTGTCTGGGGCCGACCACATCCGTGAGGTAATTCCATTCCCTAGAGATAGCAGAAGGGTCACGCCGTAGGCGTGCTTCTGCGAATCACTCATACGAAGGCGGCGCTTAGCGAGACCATGGGAGAGGGCTGGCGCGAACTAGACATCGCGAATCCCACTGAGGAGCACGCGATGTTGCGTGAGATGGTGCGCAGCTTCGTTTGTGATGAGGTCGAACCTCAAGCTCTTGAGCACGACCGTGATGAGAAGTTCAACTCCAAACTGTTTCGCAGACTAGGTGAGCAGGGGATTCTTGGGATCTCCGTTCCTCTTGAGTATGGAGGTGGAGGAATGGACGCTACTGCGGTGGCCATCATCAATGAGGAGATTTCCTACTCCGACCCCGGACTCTGCCTAGCATATCTTGCTCACGACCAACTTATTGCTAACAATCTCGCTCACAACGGCAGTGAAGAACAGAAGCAGCGAATACTACCGAAACTGTGCAGTGGTGAGTGGATCGGTTGCATGGCGATGAGCGAGCCGGGATATGGAACAGACGTCCTTGGCATGCAGACCAGCGCCGAGCAGCGCGAGGATGGCTCTTGGATAATCAACGGCCGCAAGATGTGGATTACCAACGGCTCAATCGACGAGGAAGGCACGCCCGCGGATGTGGTCTGGCTGTATGCTCGCACGGGAACCGATTCCAAGGGACGGGCTGAGCTAACCACCTTCATCGTAGAGAGGAGTATGCCAGGATATTCGGTGGGTCAGAAGATTGAGGACAAGCTAGGCATGAGGTCTAGCAACACCGCCGAGTTGGTATTCGACGACTGCATTGTCCCGGCAAAAAATGTCGTCGGCAAGCCAGGCGAGTCAATGATTCACATGATGAGAAACCTCGAGCTTGAGAGGCTAGGTCTCGCAGCGATGGGAGTGGGTATAGCTAGACGCAGCTTGATGGCGATGAATAGGTACGCAAGCGAAAGAGAAGCCTTCGGTAAGCAGATTCGCGAGTTCGGACAGATTCAACGCCACATTGGCGAGTCCTGGGCCGAGTACAGGGCGATGCGCGCCTACGTCTACGACACCGCCCGCAAGATTGACCTCTCAAAGGCAGGTAACAGACTGGACTCAGATGGAGTCAAGCTGTTTGGAACGTCCGCTGCCAAGAACATCGCAGACAGGGCCATCCAAGTGATGGGTGGCTACGGATACGTCGGCGAGTATACTGTCGAGAGATTATGGCGAGACGCAAAACTCCTTGAAATCGGTGGCGGCACCCTCGAAGGGCACCAGAAGAATATCGCTAGAGACCTAGCTGAAAACTCCGGGGCAATAGACGGATAGTGGTAGTCCCGGGAGGATTCGAACCTCCGTCACCGGGACCAAAACCCGGTATGATGGACCACTACACCACGGGACTCCGAGCCGATGCTGACGTGTCCTTGCTTTTGATTTGACGGGACATCCAGCCGACACTATCAAAGGTTCTCGGAGTACGCTCGGAACATGCGTCAGCGCTCAGCGTCTGCATTAGTGCTGCTGCTGCTGTTGTCATCCCTCTCAGTAGGCATGGCTTCAGCTGACATCTCCCGGGCCCGTATTCCCAGCATCATAGATGCTGATGATGGCGGCAACAGCGAGTATAGTCAAGACTTCCAGAGTGGTTCTCCATGGGTTGAATCAAGTCTCTGGGGGCGAACTGATTCGGGCGTGGAGCAAGTCAGAGTGACAATCATTACACGATCTTTGGACACGCTCAATCAGTGGCAGCATGACAACGGCGCCATCGAGGAGCAAAAGCCGGCCAAGAGCGGAGAGTCCCTAGTTGCACTCGACCCGATTGATGGACAGGTCAATCACAGGACTTTCTGGATGGATGCGGGTATCTTCCACAAGCTGACAGGAGTCCCTGGTATCATCGCTATATTGGACGCCGAGAATACACCTGAACCCTATGATACGATGCCTTTCGAATCTCCTCCGGGATTTGAGCCTGAGGCGGTCCGCAGCGGTGAGATACACGGTGCCAACGACGCATGGGAGAGGGGGTATGCCGGAGAGGGCATAGTGGTCGCCGTCGCAGATACTGGAGTAGACTTCGGACATCCCGATTTGAACGGCACTCAAGCCAGAGTTACAGACACTAAGTCGCCTTACGAGGGTTGGCCGCTTATGTTTGACCACAACAGCATGTACTACTGGCTGGTATACGGCGATGCCTACCCTGCTAGGGGCACTTGGTATGCCGACACATCGATAATCGATTACGACAACAATACCGATGGACTACTAGATGATTCTGGATACAACATAACTGGCGTCAACATCTCGCTATCAGGGGCTTACCACCTTGGAGAGCACCCCGACTGGAGACTCATTGACAAAGCGGGAGGGGACGTACCCATCTTAGTGGTAGACGACAGGATATCGGGACTTTACGAGACCGTTTACCCTGACATCAACCGGGACGGTCAATTCTCGAATGACGTCCCGATGCGTCCGGGAGAGGAGACGGCTGGCTTAGATACCGACGAAGACGGCCTCTGGGACATCTCAGGGGGCTTGGTCTACTGGGTTGCCGACGGGACCAACGGGGTTCCCTACACAGACACCTACGCGGCACGGCACGGCTACGCAAATCGGATTCCAGGAGCAGGGAACCTGACTCTATTCATGATCGAGTCGGGAAGTCACGGGACGCTTTGCGCCAGTGCGGTGGCTGCACAAGGGATCGTTAGTGACGGCAAGGTCCTAGGGATGGCTCCGAACGCTACTATATCCTCGATAGGCAATCACTACTCAGGAGGTCATGCACTCGATGGTTGGCGTTTCATCGCCGAGGGCTACGACGGCATCACCATAACTCAGGGCGACCAGCCTCACATCGGTTCATTCTCATTCGGTTATTCATCGATAGACGAGGCCGGTGCCGATGGCTACTCTCTGTACCTCGATTGGCTCACTAGGGTCTACAATGACAATGCTTCTTACTCGGTAGCAATAGGTAACGGCGGTCACGGCTTCGGAACCGCCAAGGTACCGGGGGCTGCGCATGGAATCTTTTCAGTCGGAGCATTCAGCAGCCGTTCCAGTGATTCTTGGGGGCAGAATGCACCTTGGTCTAACCGAGGCCCCAACGTGGTCGGGAGGATGGATCCGGACATCGTCTCTGTCGGATGGTCCGCTACTGGTGATGTGCCTCTGAATCAAAGGAGCAACGCGAACTCCGCATGGGGTACCTGGGGTGGGACTAGCCTCGCCACTCCCATCGCAGCCGGACTGATGGCGCTAGTAGCACAGGCCTGGCAGGCCAATCTTGGATACCACCCTGGGTCACAGGAATTCAGGGACTTTGTGATGTCCACTTCCGACGACAGGGGCTACGAACCGTTCGTCCAAGGCGGCGGCTGGTTCAACGCGTCTCGTGCCACAGCCACCCTAGACGGGGCCAATGGAACCTGGTGGGCCAGCCCCGCTCAGTGGAACAGTGGTACCTTCCAAGGCAGTCACAGGGACGCCAACATCAACCTCATGCGGCCAGGGGAGTCTCAGGACGTTGACCTAGAATTCACCAATTATGGCGACACTGACGTCCTCCTAAGATTCACTCCGACAGTCTTCGCCCCCTTGGAGCACACTGTGCAGGTGTGGGAGAGCCTAGG
>DAUV01000027.1:0-6136 GCA_002505325.1 Euryarchaeota archaeon UBA623 | reverse complement strand
GACCTGTTAATCCCTCTGCATATCACAAACGGCACCGCAAATAGGTTGCCCATCGATACCTTGCAACTCAGAGCCAGAGCTACCATCGAGTACTCTGCGTTCGACGAGAATCAAGACCGCAGTTCTGAGGAGCGAGTGTTCTTGCAGATATATCGCTGGAGCGACGATGACGGAGACGGTATCTATGTCGAGGACTTCGACAACGACTCAATGGTCGACTCTGATGATTGGACCGAGTCGAGCGAGCTTGAAGAGGTGACCTACTGGTGGGAGAATGGTCCGAACGCCGAGGTCAGGGTTGGACTGCCCTTTGAGGATGCCAGAGACGGCCTTTTCCTTGGAGTCTGGAACTACAACGGGCACCAGTCGGACGACCCTGTCAGAATCGAGATAGACTGGACTGCATTCGGTAGCACGGACGACGACTGGATCACTCTTCCAATCACCACCGTGGTCCCTGCCAATGGATCGGCATCGACCCAGATGACTGTCTCGGTCCCCGCCGATGCCGAATCCGGACTGCATCAGCACGGCGTTCTCATCGAGTCCTTCGAACTAGATCAGGGGGGCAATTGGAACTCAACGACACCACACAGGAACTGGACACTCCCCGTAGTCACCAACGTGCCTTGGAGCGGCCCATTCTCACTAGATGCGAGACCGCTTGATGGCAACGTGTCGAACCAGACTCTGTACGACGAGGAGTGGATTAGTGGGGCAACCAGATGGGACTGGAGGGCTGAGAGCGGCGACTGGCGCTTCCTCTCAGTCGAGTGGCCCGAGGAGTGGGACACCGGAGGAACAGCCATCCTCGATGTCGACTGGGAGGACAACCCATACACCGACATCGACGTGCTCTGGCTTTCGGAGATGGCTCACGGATATGCCGAGGACGACCCGGATGCATATGGCGATTCGACCTTCTTCATCGAATCACGGTCCAACAACAACCACGCTGGCAGTGGCTCGCACAACTGGGGGACCTACACTGGTACTTCGCGAGAGATGTTCGCCGTCCCTGCCGAGCAAGGAGTCCACCAGATGGTCCTGCACACAGCTCTGCACGGCGTCTCATCAAATGATAACCCACTCAATATCTCAGTAGGATATATCGCTGCAGAAGAGTCCGGCTTTGAGCAGGTGGTGACTGATTGGGCCGAAGGCAGTGGAGTAGACGCAGTTCATGTGGTCTCCACCGTGCCTCTGAACGTCGAATCGGTGTCCGCATACGGTTGGAGCCAACCGGTCCACTTCGATAACGAGACCGCCTTCCAAGATATCTCCGGTGACAAGATGACGGCTTCATGGTGGCACAATATGACAGTCCAGAACTCCACTGAGCTGAACATCAAGATGAACGCTCACGATGATGCAGATCTCGACCTATTCCTGTTCCGCGACTCAAATGGAGATGGAACATTCTCTTCTGATGAGGAGGTAACACGCTCGTGGTCCGGTTCCTCGGCAGAGACAATCAGAATAGTCGATCCTGATGACGGCTATTATTCGGTCGCAGTACATGGTTACTCTGTACCGAGCGGGACAGTTCAGTTCTGGATTGACATCGAGGTTGTAGGCGGCGACGAACTCGTGATAACCGACCAATTATCACTGACTGAGGGTGAGATAGATGCGATTTGGCCGAACGGTAGCGATACACTCGCAGGACAGGTCCCATCTTCCGCACTGCAGGTAAACCTCGCCTATGAGAGACCGGAGACAGCCGGAATCTGGACAGGTTTTATCGACATCATCGTCGAAGGCGATATCAGTCTGCGTCTACCGTACACCTACGAGTTGGTAGAACTCGATCCCGAGATGAGTTTTGACATCCCAGCCAACCTCACGCAGTCCAGTTCAGTAGTGCCGATTCGTCTGCACGCTTTGGATACCGGCATCGGCTTCCGCCTCGATGATCTCAACTGGGAGCCGGTTGACGAGGGCACTAGCGTTCCCGAAGCTGATCTTGTTGAAGCCATCGACACGGTCGGCGTGCACCACAACCTAACTTCGATATGGAACAGTGGCAACCACTTCGCAATGCCCGAGAACATTACTTTCCGGGAGGTTTGGGTCAATGCCACCTTGCCTGAAATCGAGCAGTGGCATGACTACTGGGCCACATTGGCAGACCTCTCAAACAATACTGCTGAGGCCTATCTCTCGGTGGCCTACGATGTGACAGCGCCCACATTGGCCCTATCGAACATACCTTGGATTACCAACCAACAGAATCTCACTTACACCATCCAGACAGAACCCGGTGCAAGTGTTACTCACTCAGGCAGTGCAGTCGAACTGGACGAGAACGGGAACGCAGAACTCACGATCCAACTGGTAGAGGCTGAGGCTAGGTCGAATGCCGGGTCATCTTTCTATTACGTACAGGGTAGCAGTATCTTCGACATAGTAGTCAGCGATGCTGCTGGCAATTCATTCACTAGGGAGTTTGTCGTGGTGTATGATCCCTATGCACCTAGTGCCAACCTTCTCGATGTCTCTGACCAAGCCGGCTATCACTACACTCCGACACAGATTTCTACGCCTGCGAATCTGAGTGAAGGAGTACTCACCGTCTCAATCCCAGTTGACATTCGGGACTGGTGTTTGAGAATCACCGCCCTGAATTCTCCCCACCAGTCTGTTCAGTGCGAGACTAACCAATTGATTCCTCAAATCGTAATGCAGGATGACCCCGGTCAAGTTAGTATTGTCACTCAGTACCAAATCGACACCACTGAGTTGCCGGACGGTAACTACCAAATTTCTCTCGAGATGATTGACTGGGCCAATAACACGGATACAGAGGAGTGGCCCCTAGCTCTCGACCGTACCTCTCCTCTCGTTGAGTGGACCATCAACCCGGGCACTGAAGATTCTTTCTTCGATCATAGACAGGGCCTCTCATGGCTTTCCAACGAAGAAGTCCATGTCCGTTTCACTATCGATGGTGTCCTCATTAGCGAGCGCACTGCAATCACCAGCGGGGCCTTGTTTGAGTTGAATCACACCGGGGTGCACGAGGTCTGCTTGGAGGCTGTCGACTTCACAGAACCTCAAGAAAATGATAACAGGTTCCTCGAATGTCGCAGCATCCTGCTCGACGCCTCAATCTACAGTACTCACGTCGCTGCTGACTGGAATGGCGGCCTTGTGGCCACTGATCAAGTCGAGGCAACACTACAGAGAGGCCCTGATCAGGAGATTTGGTGGAGCAGATCTGATGTCGAAGGAGAGCACTTGATTGAGCCCGGAGCAAGCGTAGTTAGCATCGTATTCGATCTAATCGAGGGTGAGAATCAGTTTCTCATTGAGATTCACGCCCTAGACCACGTAGACAACTACACTATCTCTATCGTAAGAGACACCACTCCCCCTGTCTTGAGTTTCTTTGAGATAACCAACAGAACCACTCCTCTAGCCATAACCCGTGTCATTGGCGGCATCTGTGAGCACGGCACGACGGTGGTGTTGTGGACCGAGGTTGAGTCGAAGGAGTTCGTCTGCGACTCGAGTGACCAGTTCGAGATTCACATCGCAATACCTGAATCTCCGGGCACTCACATCATCAACGGACTCTCCGTCGACGCTGCCAATAACCAACACACATCTTCGATTGAGGTTTTGGAGCAAGAATGGATTGACTGGGCTATCGAGGATGCCCGAAACTCCGGCCCGATGATGTGGTGGTTCTCTCTCGCAGTTATCGCTGCACTGCTCGCCATAGCAGTGCCAACAACTCTGTTACGTAGGCGCCGCGCACGAAGGGATGAGATTGAGAATCACGGCCCCGATCTTGAAGACATCATGTCTGAGATTGAGGAGATTGCTGAATCACCTACTCTCGATTCCGAAGACGAATTGGCTGAGTAAGGCTCATGCCCTTCCGTATGCACGACGATGCATGGAGATAGGTAGCATAGCCGTGTTGGGTGCTGGTCAGATGGGCAATGGTATCGCCCAAGTAGCAGCTTGCGCGGGCTATCATGTGACCATGATTGACATCGAGCAGACCTTCGTAGATCGTGGCATGGCATCAATCGAAGAATCTCTCGCAAAACTTGTCTCGAAGGAGAAGATGAGCCAAGCCAATGCCGATGCCGCCCTCGCGCGCGTGCGCGCTTCAACAGACAGGAGTGATGCCTCAGATTGTGATCTTGTTGTCGAGGCAATCCCCGAGATTCCTGAGTTGAAATTCTCCACATTCTCTGAGTTGGACAATATTTGCAAGCCGGAGACAATACTGGCTAGCAACACCTCAAGTATCAGCATTGATGAGATTGCAGCATCAACCAATAGGCCTGACAGGGTAATCGGTATGCATTTCATGAATCCTGTCCCAATAATGAAACTGGTCGAGATAATCAATGGTTCCGAAACCTCTGATGAGGTCAACTCGGCAGTAGTCGCTGCAGCAGAGAGTATGGGCAAAACCGCGCTCTCATGCAATGATTCGCCTGGTTTTGTTAGCAACAGAATACTGTGCCCTATGATCAACGAGGCAATCCTAACTCTACAGGAAGGCGTGGCCGAGCCCGAAGCTATCGACGGAATCATGAAACTCGGGATGAATCACCCAATTGGCCCCCTCGCACTGGCCGATCTAATCGGGCTGGACACAGTCCTTCACATCATGAATGTCCTGCATGATGGTCTCGGGGACGACAAGTACGCACCCGCGCCACTACTGATTAGTATGGTAGAAGAGGGAAAACTCGGCAGAAAAAGCGGCGACGGATTCTACTCCTACTAATCATTCGTCGTATAGAGGCGGTGCAATTTACGCACTATCTAATGGTCCCAAAGTTCAAGCGTCCCAGCATAGCCCTAGGGCTATGACTAGCCGTGGCGCTGCGAGAACAATCACTACTCTGATTCTTCTTTCTTGCTTGTCCGGGTTGGTGCTTGCAAACGATGCTGGCTCAGGAGGTGACGCGGGTAACTCTACCTCAACCGCAGTTTGGTTGCCAGCAACCAACGCTACTTACTACGGAAACCTAACCTCAGGCTCTGACACCAACGACTACTACGGAGTCAACATGTCGAGTGACTCTGGCATAGCGGTCGGTCTAACGTCCCCGTCCGGAGCCGATTTCGACCTGATTCTGTACAGCTCGTCCGGGAGCACGATAGACTCCAGCTACTCGGTTTCGAGTTACGACAGCGTTTCATCCAATGGGACCAATGTCAGTAGTTCGACTGTCTATATCAACGTCGATCAATGGTCCGGTTCAGGCCAGTACACTCTCCAGATCTGGATATTCACGGTCACTCCGCCTCCAGCCCAAAACGACGCAAACACCGGTGGCGATGCTGGCGACACATACTCTACGCCGACGGCCCTAAGTGGCACGAATGCGACATACTACGGCTACGTCGACAAAAGCACTGACGAGTTCGACTACTACAGCATCCCTGTGCCATCCTACCACCGTATCAACGCGAGCGTATCTTGGAACACCTCCAGTGCCACCCTCCACCTCCATCTGTACGACTCCACCGGACAATACCTTCCAGGCGGACAGGGCTTCAACACCACATCCCCTAACACAGTTTCCAGCGAAAATTCTTCGGTTGGTGGGACAACTGTAACTCTAATGGTCAGGGCCTGGATTGGTGATGATGACTACACCCTAACACTCGAGTTCGACAACATTTCCTCCGCTCCCGCCTACAACCAGAATGACTCGGGAACAGGCGACGATGCCTCCGACGACTACAACAACCCCACAGGAATAATCGCCAATATAGGTCAGAACGACTTCACTGGCTGGGCTTCCAACGCCGATGACATTGTCGACGAGTACGCAGTAGACGTGCCTGCCGATTACGGTATCGCCGTCAGTGTCTCCTTCGACACCGGCCAGGTCAACTTCGACATTGCATTGGCTAGGATGCCGAATCCAGCGAGTAACATCATCGACACCTCCTCTGGCTTCGCCAGCCCTGAGACGGTCACCTCCAACGGCACCTACGTAGGAGGAGACACCGTCCTGATTGAGATCTACGCCTACTCGGGCGAGGGCGAATACAACATGACCATCTGGATCTTCACTCTGGACACTGATGGCGACGGCTTCTATGACGATGACGAGGTCACATGTGGCTCGGACCCCGATGATGCCTCGAGCGTCCC
>DAUV01000021.1 GCA_002505325.1 Euryarchaeota archaeon UBA623 | reverse complement strand
GCATGCTTGAGGGGAGCCGTGCAAGACAGCCAAATGTCGCCCTCCAGTTCGGTGACCCTACTCTCAAACTCGTCAATGCTGTCAGCTTCGAGGAACACCTGCTGCGCACCGTTCATTCCTAGGTGTTCGCCAACCGCAGCAAATAGCCTCGGTGTGAGTGAATGTGAGATGGGATAGCCCGTGATGCCCCAGTAGTCCGGCATGGAATCCCTATGGGCCGCTCCGAATCCTACGAAATGAAGGTTTCAAGAGAGGTGGGTCCTCGCCGCGAGTGATGGACAGCGACCTCGATATCGCCCGAAATGCCACGATACGGCCCATAGAGGAAGTGGCCGAACAACTAGGACTGGCTCGCAGTGACCTGATTCTACACGGCCCGCACATCGCCAAAATCAACTGGGAGACAATCAAAGCCAAGCGCAACGGCAAGTCAGGATACCTGATTCTCGTCACTAGCGTAAGTCCGACCGCCTTCGGCGAGGGAAAGACGGTGACTACCATCGGCCTCAATCAGGGTCTCAATGCGCGCGGACACAACGCGTGCTGTGTGATTCGGGAGCCCTCGATGGGACCAGTCTTTGGAATCAAGGGTGGCGCTGCCGGTGGTGGCTACTCACAGGTTTTACCAATGGAACAGATTAACCTCCACTTCACCGGTGATTTGCACGCGGTCACCGCGGCTCACAACCTGTGCTCCGCCATTATCGACAACCACCTGCACCGAGGTAACGAGCTCGATATCGACCTCAACCGTATCTACTGGCCTCGCACCATAGACATGAACGATCGCAGCCTAAGGCAAGTCACCATAGGCCTGGGTGGGGCATTCAACGGTGTTGTCCGCACCGACCGGTTCGACATCACCGCTGCAAGTGAGGTGATGGCCATACTTGCACTCTCGAAGGACTACTCCGACCTGCGCGAACGCCTTGGTTGCATAGTAATCGCCAAGTCGAACTCGGGTGAGCCGATTACCACTGAGCAACTCGGAGCTGCCGGTTCGATGTCCCTCCTGTTGAGAGACGCACTGATGCCTAACCTCGTGCAGACCCTTGAGGGCAATCCTGCCTTCATTCACTGCGGCCCATTCGCGAACATCGCCCACGGAAACTCATCCATCATTGCTGACGAGATCGCACTTTCGTGCGCGGACTACGTAGTCACTGAGGCAGGCTTCGGAGCTGAGATGGGCGCCGAGAAGGCACTTCACATCAAGGCGCCAGCAGCCGGAAGGCCACCCGACTGTCTGGTTCTCAATGCCACCGTGCGAGCCATGAAGATGCACGGCGGAGGATTCGCCTCCGGAGGCGGTAGAAGGCCCACCACTGAGGAGTTAGAGACGGAGAATGTTGAGGCAACGAGGGCTGGTGCAGCCAGCAACCTCCGCCGACACGTCCGAAATCTAGCAGAGACTAGCATCCCAGTCATTGTCTCAATCAACCGCTTCGAGCATGATACCGAGGCTGAAATCGAGGCAATCAGAGACGAGGCAACCAAGGCCGGAGCCAAGCAAGTAGTCCTCAACGAAGCCTTTGCCAAGGGAGGGGAGGGGGCGGCCGATCTGGCAGACGCGGTGGTCGCGGCCTGCGCATCTCACGACGAGGAAGGTCGACCATATACGCCGATAGTGGAGCACGGAATGACCATTGAGGAGACTATCCTGAGGGTGGCCACTAACATATACGGGGCTCAAACCGTGGACTTCAGTGACAAGGCCCAAGCTTCTCTCAAGACCCTCAAAGAGTGGGGCATGGGATCTCTACCTGTATGCATGGCCAAGAACCAGTACTCATTCAGCCATGAACCGAAGGTTCTCGGCGCCCCCACTGGATTCACTCTCCCAATTCGAGAGATTCGTGTCAACGCCGGTGCCGGTTTTGTCGTCGCTGTCTGTGGTTCGATGATGACTATGCCTGGACTACCTACAAGACCGGCCGCTCTCGACATGGACATGGACGACGAAGGCAGACTTACAGGCGCCTTCAGATGAGGTTGTGATTACGTGCGCCGAATAAAGCGCCTCGATGAAGGGGTTCGTCTGCGACTCGAAGATGAGGACGACCTGTGGACAACGGCGCAGTTGTGCAGCGCTGGCGCGCACGTGGGCATGCTGTCACACCGTAGAGACTCGACGACAGGAACGCAGACAGACAGTAGGGCGAAGAGCGCTGAACGCAAACCGATGTGGATAGTTCTGGAGGTCCAGGAGACGGCCTACCAACCGTTCACTGACAACCTCCGTATCCATGGCATCATCACCGAGGCCAAGATCGACATAGGCAGCCATCACACGCACCTCATCAATCCTGGATCTGAGATTGAGCTGACTCGTGTGGGCGGGCTTTCGCGGGCCGATATTTCGCTGCTAAAGGGGGCTCTGTCGGCTGGGCGCCGCGCCAAGTGTGGCCTAGTGGTCGTGGAATCCGACGAGATACTCATCTTTGAAGTCGCAGCGCACGGTATCAGAGACGTCTCACAGTTCACCATGCGTGGTGGTGGCAAGAAGGCAGACGATTCAACGAGTGTCCGCAGAGGCTTTTTCGAACGCGTCGCCAAGGAGGCACGACTCGTATTCAAGGATCAGATGCCGTTAGTACTATGTGGGCCGGGAATGGCACGTGAGCAGTTTGAGAATCACCTTAGAGGACAGGGAGCGCAGAACCAGATTCTCAATGCAGCGACATCCATAGGAGGTCGGCCTGCGGCTAACGAGGTTCTAGCGGAGGGCCTTGCAGACTCAGTCCTAGGTGAGCATGCCCTAATCCAGCAGGTTCGCGCCATCGAAGATGGCCTGAAGCGCATTTCCACCGGTGGCGCAGTTTCCTACGGTCCGACCGAGATAGCAGAGGCAGCCGAGCAAGGAGCCGTTGAGACACTCGTCATTGAAGCCTCGATGCTGCGCAGCGCCGACAGTGAAGTCCGGGAGCTCTGGGCAGAGATAGCTGCGAGTGTGGAGTCCTCAGGAGGTAGCCTCATCCAAGCCTCGGTTGACCATGACTCGGGCCAGCATCTACT
>DAUV01000102.1 GCA_002505325.1 Euryarchaeota archaeon UBA623 | reverse complement strand
GCCCGCCTCGGTGATTTTCAGGTTAATCTGACGGGTGTCCTGGCTGATTACATTGCCTCTCAGCTTGCGTCGCCTTCTGAGGCCGTCGTACTTGTATCGATACACTTTACCTCTCTTCTTGACGTAGCGTTTACCCTTGTAGCCGATTCCCGAAGTGATGAGGACTGGCTTGATGCCACTGCCGGCCAGTTCTGGCCTCATGGGTCGCCCTGTCAAATCGGAGCCACCAGTAATTTCCAACTTGTATCCAGATAGGGATCCGTCTCCCTCTCCGACGAACATACCGTCCACAGAATCTCCTATTCTCTTGCCTAGGAAGTGATTGTAGTTTGAGCCCGTAATCTCAATCCCGAAGGCTCGGCCACCTGATGCGGGATTGGTATCGTTGATTACCGCTTTGAATGCCTGCTCCGCTGCCATCTCATCACCTCGGACGGCCTCCCGACTAAAGGCCCCTATAAGAGCGGTTCGGAAGCGCCAAAGGCGCTTGTTGAATCAACAGATTTCACTCTCGATGCGACTCTCCAGAGCTGCAGGTGCAGTATTGGTCATGGTGATGTGCTGCGTCCTACCTCTGCCCACCGTTGCGTTCGCGGTCCGTGACTCAATCAGCCCCACTGTCTCAAGCTCCTTGAGGTGCTTCCAGAAGGTGGTGTAACTGCGGGGTTTGGTCCCGTACTCCTCGCAGACTAGATTGTACAACTTCTGGGCGTCGCCGCTAGAGATTTCGTCCGCTTTCTTGAGACGTCTGCATATGCCGAGAAGGACTAGTTTCTGATGCTTGCCCAGATTGTCGACTTGACTTGGTTCGACCGAAGCACTCCGTAAGGTGCTGGGTCGTACATCTTCAACTAGGACATCCCCCCTACCCTCCTTCTCGGCGCGTCGAACTGCAGTCTCCAATAGTTCGATGGCGTGACGAGCGTCACCCGTCTCAGCGGCGAACCTACCGATTTTGGACAGAGTGTCATCACCTACAGACCCCGGCCTACAGGCCTCTTCGTAGCGCTGTCTAGCGATACCCGTGAGCGCGCGCTCATCGTATCCGCCTAGTGCCAACATACTGCTCTCACCAAGGCGTGAGATGATGGCCGGCTCGAACAGCTTGATTAGAGAAACATCCTGACTAACCAGCATCATCGAGAGCGAGCCCTGCTGACCTTGACCTTCATCGATTCGGAGAAGTTTGTAGATCAAATCACCCTTATCGTTGCGAATTAGCACATCGATTTCGTCGAGAGTCAGCAGGAGATGAGTCCCGTGCGCCTTGAGGTTGCGACGAATAGACTGGATAATCTCGCTCGAGCTGAAGCCCCGCTCTGGGTGGCCAGAATCGAGCGAGCGAGCGATTTCCTGCAACACCTGCGAGGCAGTTGGGTGGTTACGGCAGTTTACATGAGCGAGAACTATCTTCCTGCGCCCCTCCAACATTCGCTGAAGATCCTCTCCGAAACGATGCGTCATCACTGTTTTGCCTGAACCTACTGGTCCTGTAATGACTGCTCTGCCACTGACTCCATGCCCTTCCATCCCAATGAACATCGAAGCGAGCTCACTGAGCTCCTCATCGCGACCGACTAGTAGAGGGGGCGTCCAATCGAATGAGAAAGACGTCTTGTCTAGCAGGACCTTGCCCGCTCCAATTCTGTTAAGGTAGTCGGCCATCATGTGACTCGTGCTCACATCGTTATTAGACATATTTGGAGCAGCGCTCGCATATGCCCGTCTTTAGTGCGAGAGAAAGAGTCAGGGTATCTCGTCGAACTGGTAACCCGTCTCCCACTTCTTCTCTCCAAGTGCAACTTCAAGCTCGTACGGGGTGATGAGCGGCTTGGCATACCTTACGGAGTCGTCGATTGCTATTCGGGGGCAGGCGGTGTTTACGTAGGCGTCTACTGGGTAGAAGTCGATGAGATCCGGGCTTACATGGTCTAGTGCCAGCAGGTATCCCTTGCGCCCGTGTTTCTCAAGTAGGCGCTTCATGCGTATTGCGAGGTTACGACGCATTTGGCCCGGCTTCTCGCCAATCAGGATGCCGAACGTCTGGGCCTCATCGACCGAATTTATGAGGCCGAAGCGCTGGCGCAGGATCCTCTCGATGCGTTCTAGGGACATCTCGGTGGCGTCCCCTGAGTAAGGGTCGAGCATCGCCAACGGCTTGCCGGTATGCAGCACTAGGCCAATGGGATGGAAGTCGCCCGATCCGAGGAACATGTAGTGCCCTATCGACGGATCGTCACCCGAGTAGTTGCAGCCGAGTACTTGTCCGGGAAAGGTTAGCCTGTCGCCACCGACAGGTATCTCTACGTCGAAGCCCGCCATCTCAAGTCTACTCTTGAAGTCCTCAAGCAGATGGAGGTGCTGTATGGATCCCACTAGACCAAGCCTCGCTCCGGTCAGAGGGGAAACCCGTCCAACAGCATCGAGAAAACGCTCCTTGGCAGCCTCTTTGTCAATATCAGCATCCTCGCCGGATGACTCCAGCCGCGACTGAGCGATTGCACGATGACTCTCGAGCAGAGGCAGGACTGCTGCCAACTCAGGGTCGCCATCATAGGTGACTGGGATGAAGTGAGTCGGCATACCTGAGTCGATGTTCATCTGACTGTGACCCATGTGTGCAACCAGCTCGACCCCCATCATCTTCATCTTGTCATGAACTAGGTCGCACGCTCCGTAGCACGGGTCGGCAGCCAAGATGACCTTGGCATCAGATTCATCTTCAATTGAGTCCATCATCTCCAGAGCCTGCATCTTCAGTCCCTCAGGAACCTGCAGTGCGACAAGTCGGTTATCGTTAGCCCTAATCTTCTCGACTAAATCGTCGAGCTCGAAATCGTGCCTGTCCAAGTCCATACACTCACTCAAGAATCTCGACTTTACCGTCGATTATGTCTATGCGAGCAAGCGTCCTGATTGGCCAGTCCGGCCGTTCCTTCGCGAGCCTCTCGCGCCCCTCGCCTTTCTCTATGGCGATGACGATGTCCTGCAGAATCACGCCCATCTTCTCAAGTGTTGCCAGTATCGGCTCAAGCGTGCCGCCGGTTGAGATTACATCATCGACAATCAGTATCCTTTCTCCAGGATTGATGTCGTTGATGTAGGTGGTAGACTGAGAGTACCCGGTCGCAACATCGACTTGGACTTCACCCTCCATCCCATACTGGCGTTTACGAATCACCACTGTCGGCTTTCCAGTGGCATCTCCTACTGCTGCTAGAAGGGGCAACCCCATCGCCTCAACGCTGACCACGAGATCGACCTTCGACCAGTCTACCATCTCTACGATGAGGTCACGCGTGGCACGTAGCACGTCTGCATCCATCCGTGGGATACCGTCGGATATTGGGTGGATGAAGTATGGGTATTCACCCTTCCAGATGATGGGAGAGCCACGAAGAGAATTCTGTAGCACGCTCAACGGGTCTGAGGGCGTCATAGCCCTATGCCCTCACACTAGCCCCTTCAAATGCTCGGCGCCAGCGACGAGCCTAATTGTACAGGGTGTCGGGAATTTGCAGCATGCCTTCCTGAGAGCGTCCCGCGCTACGAGGTAGTTCTCGGGGTCGGTTTGAATTGAGACTAGTGTCTGATCGCGCTGGACGCGAGCTGCGGTGCCGACGTTCTTACCGAACGACTGCCGCATTCCCAGTGAGACACGATCTGCTCCTGCACCGGTGGCCTGCTTATTCTCGCGCAGAATCTGATGAGGGTAGGTGTGCATTCGAAGTGCATATCCCATTTCTCCAGCACTCTTCCTGATGGTGGCATTGGCCACCTGTCGAGCTGATTCCAAAGCCGAGTCGCGGACTTGGCACGGATTGTCGGCAGTGAGCTCGACTATGACCTTGAACTGGCCTGCTTCTGCGACCTTCCGATTGCCCATGAAGAAGCGCAGTATGCGGTTGTTGGGGACTCCTCCAGAGTACTCTCTCCTAGTGTAAGCCTGACCCTTAATCTGGCGATACATCTTCGCTGGCTTGCGTGCCATGTGACTACCTCGTTGGCGCCCCACTGACCATCTCTATTTAACGATGAGGCAACACCTCAGGTCCCCTTCAATCGACCCTTAGCCGCTCACTCTCTCTTTGGACCTCTCTGACACCCATTACTATCAGCACAAAGCCCACGAGCATCGAGGTCCCAATGTTCTCATCAAGCAGCGCCCATCCGCTTAGGACCCCGAAAATTGGGACTAGGAAAACATAGGAGGCTGCTGCTGTCGGACCAATCCTGTCAATTCCTCTCGCGAACCAGACATAAGTTAGGACAGTAGAGAATAGCCCCAGATAAACAATTGAACCCCACTCCGCCGTATTGGGATTGGGAATACCCGTGCCCCAGATTTCAGCCAACATCCATGGAGTGAGCATCACCCATCCGACAATCGAGTACCAAATCACCAACTCCTCGGTAGAGCCCATGCCCTCTTTTCCGAGCGCTATCTTGGTCAGGTTGCTATTCGTCGCCCAAGCGAGGGCGGCGAGAACAATCATCGCATCTCCTAGTAGTCGATGCTCGAATGGGATGTCGGTGTTCGGGCTCCAGCCAACTACCACACTAACTCCAACTATCCCAAGTAATAGTCCAAAGGCCATCCGCTTCGTCACTTTCTGGCCCAGCATAGGTGCCGCTAAGAGGACGGTGAAGACGGGATTGACGGGGATGATTAGAGAAGCGTCGCCAGCTGCCGTCCACTTCATGCCATGCATGAAGAGAAGTTGGTATGCCATCGTTCCGAGCAGTCCGAGCCAGATGGTGTAGCGCCACGATTGCGAGTCATGAGGCAGCATCCTCGGACCATTTCGATTCTTGTACGCCCAGCACCAAGCCACGAAGGCGATTACGACTACCAAGTATCTCAACCAAGCAGCGGTTGCTGGCCCAAGATTGGCCCCTGTTGATTCGTCCAGCCCGTAGCTGAGAAATCTGGCTACGGCCCAAGTTGTTCCCCATATGACAGCCACTAGTAGTAACAGAAAGTGCGTGCCCAGATTACTCTCGATTCGCGACATCCTAATCCTCCAACATCATCAGTTTCTCGATGAAATCGGGGTCGGTAACAGCACACACCTCGGCTCCTGCCACACTTCCCCCGCACTTGCTGGCCAGAGTCATCGCTGTCATCGCAAGGCGATGGTCTCCTTGCGAGTCAACCGGCAGCATTGGCCTGACTAGGGTCTGGCCACCCGCTACCTCAATCCCGTCATTGGTTTCCGTAGCCTCCATTCCAAAGCATTCGAGCAGGTCAACAGTGCTGCTAATCCTGTCAGACTCCTTTCCTCTGGCATGAGCAACTCCTCGTATCCTGCCACCATTGCCTAGGGCCATCAACGCTGCAGCGGGGGCTATGATATCGCTCTCGTCACGCAAATCCAGTTCCTCGGCTCTCTCAGCCAGTTCCATCAGTGAGCCAGACAGTTCCAAGTCGTTCCCCGCGATCTCGACATCGACGTCGTGCAGTTCTGCGAGTAGCATAGCGAGAGGGAGTAGACTTAGTTCGCCTGGAATCTTCGCCTCACCAGGTGTGATGGGCCGCCATGGCTCGATGATTGCGCCGTCCGCCACCATCTCATTAGAGGATCCACATCTGGTTGCCAACTTGTACGATAGCTCCGAGTAACCTCTGCTCACAGAGTGCGATGAAGTCTTGAGATGAATGACCCCTGAGTAGTTCGGTGAAGCCAGCAGCAGTGCAGACAGGGGCTGGCTGGAATCGCTGACATCGAGATGCGCTAGACCCGGAATTACAGGTCCAGTGACAGTCAGAGGGAGTGTGTCCGAAGTGACTTCACACCCGAGTTCTCTTAGCGCACCGGTCAGAGCCGACATGTCGCGCCGCCTCAGAGATTGGTCTCCGTCAAAGGAAATCGGCTCACACATGCCTGCTGCTATCGCCATCAGGAAGCGGGCCGCTGTGCCTGAGTTACCGCAGTTGAGACTCTCTTCTGGCGTTTGGAATCCACGCGACCCGACCCCGCTGATGACCCATCTAGATTCATCCTGTTCTATCACGACACCAATCGCCCTCAGACAGTTCGCCATTGACAGGATGTCCTTCCCGGCGCTGCCGGTGAAACTGAGTCCTGTATCTCCTTCGGCCTGTGCTGCTAGGGCCAACCAGCGAATCATGTGACTCTTTGAGGGTGGAAGCGACCACTCTATGGTCGCCTCGAGTCCCATTGGCTCGATGCTTAGCACGACAACGCCAAGGGCGCCATTGTGTTGAATCCTCTTATTCTATTCTAAGTCCTTATCCAGTCGCCGAAGTCACTTTCTTCATCCCATTCTGCGGACCGCTGGTCTATCAAGCTCGACTCGAGAGTCTGCTCCAGTGTGCCATCGACTCTAATCAGATTGTTGCGTTTCAACAATCTGGGACTGAGTCCAGGGAGGAGCACAGCCACCGCCTTGGGCACCCTGCCGGGATATATCTCATTGACATGTTTGACAATGTTGGTAGTGCATGTATTGGTGATGCTGTGGTACCATTCCGGCATCTCATACAGATTATTGGTTCTATGGATAAACGACTCGAGTAGCCGCTGGGGACTGTCTTCTCCGAGCACAACGCCCTCGAAGAGATGAGTCTTTGATTTCCCCCTGCATCTCGCCCGAACTCCTATCGAGTCGCTTTCCGTAGCCCAGAGATAGATTAGTTCGTATTGTCTGAACATGCCTTTGATTGGGTGGTATTTCTCACCGACCTCTCTCCTGACCTCGATTGAGCAACTCAGTCTCCGGCCGTCCTCAAACTCGAAACTCATCAGCGTATGGGCAATGGGTTTGCGCTTCGGGTCGAAGTACTCGAGCACCAGCCAGATCCTAGTCACCTCGCTTGGGCGAAACGTCCAGTCAGTCCAGTGTTCATCGTAGTCTTTCGTTGATCTCCAAGTGAAGTCTCTAACGTTCCGCAGGGTTACCTCATCGCTATCGAACTCGGCATAAGCCATCCTACTGTTCTCAACTACCCATTCACGTTCGTTTGATGGCTTCAGACTCAGGTACCTGAGAACTAGGGAGATGAGCAGGACGAACCCTGCGAGCCCGGCATACTGCCCCCAGTCCATGTATGCCGTAGAACTACTGAGCGCATGAAACTGTCCTTGAGAGAGTGGCGCGGCAGGGGAGATTCGAACTCCCGAGGTGAAACACCACTGGATTAGCAATCCAGCGCAATGGCCAGGCTATGCGACTGCCGCAGTGCTCCGGCCACCTGCTCCATTCGCTTAAGCCGAGCGGTTTCACTCTTCTTCGAGGGGCGACACGTCTGCATCCAAAGAGTCCACTAGATTAGCAGGCAGTCTGGCAACGAAGATGATCTCGTCTACGTAGCCCGACCTGTCGGAGTCACGCAGCTCCATGATTCGAGTACCCTTGGTCACCTTGCCTAGAGTCTCCTTGGTCTGGCCAGACACCATCCTGATCATCATCCCGGTTGCGGTGAGCATGAACAACTGGTCTTCAAGGTCTGGAATCTGGCGTACGCTGACTATACGGTCATCATCACGCAGTGACATCGTGCGCACCCCTTTGGTTCCTCTATTGGTGCGCCTGTAACCATCCCTTCCTGTGATGGTGTTACCTTCTTCGTCGAGCGCTTCGTTACCTTCGGCATCCTTCACGATTATCATTTCTCCCGAACCGAGGCGGCTGCGCTTGGCCATTCCGTACCTCGAGATAGTCAGAACGCTGGTATCGAAGTCATCGGTCACAATCATCCCAATCACACTGTCTCCCTTCCGGAGTTTCATCCCGGAGACTCCCTGGCTGACTCTGCCTTGAACTCGGACGACATGTGTGGTCACTATATCTCCTGAGTTGGAATCAACTCTGGACTTCTCCTCGGCTGGCATGAACCTACAGGCATTGCCTTGCGATGACACCAACACGACATGGTCGGCTTCGGTGGCGGGTCTGACGGTGACCAGCGAATCACCATCTCCCTCGGCGAATCGCAACGCATACTTTCCATTGCGGTTGATTTTGACGTAATCAGAGAGACGACTCTTCTTGATGCGGCCGTTCGTGGTGGCGAACATCAGGTAGTTCCCCTCAGGACTCTCGATGAGCTCCCTGCTGAGAGGAAGTATCGAGATTACCTTCTCCTCATCGCGGATGCCACCGAGCAGGTTGCGTATGTGAGATCCCCTGCCGTAGCGACTGGCAGATGGCGTCTCCCATGCCCTGAGGCCGTAGACACGGCCCATATCAGTGAAAATCAGCAACCTGTCCTTGGAAAAGCAGGTGATTATTTTGGATGGAGTATCTTCCTCCTTAGTAGCCACTCCCTTGAGTCCCTTCCCGCCTCTGTTCTGCAGTCGGAATGACTCTACAGGTAGGTGGCGAATGTAGTTGTCCTGAGTAAGCGAGATGACGATGGCCTGCTCGGCGACGAGGTCTTCGCGGTCCATTGAAAGTGGCATCGGGTCAATGTTTGAGCGCCGCTCGTCACCGTGTCTGTCTACGACCTCGTCAAGCTCTGCAATTATGATTCCAAGGCGTTGGATACGACTATCAAGGATGCTCTTGAATTCCTTGATAGCCCGCTTCAGTTTCTCCAGTTCGTCGGAAACTTCCTGGACATTCATTTTGGTGAGTTGGTACAGGCGTCTCTCGGCAATCGCCTTAGCCTGCTTCTCGGAGAAACCGAAGCGCTTGATCTTGGGGTATTTTTCGGTGCCCCTCAGATACTGCTCAAATTGTTCGCGGGAGTCAGAGTTCCGGCCGACCTCGATAATTTCCGTCATCCTCTTTTGAGCCTTCATCAGCCCCTCTAGGATGTGCGCACGAGTCTCTGCCTTCTCGAGGTTGAACTGAGTACGTCGCTCGATGACCGACTCCCTATGTCGGACATGTGTGTGTAGGATAGTGCACAGGTCTAGTTGTACCGGCTCGCCCTTCAGTATGCCCATCATGTTCGCGGAGTAAGACTCCTGCAGCCTGCTGGATTGGTAGAGTTGATTCAGCACGGCGTGAGGATCGGCATTCTGCTTAATCTCGATGACCACTCTGATTCCTTCCTTGCTGGATTCGTCCCTGATGTCTCTGATGCCCTTGATGGCCTCCTTCTGGACGAGCTCGGCTATGCCTTGCAGCATCCCGGCTTTCTTTACCTGATAAGGGATGGAGTGGACTATCAGTTTCTTGCCCGATGAATCATCTTGAACTTCGACATCCGAGCGGATATGGAAGCGACCGTGACCTGTCCTGTACATGTCGACGATACCATCAATCCCATGGATAGTGGCCCCAGTGGGGAAATCTGGCCCCTTTAGGAACTCCATGTACTCCAGTGCGTCAATCTTAGGAGGGTTGTCAAGGCCTATCTTGCGATTCTGCTCGATGACCTTCGCCACATGGAACTTGATTGCAGCGGCGACCTCATTGAGGTTGTGAGGGGGAATCTTGGTCGCCATACCGACGGCTATACCGTCGCTACCGTTGAGCAGTAGATTGGGCAGGCGAGATGGAAGCACGGCCGGCTCAGTCTCCGTGTCGTCGAAATTGGGTTCCATGTCAATGGTGTTCTTGTTGATGTCATCCAGCATATGCTGAGCCATCCGGTCGAGACGACTCTCAGTATACCGCATCGCAGCAGGAGGGTCACCGTCGATAGAGCCAAAGTTTCCTTGACCATCAATCAATGGGTACCTCAGAGAGAAATCTTGGGCCATTCTAACCATGGTGTCATACAGTGCTTGGTCTCCGTGTGGGTGGAATTTCCCCATCACCTCGCCAACCGAGCGAGCAGATTTGCTGTAGCCCTTCTCGTGAGTATGGCCGGCTTGGTGCATCCCCCAGAGGATACGGCGGTGGACGGGCTTCAAACCATCTCTCACGTCAGGCAGGGCACGCCCAATGATGACGCTCATGGCGTAATTGATGTAACTCTCCTTCATCTCATCGGAGATGTCCCTTCGAAGTAAATCTTCAGCCATTCCAATACCTCAAACATCCAACGCTGTTACCTTCGTGGCATTGTTCTCAATGAACGCCCTCCGGTCAGGCACGTCCTCTCCCATCAGAATGGTGAACAGGGCATCAGCCTCCTCAGCATCCTTGATTTCTACCTTCATCATAGTGCGAGCATCGGGATCCATCGTAGTCTCCCATAACTGCTCTGGGTTCATCTCCCCCAGGCCCTTGTATCGCTGTACGTCTATCTTGGCTGTCGGCGCCTCCTTGTGCAGGCGCTTCACCGCTGCATCTCGATCCTTTTCGCTGTGCACCCATTCGGTGTGTTTGCCTCTTGATACTGAAAACAGAGGAGGTGCTGCGATGTACACATTGCCGTTGGCAATCGCCCTTCGCATGAAACGCCA
>DAUV01000018.1:1673-3046 GCA_002505325.1 Euryarchaeota archaeon UBA623 | reverse complement strand
CTTCACCAGTATAGCAGGAAACCTCCCCAGTGCCCCGGCTTTAGTCGGTTGCACCTCGATCTGGAAGCCGAGCAGAAATTCGTACCATTCGAACTACGTCCTGATGCAACTGATGATGGAGGCTGGATTGCCAGCAGGCGTGATCAACTTCCTCCCCGGATCGGGCGCAGAGATTACCGAGATTGCTCTAGCGAATCCCGACTTTGCCGGACTCCACTTCACAGGTTCGACAGCCACGTTCCAGGGGCTGTGGCAGGAAATCGGACTCGCACTGCCGAACCTTCGCTCATACCCGAGAATAGTGGGGGAGACCGGGGGCAAGGACTTCGTTGTCGCTCACCCCGACTGTGATCGCCAGGGTCTACTAGTCGCTTTGCTGCGCGGTGCCTTTGAGTTTCAGGGACAGAAGTGCAGCGCAGCCAGTCGCGCCTACATCCCACAATCCGTCTGGACCGCTATCTCGGATGACCTGTGTGCAGAGATTGGTAAGATCAACATGGGTGATGCGAGAGATTTCACGAACTTCATGACCGCTGTGATAGATCAGCGGGCCTTTGACAAGATTACCGGCTACATCGAGCGCGTAGAAAATCGTGATTGCTGTCAGATTATCGTTGGAGGTGGCTCGGACGACAGCACAGGATGGTTCATCGAGCCGACGATCATAGTCACCACTAATCCGACTTCTGAGACCATGGTAGAGGAGATATTCGGACCCGTACTTACTGTATACGTCTACGAGGATGAGGACTTCGACGATGTATTGAGAATCTGCGACGAGGCATCACCCTACGCTCTCACCGGCTCGATTTTCTCCAGTGACGAGTCCAACATACAGAACGCGTTTAACGCTCTTCGCTTCACAGCCGGGAACTTCTACATCAATGACAAGCCGACGGGGGCAGTCGTTGGCCAGCAGCCATTCGGTGGAGCACGTGCTAGTGGTACCAACGACAAGGCAGGGGGCCCTCTAAATCTGCTCCGTTGGATTAGCCCGCGCTCAGTCAAGCGGGCAATCGACATCCCACAGAATTGGGACTACCCATTCATGGGTGAGGATTGATGGACACACTAGTTTCCTATGCACTGCTTCTAGGGACACTCGGATTCTTCGGATACATTGGCTACTCAGCCGCATCCGAGAAGGATATGGATTCGGACACCTATATGGCAGCCCGAGGCAGCCAGAACTGGTTGCGAATTGGATTGAGCCTGTTCGCTTCTGGGATGGGAATATGGATTCTATTCGGGCCTTCTGAGGTTGGTTACTACGGAGGCTTCTGGGATGTCGTGGGTTATGCTGTCTCGGCTGCCACACCATTCCTTCTGCTGGCCTATGTCGGACCTATGATTCGCAAGAGGCTGCCTTCGGG
>DAUV01000018.1:0-1266 GCA_002505325.1 Euryarchaeota archaeon UBA623 | reverse complement strand
ATCTTCTACATGTTCACCTTCTTGTTCGCTGAGTTCACTGCAATTGGCAAGGCGATGGAGACACTCTCTGAGATGGAGCCACTGATTCCAATGGCAATGGTAGGTATTGTCACCGCAGGTTACATCTCCAGGGGAGGCCTTCCCGCATCTCTAGCAACTGACCGCGTGCAAGCATGGACCATCATGTTCCTAGTGGTAGCTTTGCTGCTTGTGCTGTTTGGAGGAGACATCGATGGCCTGATTGCCGATGCCAAGGCATACAATCCCGAAGATTCCTGGAGCATCGGCTCGATGTCGTACATGGATTCGTTTGAATCCGGATTAGCTCTAATTGTGGCAATCACCGCAGCAGAGATGTTCTCGCAGGGTAACTGGCAACGGGCTTGGGCATCTGAGTCAGACGAAGCCCTGACCAAGGGTGCATGGCTCGCCGCGGGAATGGTTCTACCTCTGGTCTTCGTGATGGGTGTGCTTGGGACGGTGGTCGCTGGACAGGGAGCTGTAGAAGATCCATCTGCAGCCTTCTTCTATCTAATCGAGGATGCAGGAGTTCTCTTTGTAGCTGCATTCATCGTTCTTGCCGTGGCACTTGTATGCTCAAGCGTCGATACTCTACAGAATGCCGTTGTGGCCTCAGTTTCGCGAGATTTGAGCGATAGATCACTCAGTCTAGACAATGCCCGCTACCTCACAATAGGGTTGATACCCATTGCAATCTATCTCGCAACTGGTCCTACGATTGCCGGATTCACATTCGATGCTCTGGGAGTTTTCGAGATCTTCCTATTCGCCGATTTACTAGCAGCTGCAACGGTGATGCCAGTCCTCCTCACCCTATGGGACAAGGTTTCGGCCAAAGGCGCCCTGATTGGTGCTATCTGTGGTCTGCTATCTGTTATCGCCTACGGGGCTATCACTGCGGATGTAGGGACGGGCATCGGATATGTTTTCTCGCCTACCAACGAATTCGGTCTGGCCAATCTAGAAGTCTTCCTTTCGGCAGTCTTTGGCTCTGCCATCATCACGGTGGCGTGCTCCTACGCCTTTCCTGATGCCGCGTGATTCATTTGCCCTACTCGCATCGGGGCCTCATGGATGAGTCACCCCCCACTCGCCTTCACTCCCTTGTGATGCCTTGGAAGAGATTCTGGCGTTCGACGTGGTCACGTCGTGAGATGATGGGCGGATACTGGTTTCCAATCGAGATGTTCTTCTTTGGCATGATTTGTGTCGGCGTCCCCTACTTCGGATCAAACAACATCGCAG
>DAUV01000009.1 GCA_002505325.1 Euryarchaeota archaeon UBA623 | reverse complement strand
GGCTCCAGCCTCTGAAATTCCTTCCTGAAGGACTTGGCCAGACTCAGACTCCCTGTAATTCAGCAGCATCGTGTGGTCGACCGGGGTGTACTTCTGACCCTGTGATGCGAAGATACCGAATTCGCTGAACAGCGGGTCCATTCCAAACGTCCTGCCCTCATCAGGAATTATTGGTACGATCCTCTCTCCTATGTCCGACTTCATCAGGTTGCGCAGCAGCCTGACGAACGCCATGGTGGTGGAGACCTCTTGGCCCTCAGGAGTGCCTTCGTCGAAGGCGGCGTAGGCTTCTTGGCCAGGAAGACCTAGGTTAATTTCGGCGGGGTTTCGAGATGGCAGTGGGCCTCCCAATGCGGTCCTCCGCTGCATCAGGTATTCCGCCTCATCGGACTCGTCATCGAGGCTGTAGAATGGGCTGTCCTCGAGATCCGAGTCCGCTATCGTTAGTCCGAGCGCGTCCCTGTAGGCAATCAGATCATCGAGCTCCAGTTTCTTCTTCTGGTGAGTCGTGTTCCTTCCTTCGAAAGAGTCGATTCCCCAGCCCTTCACTGTGTGAGCGAGAATCACTGCCGGACCATCGGCTGCCAGAGCCGCCTCATAGGCGGCATAGACCTTGAGTGGGTCGTGACCGCCACGGGTAAGTCCCTCAATGTCCTCGTCAGATAGTGAAGTACCTAGGGCCTCAAGACTCGGGCTGCCCGAAAACAACTCAGCGCGGAACTCGGCTGAAGTAAGCGTGCTCATCCGCTGCCAATCACCATCTGTAATCTCCTCAAACCTAGCCAACAACTCACCATTCTGGTCTCCCTGTAGAACGCGATCCCAACCGGAACCCCACAGCACCTTGATGACGGTCCATCCAGCACCTCGGTAGAGGCCTTCGAGTTCCTGGATAATCTTCGCGTTACCCCTGACAGGACCATCGAGTCGCTGCAGGTTGCAGTTCACCACGACGATGAGATTGTCAAGTTGCTCGCGGCCTGCCACAGCAATCGAGGCAATAGATTCGGGCTCGTCCATCTCACCGTCGCCAAGGAAAGCAAAGACTCGACTCTCTGAGGTATCGGCTAATCCGCGCTGGTGCAGATACTTCCAGAATCTGGCATGCATGACCGCACCGAGTGGGCCGAGGCCCATCGAAACGGTTGGGTATTCCCAAAACTCCGGCATCAGCCTAGGGTGAGGGTATGAAGACAGGCCGACCCCGTAGGCCTCCTGTCTGAAATTGCGCAACTGCTCCTCGCTCAACCTGCCCTCAAGAAATGCCCTGGCATAGATTCCCGGACTGGCGTGACCCTGGACATAGATGGCATCGCCGATGTCATTGTGCTGCTTGCCCCTGAATACATGGTTGAAGCCGACCTCGTAGAGCGTCGAGCTTGAGGCATAGGTGGAAATGTGCCCACCGATTCCATCGAGTCGGCGATTGGCGTCGGAAACCGTCACCGCCGCGTTCCAAAGGATTGAATTTTGGATAGAAGACTCGAGTGTGAGGTCGCCCGGATAGGGCGGTTGCTGCTCAAGCGAGATTGAATTGACATACGGCGTCTGCGAAGACGGTCGTATTGGGACGGACAAGGCGTTCGCCTCGGCCATTAGTTCGTGTAGCAGGATGCGGGCTCTTTCGACGCCTTGTGAGGATACTACCGAGCGTAGGGACTCCATCCACTCGTCGGTCTCCTCCGGATCGCTGTCCGGCAGGCGCTGGCGCGGTTCGGAGGGGGGCATTCTCACTCTACCTGCCCCATTGGGGCAGAATTCGGAGCCGAGGGGGTTTTTTCAATGGGTCGCACCCAATTAGTCTCTCATTCCGGTCCTAGACCCGGACCGATGGTTACCAAGTGGCATTCGTGGGGTGTTCTGACTCCGGCGACAGTTATCGCCGAGTCTCCGTCCAAGCACCGCTCCCCCCTCCACTCTCTGACAGTGCGCATCACAGTGCTGCGTCCTGCGGGATTATGGGGGTCGACCTTGAGCTCTACTGACGATTTCTCGGCTTCTCCGAGCCAGCACAGAGATGCATCGATAGCCCGGCGCGCGAAACCGTGCTGCTGCTCTGAGCTGCGCACCCAGTATCCGAGATTCCAAACAGCCTTGCCCGAACGGGTCACCCGGTCAAATCCTATCAAGCCAAGAAGGGCTCCATCCCACGGTCTGACCATCACCCAATGATGCAGTAGTCCGGACCTGCCCATTCGTTCGGTCTCGGTCAAGAAATCCTCAATCTGGGCGTCGAAGGGTAGATCTGGGTTAATCCATGGCATCGCCCTGCTAACTTCGGGCCAGGTCTCTTCGAATGCCTCTACCAAATCTGAGTGAAACTCACTCGACGCCGGCCTCAAGACCAATCTTTCATCGACCCGAATGGTGGTAGTCGCACGCCTCAACACACACCCCGCGGCTGAGTCATGACCAATCAGGGCTACGGACGTTCTCAGGGCCGTAGTTTCGCCTTAGCAGTGGCCACATTGGGATCATTCGGTAATGCGCTTAAGGAAGATGTGAGTAAATTATCAACGGCTTTGCCACGCCCTATACGCTGCAGTAAGGCACCAATTGGGTAGATTAGCTTTGAACGGTCACCAAGGTGCGGACCAACCTCATCGATGATTACGGTAGCCTGTGCTATATCTCTCGAACGGGCCGCCTCCATCGCAGCCTTTACCTGCCCGGCAACTTTGCGATCTGACCATTTCTCCTGTTGTGACCACGGCCAATAATTCGGGGTCTCCGTAGGCTCGGGGATCTGTGGGATTGAGGGGATAACGGGAGGGGGTGGGATGGGCATCGGCTCCTGATCCTCTTCAACCTCAGGCGGAGATGGTAGTGTGGGAGGGGTCGGAGGGGTAGGCAAGTCAGTTGGAGGTGGTGGGATTTCAACCTCGGTCTCAACCTCTCCCTTAATCTCGGGTTCGGTTCCGAGTAGTGTTATGATTTCGGATTTCTTAAGTTTGGAGTAGCCTGAAAGGCCACGCTCACTAGCCATTGCCTTCAACTGATCAACTGTAAAATCAGAGAGGTTTGGCTCCTCGGGGTCGGGCTCTGGTTCGGGTTCTGGTTCGGGTTCGCTCACAGACTCTGACGT
>DAUV01000127.1 GCA_002505325.1 Euryarchaeota archaeon UBA623 | reverse complement strand
TGCTGAAGTGGGTCAGTCGATGGCCGAGCCTGAACGCGCTTTCGGAGTTCGATCAGGCCCTAATCGACGCTGCTGTCGGCAATGACGAGTATCGCAAGACCCTTGGGACAATTCAATGGGCGGCTGAACAGGTCCGCAAGATAGCCGGCGAGACTCAAAGAAAAATACTGAGGCTGCGTAGAATTGAGGGCTTCCACGATGCCCGAAGACACGCATACGGAAGGTTCTCCTCGATCCTTGACCAGATTTCGCCACAGATACTGTGGTTGGGCGAGGCACGCGATATTCTGCGTGAACTGCCCTCACTGGATTCGGCAGAGCCTTGCATTGTGGTGGCCGGAGCCCCAAACGTCGGTAAATCGGCACTAATCACCGCCCTGTCGAGTGGAGAGCCTGAAGTCGCATCCTACCCTTTCACGACCAAGCAACTCCACCTTGGACACTTTGAGCATCGCAGAAGGGCATACCAGATGGTGGACACACCAGGTCTACTGGATAGGCCAATGGTCGAACGCAATCAAATTGAGATGCAAGCTATCGCAGCTCTCGAGCACACTGGAGATGTTCTTTTGTTCCTAGTTGATGCTACGGAAGGCAGCTCTTCTCCAATCGATGAGCAGGAGCGCCTGCTCACGGAGGTCCGGCAGTTGATGTCAGAGCGTCCGATGATAGTCATCCACAGCAAGAGCGACCTCCTAGATAATCCGCCCGAAGGCGCTGAGACTCTAATCAGCGCGCAGACAGGAGAGGGTCTCGAGGAGCTCCGTACTAGGCTAATCGAGACGATAGGGGCGGACGAGATAATTGATCCATTGAGTCTGCCCGAGAACTGGCACAGGAACGAAGAGTAGTCACTCGACTTGCCAGTGGTGTCCGCATACTGTACAGTACAGCTTGTAGCCGCCTATCGAAGGAGGGAGGCCAGAGACATCAACTGCAGCCCCACAGAGTGCGCAGTTGTGGACTCGCATAGTTCCTGCACTCCTCTACGGTTCTTCAACAACACTGATTTCTGGTCAGGCTTCCCTGAAGCGCTTCCAGACTCCCATTATCCTCTCGTGAACAAACATCTCTCCAGATCCAGCTAACAGGAGAATTGCTACTAACGCCAGCAACACTTCGGCCACCGGGTTCAGGGATATCTCAGGAGTAATGGTGACCAACTGCTTGCCACCGACTCCCGATGTGTCGGTGCTAGCTGTCGTGAATCTGTAGTCGCCAGGCTTGAGGTCGAACACGAGTGAACCACTCGCCTCGCTTCCGCCCCCGGCGATAAAGTCGAAATCATCAGCAGTGCAGGTCGTGAGTCCATTGGAGTCTGGCTCGCAACCGCTCGGTGGGGGGCTGGCGATAACACCAATCCAACTACTGTCGGACTGGTCCCACTCGATGGTAAGCTCGATGTCGAGAAGCATGAAAGCGGTCGGCGAACTGAGGTCTTCACTGGTCATCCCCACTGGGCATCCGGCAGTATCGTCAGTGCACGGAACTAGTGGGATGTTGGTACGGCTAGCATCGAGTGTAGGCCCATACAGGCTTACTATTAGCAGGAGGGTACAGATGACTCCTATCACTGCTGGTAGCACCGAAAGGATACGAATCATCATCGGTATGTCACCTTTCTACAATCTCGATTCAACCTGACGCCCCCATGACCTGTAGCATTACCAGTAGTATTGCTATGCCTGGGAACAAGTAGAGCATCACGGTCAGCCTCTTTCTCGATGACTCTCTTTTCCGCTGCTTCTCTGCGCATTCCGTATCGGAACAGATGGGAGGGTCTGCGTCGAGAGGAATTGGGGTCCAGCACACTGAGCAGTGCCGATGGTCATCGGTCGTGAACTCCCGTCGCTCTCGCGCACGCCGCTCACTATCGCGTTGACGTTTCGCGGCCTCGCGGGCTTCACTAGCGGTTCTCTGAGCCGCTCTCTGAATCTTCTCTTTACGGCTCATCCAACCACCGTTCCTCCAAAGTTCCCGCCTTCGATTGCAGTGCGAATTGTTTCGGGATTTCTTCCATCTAGTATGCACAGTGGCATCTCTGCGTTGGCAGCCGCGTTTGCCCCCATTGGATCGACGACCTGAGACGAACCGGCTTGAGAGTGCTCGGCAGGGCCGACTATGGCCTGTAGTTGGGAATGAGAGAGTCGGTCGTGAGCCACGGCATCGGGGTCAATACTAGGGTCCGATTCGTGGACCTTGGCCACATTCGTCGCGATGACACAGCGCTCGGCACCTACAGCTGCGGCCAGTCTGATGGCAACCGTATCGGTTGTGTGACCTGGGCGTGTCCCGCCCATGATGACGACCTGCCTTTCCTCGAGTAGCGAGGCCGCCTCGTTAACGCTGTGGGGGATGGTGCCAGAGACCGGGATGCCAGATTCGGCAAGACTCTCTCTGACTATGGCGGCGTTCAGGCGGGTCGCTGCGATACCAATTCTGTCGAGCCTATTTTCAGACTTGATAATCGGCCTTGCGAGGTTTATTCCCTCACGCGCGGCGGCTCCGCCGCCGACGACCAAACCTATCCTGTCGTCCATTGCGACACGGTCCCTGATGATGTCGATTAGACCTTCCAACCACATGTGCCGTTGTTCAACCTCGGGCCTGAGCAGGCTGCCTCCGAGAGCCACAATCACCGTCGCCATCGAAGCATGGGTACACCTGCCCCCTTTCAATGCCTGCGGCGCGGGCGCGGTGAAGGGTTGAAATGCCGCCCCTCAGGCCTCTGACAGAGGTACAGCATGTCTGATGAGTTAGAGCAGCAGCAGCGCAGGCTACGTCTGAAGAAGGCGCTCGAAGAGCTCGTAGCCATGCGTGGCATGGGCACTGAGCTAGTCACAGTCATTGTGCCACCTGACAAGATGATTCACGATGTCCGCCAGCATCTCTCTCAGGAAGTGGGCCAGGCAGCTAACATCAAGTCAAAGTCAACGAGGAAGCATGTGGCCGACGCAATTGAGTCGGCGATAGCCACAATCAATCGCTACAAGACCCCTGGTGAGAGGGGAATCGCCATCTTCGTGGGGCACGTCATCGTGGGCAACAACAAGTCACGCCTGATTTCCACAGTGGTCGACGACCCCCCTCAACCGTTCCCTTCGTTTCGCTACCGCTGTGACTCGAGATTCGAGTTGAGTCAACTCGAGGAGATGCTAATCGACAGGGCCGCTTACGGTTTGTTCGTCATCGACCGCTCAGAATCTGCATATGGAATGGCCACCGGCAAACGCATGCACTGCCAAGAGCATATCACCTCACAGGTTCCTTCTAAACACGGGCGGGGGGGCCAGTCTGCTCAGCGCTTTGAGAGGCTGATAGAAGAGGCGGCCCACAATTTCTTCAAGAAGTCTGCAGAGCGGGCGTGTTCTTACTGGCTGCCCCAGATTGAGAACATCGAAGGCATCATCGTAGGGGGGCCGGGCGCTACCAAAGACTTCGTAGTGAAGAACGAATATTTCCACCACGAGATAAACAAACTAATTCGCGAGCCTCTATTTGACGTCGGCTACTCCAATGAGAGCGGTCTACGCGAACTGATACAGCGAGCAGGCGGTCTGATGGACCAGATTGAATTGGATGCCGAACGTAATCTCGTCGACCAGTTCTTGCGCGAGGTTATGCAACCTCATCCTAAGGCAACCTATGGCGAGAAAATGGTCAGATCAGCGCTCGATCAAGGTGCCGTACACACCCTCCTCCTCTCAGAGTCCTTACGAACGCGTAGGGTGGGCTGGGTCTGCAAGCCCTGCAAGCACGAATGGGTTACTACTCAGAAGAGTCGCTCAGATATCCCGAACTGCCCTTCTTGCGACTCGGAGGACATCAGGGAAGATCCTGAAAGGACGATGGATCTGATGGATGAGATGAGCATGTTGGCCGGCCACACTTCAGCCAAGGTTAACCTAATCTCGATGGATACTGAGGAGGGATCTACTCTGTACGACGCTTTCGGCGGCATTGCCGCCATACTGAGGTA
>DAUV01000059.1:17869-20257 GCA_002505325.1 Euryarchaeota archaeon UBA623 | reverse complement strand
GCGATATCCAACGCACGCTACTCTGGATCCGTCTCTTGGCCATATGCAGTACGTGTACGGGACTTTCACCCTCTGTGGTGCGCCGTTCCAGGACGACTTCCACTTCCTGCACTTAGACTACAGACGGTCCTCACCCCACATCTCTCCAAGGTTTCCCATGGAGATTCGGTTTGTCCTGTTCCGCTTTCATTCGCCACTACTAACGGAATCTCGTTTGATTTCTTTTCCTCTCCCTACTGAGATGCTTCAGTTCAGGAGGTTCCCTTTCCTCAATGAGGAATGGCACAGAGTGCCAGGAGGTCCAATTCAGCAATTTGCGGATCCAAGAGATTCATGCCTCTCCCCGCGACTTATCGCAGCTTGTCACGACCTTCTTCGGCTCTCGAGCCGAGCCATCCCCCAGTCGGGTTGTAGCATCTTGATTTCTACAATCCCACCTTTGTGAGTCCTCTGGTGTCCAGGCATATCAATTCAGGTCTCTCAGGCCACCTCGTCTCCCCGCAGGGCGGGGCGGCCTCAACCTCTTATCCTGATACCTAATAGTACCAAGACGCACTAAATGCAGGTGGGCGACCTACCTTTGGTATTTGAACTAAGCGGGGTGCACACGCCCCCTATAGGGGGCGGTGATAGACACATACGAATCACTATTCTGACTCATCCGGCATATGCTCTAGACCGAATGCTAGAGAATCAGGGAGGGGGGCCTCTGGAATTCCCTCAAGGCCAAGTGCTAGGGGGGGTGCAGAAACCTCGTTAGACACCTCCTCCAAGCCAAAGGGCAAATCGGATGAAGGGACTGGAGGGGCTTGACCTTCTAGGCCGAAAGGAAGATCGAGGTTTTCGTTAGTCTGCGTAGACTTGAGAGAACTCTCCTCTTCACCCTCCTTGGCAGGTTCTTCGTCACTACCACATGTGGGACACGACGAAGAACCTGATGAGACCAATCCGCAAATTGGGCACTCGTACACAATGCTCGCTGTAGGAGTTCACGCTTCACGCTGTCGGAAGGGCAGATGGTACTCGTCAAAGTGACGAGTACAGAGTGCCATGGAATGCTATGATGAAGAAGGTAGCGACGATACAAGTGATTACCATCACTGGAAGGCCGACTCTAATCCACTCTCTTGTGGTGATTGGCCGTGGTCCACGCTCACTGATGGCAACTGTCATGACATTCGCACTCGAGCCTATCGGTGTGGCATTGCCACCGAACCCTGCGCCCATGGCCAAAGCCCAGAACAGCGGCTCTATTTCGATTGACGGGTCGGCCTCTCCAATGCTCACTATCACGGGAATCATAGCAGCAGTGAATGGGATATTGTCGACTATTGCACTGGCAATTGCCGAAACCCAGACGATGGCCACCGCCAACATCACTTCATCACTGCCGAAGTTGTTGTATATCCAGTAGGCAAGATCAGACAGATATCCGACATTACCCACTGCCCCGACTAAGATGAACAGACCAGCGAAGAACAACAAGGCTGCCCATTCAACCTTCTCTGTCACCCTGTGCATCAGACCACCACGGAGCTCGTTGTCCTCCGGCTTGGCTGCAACAAGAGCCAGTCCTGCTCCAGCGAGTGCAATGGCATGTATCTCGATATCGAGATGGAGAAACTCCTTCGCAGAGAACATCATTACGGTCAGCGACAATATTGCCAGAGTCGTATACATTAATTTCCGGTCATCAACTGCATCCCATTCATCTTCTGCTAGAAGGGATTCTACACTATGTGGCTTTGATTCAATCCAATCCCGGTAGTACCATCGCATGTAGCCCAAAGTAGCTATCCAAGCAATCAGAGTTAGTACCCCTAGTCTAATTAGAAATCCATTGAATCCGAAGTGATCCATGTCTCGACTAGCTGCCTCGGCGGCAATCATAACATTGGGTGGATCTCCTACCATAGAGGCGACTCCACCTGTGTCTGACAGAATAGCTTCAGCTAGGAGAGGAGGTACTGGATTTATCTCCATCCGATTACAAATTCTCAGAGTCACAGGGGCAATGATAATTATTGCAGTGACGTTGTCAATAACCAGTGAAATTAGAGTAGTGAAGGTACCGAGAAGGACGATTAGTTTCCATGGGTCACCACCACTCATCTTTGCTGCTTTTACAGCGATGAACTCAAAGAATCCACAGAGTTCGAGGATTGCAGCGAATACCATCATTCCAAGCAGGAGTCCGATGACCTCGAACTCAATCCATCCCAACATGGTGTGCTCAAGAGAATCGCCATGAGTGTCGAAGACCCCAGACCAATGCCCATACAGAAGTATGACAACCGAACCAAACCAAGCAGCAATGGTTCGGTGGAGGTACTCAGACAGGATGAGTATGAATGATACTACGAAAATGGCTAGGACTACCTGCGGCTC
>DAUV01000059.1:0-17477 GCA_002505325.1 Euryarchaeota archaeon UBA623 | reverse complement strand
AGAGAGGATAGTTTTCTCGAACTAACTCCTACCAGACCAGAAAACTGCGGTGTTCCCTCTACTGTGAACTAATCTGGAGCCAGTGGCGTCGGCGAGACCTTCGAACGCCTGTGTCCTTTCGGTGGAGCCATTTAGCAAACCTCGGTTGGCCTTCGCCTTGACTAGACTCCTCTTGCTGAGTTGGTCACTCAACTCTGATACCACTGAGTCAGTGATTCCTTCCTTACCTATCCTGATAGTTACAGGAGTGGATTTATCCTTTGCCTGACGAAGGATTGATTGAGGGATTTTTTCACTAATCTTAATCGCCCCCTAGAAATCAGGTCCCGAGCGTTCTACCCTGCCACAGTCCTCGCAAGTGATAATCAGCATGCTGACTGAAATTCTAAATCTCGCGTTGCGGCCAGGAATCAGTGCCCCTTCACAACCCCTGCAGATTAGTCTGGCGATTTGTGATTCCGGGCGCTCACCGTGTCGCTTACCAATTCTGAGTATATCTCTCGCTGCAGCGTCCACAGTTTCGGGATCCGCAGTACCATAGGAAAGCAGAACTGTAGATAGTTCCTCAATTGCCTTTGAGGCTCTCTTCTTCCTCCTCGAGTCCTTATTGCGCCGCCGGTTAGTCATCTCAATTCCCCCGTGATGTAATTGCAGCCTCGATAGCGCTTCCTACTTCCTCAATAGAACGGTTTCCATCGATTCTTATGAGCACCCCTCTCTCCTCATACCAACCCGCGAGAGGTGCGGTCTGCTCGTGATAAGCGGACAATCTGTTCCGCACCGTTTCCTCGGTGTCGTCCTTTCGTTGAACAACTCGTGAGGAAACTTCAGAAGGAGGGGGGTTGAATCTTATGTGGTAAATCATCCCAGTCTCTGGGTCCATTCTCCTTCCTACTATCCGCTCAACGATGGCCTCGTCAGGAACTTCGATAGAAATCACGGCAGAGACGCCTTCTACCTTGGCCAGTGCCTCGGCCTGGGCGATTGTCCTTGGGTACCCGTCCAACAGTAGGCCGGACATGGCATCAGGTTCCTGTAGCCTCTCCGAGATTAATCCAATGATCACTTCATCAGGGACCAATAGACCAGCTTCCATGTAACTCTGGGCCTCAGACCCCATTTCAGAGCCTGAAGCTACAGCGGCACGAAGCATATCTCCGGTCGACACCTGAGGCTTGCCAGTGAGGGATGAAATCCTACTGGCCTGAGTACCTTTGCCGGCACCAGGGGGGCCGAACAGCACAATCGAGCCACTCATGGTACTTCGAGAGTGGTCCGAGTGATAAGCAAAGCGCAGACTAAGGCTTGTTCTGCTCCCACCACAGGTGACCGTACGAAGTCCATTGTTCCATTGACCAGCCATCGGGTAGACCGCCAAGGGGCAAGGGAGGGGCTCCCTCATTGCTAGAAGGTGGTTTGAGCATCGGAGAGGATTGGGCTATGGCAGCTTGAATCTCATCGTCGCTAACTCCACCAGTCAGAACCTCTCCTGAGGCTGAAGTCTCCAAGGCGGCTGCCTTTCGCTCGGATTGAGTTCCGGCCAGTAGTGCCGAGCCCTCGGGAATCAGTTCCTCCTCGGGGCTTAGTGAAGTCGCCGAGGATTTACGCATCCTCACTCCCGAGATTACGATGGATCCCAACAGGACAAGGAAGGTCAGTGCTAGGGTCCAATCAGGAAGTCCAAGGCTGTCAAGTATGCCGCCGAGTCCGCCTCTGTGGGAATCCCTAGCCTTGCTTATACCCAGTTCCAGGGTGCCTTCAGTAATGGTAGGGAGTCCACCGCCTGAGTAGGTCGAGTTGGTAGTGAATTGAATGTAAGTTAGACCATTCGACGCCCCTTCACTGGGGGTTGCGGTAACTGCTACTGCGGAGGATTCGCCTGCCTCCAGAATCATTGGTTGGGCCTGAATAATTTGCACCCCCCAGCCCCCTAGGTCGTCAGACTGGATGGTTACCTCAGCCAGAGAGTTTCCCAGATTGGTTACTATGACTTCGAATGTCCGCCCATTGGCCCCGATATCCTCAAACGACGGTGAATCACAAGACACGCCGATCCATATCGAGGACAGTACCTCGATTTCCATCTCCACTGTGTAGATGTATACATCTTCACCAGAAGGAGGTGTGGCTTCTATGATGATTGAAACCGTTTGACCTGCGGGCCCAACAGGAAGGCTACCGGGAAGATCGATGCCGACAGCTATAGTGGCCTCTTGGTTCATCTCCATTGAGAAATCCCTGCCCGAGAGGAACCCTCCTGACCAGCCGTCGGGAAGGGTGCCCATTGTCAGACTGATATCGAGTTCGACATTACCTGTGTTGTGGGCGTATATGTTAGCCGTCCCAGGAATTCCCAGAGCGATGGTCATGATGGGGTTCCACGAGAGGTCCAATGTAGCAATCTCCTGCACCACTAGACGTGTGGCGTTGGTGACAGTAGGGCCACCGTCAAGGGTCGTGCGTACAGTGATGGTATTGGATGCCCCCATGTCTGCAGCAGGAGGAACTATGGTGACGATAGTGACAATGGAGGATGCCCCAGCAGGAATATCGAGTGCGATTTCTTCTGATTGCACGTCCGAGCCCTCTGAAATCTGGATTGGCCATGTGTTTAGGGATGAGAAAGCCTGTACTACAAACTGCATCGGAACGTTGCCGTCATTGGAGACGACAAGTTCAGTTGTTACTACGTCGTTATTCAAGACTGGTCTCGGTTCAGCTATCGCCAGAGGTCCAAGAGCGACTCCTTCGGAATCGAACAGTTCGGAAGAGAAATCGAGACTCTCTAACACGGTGATAACTGCCTCTTCAATGGTCTCCAGCGTCGGATCATTGACCGAAGTTGTGACACACTCGATGTCTTGAGTGAAGCCTGCGGAAGGCTGTCCATTTCCAGCGTCAGAGACTCTGACTTTGATGGGAAGAGGGAGGAACTGGAGTCTGCTCAACGGTTCAAGAGTTATCTCGGATGACTGACTGTTACCGATGTGTATGGTCCAACGGTCGGTAGTCTCACAACTGACTGTGTACTGAGTCGGACCGTTGCCAGTATTCTTGATGGAGAGTGAAAAGACCGCAAACTCGCCGGGCTCCGCCCCCAGCCCCTCTGTCCCTGCGACTATGGTGTAAAGTCCCTCAACCCTCTCCACGAATGCTGTCAGCCTGATACTGTGAGAAACTGTGGGCGCGTTGGTGTCGAATAGAGTCAGGTCTGAGACGAAGGTCCCTGGTAGAGCGTAGATGACATCCGAGGGGTTGGACAGGTCGGTATCCATGTCAGACATGTTCAGCGTGACTACGACTCTATCGCCTTCCTCGCCAAATGGAGCCAGTGTCCACGGTCCGGACTCGTTGATTAGTTTCCACCACTCGTCCTGCGGAGAGTAAAGAACCCCGTCATTACCCAATAGTTGTACAGGCGAAACACTCAGGCCTACTGAAATCTCCGAAGTTCCTTCATTGCGCATCTCAAGCTCGAAAAGAACCCAGCTAGCTGTCCTTGGGTCTAACGTTCTCGTCATGGCCTGAGAGAGTTCAGCAGGGTTGCTAGGTGTACTGCCGTCCTCCATAAGAGGAGTGAGTCTGACTCCTATTTGAGAGACAATGACATGCAGTAGAATACGGTTGTTGTCAGTTCCAATGGACTCGTCATTGAGCTCGTCAACCTCTGAGTTCGAATCGAGTCTTAACTCAAGGACATGCAGGCCAGTAGTTGAGAAAGAATGAGGGAATGACAACGAATCGAGCATACCTCCGCCCAGAGAGGAGCGCTGTGAAGTATGAATCATCGTTCCTGCAGTAAGGTCCTCGACCTCGATTGAATAGGTACCTGTATCAGCCGTAGCCTGATTCTTCCAAGCAGCTTCAACTAGGAAGGTGTCGCCCTGTAGGGGGCTCTCCACGGAACTTGAGAGAGAGCCGTCAAATACGGAAAGATCTGCCTGTTCCAGCTCGGTAGCTACTCCACTGAGTACGATGGCGTAATCCTGTAACGTCCCTCCTGCATGGCCGACCTCGACTGTCCATATGCCCGAGGTGCTGGAAGGCAATCGTACCCTCTCTACGTTGTTCAGCCGATCCTCACTGCCACCCGAGATGCTGAATCCGTTAGAGAACTGATTGGCGATGTACACTATCCCATCGGGTGAGGTCGCCCTCAAGTCAAGGTCGTTTACTAAACGGACTGCACTCTGGTCTGCTACTGCCGACCCTTCTCTATCGTTCCACACCAGCGTGATGTCCATGCCTTGGCTCGCATCGATATCGAAGGTGTAGAGGAAGGCGTGGCCAGGCAGTAACTCGCGCGAGTAATCGTACAGAACTGACTGACTCTGCCCTCCGGAAGACGGGTAGAGACTGTTCTGTAGGTCAACCTGCCCCCATCCCTCGGCCGGATTGGGGATGTCAGGAGTGTCAAGGTCCTCCGCACCGTTAATCAGAATGGCACGAATCAAGTCCGAACGGGGCTCACTTATGCCCTCCGACTCCCTGAGGTACTGCCTGACCATCGCTGCAGCGCCAGCGGCGACGGGGGTGGCCATCGACGAGCCGTTGAGTGTCATGTATAGGGGAGTGCTCCCGTCGCCATGGGTGGTGCTTGAACACGAGTCCCCGCTGGCAAACTGCGCTTCTTCGGCCAAGGCCGAGCATATCATCACACCAGGGGCGACTAGGTCTGGTTTGATGCGGCCGTCAAGGGTCGCCCCTCTCGAAGAGAATCCGGCGACCGTTCCCTCAGCAGTGCTACCGTACGATCCGGTAGTTGAGGCTCCGACCGTTAGGACATTCTTGGCAGTCCCCGGTGGAGTAACGCCGCTGGCTCCGCTCGAACCTAAATCGCCAGCTGAGAAAAGTACCAGGAAGCGTGGGAAATCCACTAGAAACGAGTCGGCGGATCTGGAGTCAGAACTGTATTCGCCGACGAGGTTCTCGTTCCCCCAACTATTGGTCTGTATACGCGCGCTATTCTGCCACGAGTGGGTGAACATTTCGTACAGCGAACCCCAACGAGCGAGAGCCCCGGAATTGTCTGCCTCAAGCTGATAGAAGTGGAAGGTAGCAGCAGGCACCATGCCCATAGCCGTCGAGTCACCAGAACCGTCCCCAAGTAGTGTGGCTGTCACATGAGTACCGTGTCCGCTGTTCATGTCGGCGTTTGAGTTGTCGGGCCCAAACTGATCATAGATTCCTCTGATTCGATTCGTGAAGTCACCGTGGTCACCGTCTAGGCCAGTGTCAGATATGGCAAGGACCTCGCCGCTCCCATTCAGTGTCCCACCTGAATTAATTAACGCACCGTTGATGCCACTGATTGAGCTAGCATTGGTATTGTGAATGACTATTTGCGAAGCCGAGCCAATGTGCAGAATCCTGCCATCCATAGCAAGAATTGGAATCCATTTTGCATCAACAGATCGAGGCTGGCACAGATAAGCGTCACAAACTCCTCTGGGCCCTATTTCTCCGGAGACCAACTGCAGATCCAACGAGAGCTCTGTCAATTCATAGAAATCGAGATCCGGAGCCGGTGTCACGTCCAAATCGACTAGTACCCCATTCCTCCCTGATAGAGGGATTAACTCGGAAGCTACCCGCCATGCCACAGGCAGTGCACCAGTCCATCTGACGCTTGGCAGCCTGTTGATTGATTCGACTACATCGGCATCACTCAGCGGATCCACACGAACCACTACGGCGTCATCAGGAATCACATCTAGGACATCGACCTCCATGATGGAGAAGGCGTTCATCATGGCCGTCATGTCAGAACTGTCAGATTGAACCAGGAGCATCCCTGTGCGCCTCAGGGCCTGCGGATCATACAGGTTCTCAGGGCCGAGAAGAATGGGGGCATCCAGCGGATCGAACGAACCGAACGGAGAGTGCAGGAGACCTGATGACTCACGCAGAGAATAGGAGGTTATTGAGGCATCAATCTGCGACCATTGAGAGTTTGGAGTCGTAGACGTACTCGCCCCTTCATCACCACTCGTAGAGAGGTCCTCTGAAGCGCTCGCGAGCACTCCGGTCCACGTAGACAATAGCAGTGTTGTGAGAACCATTATGACAGAGCGAGCCCTGAGCATACAACAGCCGACCGGAGGGGGCTTTTTGACCATTCATACTAGGTGTACCACGAAGCTCGCCAACATGAAGGCACTTTCATAGCCCGTAGTAATCCGAAATTGCACTGTCGGTTTTAGCCACGGAAGCGCGCCAATTGGATTCAGTTCCCATCAGAGCGCGAATACAGTCGATGTTTTCGGGAATCACGTCGCTCTCCTGATGTATTGCTTGGAAGTAGTACAGCCTGTCACCCACCAACTTCACTCCGTCCTCCCAAACGAATATCTCGTGTAGGTCACCCCACTTACGACCTAAGTCGCGCGCCATCTCCATAACTTCAGCGGTGGTTGTCAGCCGATCCCCCTCTCCATGCATCACAATGACCCTTGGAGTCTGTCTCCATAAGTCTAGAATCGATTCGGTCGTCTGACCGTGTCCCAGGGGGAGATCTGCGATGATGGCATGAACATGCATTAGAGTGGTTGGGACTGCAACGGCCAGTGAGTTGATTTCGATTTCCGGCTTCACCGTCATGACGTCTGGGCCGTGATGGCTGGGAACCTTCAACACAGGTTTGATGGCATTGATGGGCCCCTTCTTTGAGTCGCCTGGATCGGCTGCCCTACGAATCATGGTGCATTCAACCTTGAGAGAGTCGCCGAGTTCGTACAACGGCACGAGAGTACGCGATAGTCCAGTGGTGTTGCAGGAGACAACTCTCGTGCCATCGGCATTCAGGTTCGCTGCGTGGTTGGCGCTAGAGCTGTAAGACAGCCCGGTGAGTTCGTGCTTCTCGCCGCCTTGGAACATGTGCTTGATACCAGCTGCCTTGTACTTGGCGAGGTTTGCCGCCCCCATCTTACCCGGGGCGCAGTCTACTACCACGTCGGCTGAAGCCAGTAGTTCTGAGAGCCCTCCATGGCACTCGTATCCGCCGGATGAGAAGGAAGCTATGCGCTCTGAATCGTCAGTGGTGCAGTACAGAGGATATTTCTTCTTCGCTGCTAGTTCGCACCCGAAACTGGGTCCTGTCTTGGTCACTCCCACGACTTCCATGTCATCCTGAGCGTCGACTGCATCGGCAACTCTCTTGCCGATTGTTCCATATCCGTTGATGGCGACCCTGATCACGCCTTGACCTCACATGACCCCTTGAGGGCGTTTTGATGCCCTTGCCAGCCCTCTATCAACATACCCTTCCCTTCGCACCTCGAATTTCCCCTCAATAGCAGCGACTTGGGGGCGTGCTGCCCGTCAGAATGAAGACCACTAGCGTCATGTCCGCGCAGGGAGAGCCATGCGCGAGGTCACTGCGAAGAGCATGAAACTTGGTCGAGACCTTGATGGAATGCTGTCTGAGGCCCTAGAGAGGGACCTGTTGGTCAGGATAGGGTGGGGTCGCGGAGGCGATGAGAAGCCCAAGAGTGGAGAGATTGGGGCCATTTCCCATCTACCCTCAAAATCAAGGGTGCTGCTGCTTGGCAATCTCGGCGAGTGCGCCGGGATTATGAACAACGGAGGAACCTTCACACTACAAGGCTCCAGTAAATCGATGCTAGGGGCTTTTCAGCGAGACGGTCGAATAGTCGTTGAGAAGGACGTCGGAGACCGTCTCGGACGTCGTATGACTGGAGGTTTCATCACAGTGCAGGGCTCTGCCGGAGACGAAGTTGGTGCCTGTATGTCCGGTGGCACGGTAATCGTCCGGGGTCATGCCGGGAAGAGGTGTGGGGCCGGCATGAGTGACGGGACCGTTGTTATCCTTGGCTCAGTTGGCTCCGAGCCCGGAGTCGGTATGACAGGGGGGCGCGTGGTCATAGCGGGTAGTTGCCCCCCTCCAGGAGAAGGTGCGACGATGAGAGGGATAGAAACCGCAGAGATAACCCAGTTGGCTGAGTATCTAGAACCGCTAGGACTGACTCTGGAAGAAGATGCGTTGGTCCTAGTGCCATCTGACTCATCTTCGGGAGTCACAGAGATACCCGATTCATCCGTCGCAGAGGGCTTTGAGAGCATCGCACTGGTGCCCTCGACCTCGGACAGACTTCCTGAGCACTCTCCTCTCGACCCGTACACTCTCCTGATGCCGCTCGGCTCTAAAGAGGGCGGCCTATTATTCCCAATCCCTTGGTTGGTCGAATCTGACTCCGCCGGCACCTGGCAGGGAGTGGCTTCGACTCAGCCAGCCCTGGTTAGAACTTCGCCCAGAGGATGTGATTTGATTCTCGTAGGCGAGAGTAATCTCGTCGACTGTGCGGACTGGCTTGGGAATTGTGCAGGAGTAGTACTTGATTTGGCTGACATGCCACCGCTCAACGATGCCGAGATTGAGGCCATTCTAGTTTCCATCACCTGCAAGATGGACGATGAATCGATGATTCTCCTGCGTGATCGTGTCGATAGGGCCGATCACCTGTTCAGACTGGTTGTGGATCTTGATTTGGATGGCGCTGTAATCGACGCGGCAGCCCCTGGTGGCAGTCGCGCAGCGTCTGCACTGCCTCGAATAGGTCTCGCTGCTCGGGCAATGAATCTGACCGAGCAAGGGCGCCATCTGCTTATCGAGATGGATGAGACACCGAGTGCGGAGGACATGTTGATTGCAGTCGCGGCAGGATGCCCAATCTTAGTGGCTCCACCTCCTGAGGACAGTCTCGAGGAGACCTTGGTTTGGCTCGACTCGACTGTTCGAGGTTGGATGCGCGAGTTGGGCCTTGACGGGTTAGAGAAACTCAGCAGAAGGAATCTCAGGGCTCTTGATTACGACACAGCATCCATCAGTGGCCTGAGGCTGATTGGTTACGATCGTCCGCTGCCCATGTGGCTTGGTAATTGAGGTGGGAAATGCCTACTCTAAACCTTCAGCACTCTATCTTGCAGTACATTCAACGAATCAACGGAGTTGAGCACTCTGGCAGAGACTGGTCAGATTGGCTTCCAGCCATGGGGTGCCCAGTAGAGGGTAATGATGACAAAATCATCGAGGTCGAAGTCTTTCCCGACCGTCCCGATCTACTCAGCCACGAATCGTTGGCTCGGGCCTCCAGGAGCTTCGTAGGCGGGGCTTTCGAGGATCCATCTGTTGAGGTTTCTGAAAGCGGAGTGGAAATGGTGGTTGACCCATCTCTAGAACGAGTCAGGCCGATTATCATGGCAGCGATAGTAAGAGGCGTTAACACTGGAAACACCGACTCCGAAAAGAGTGAGTTCATCCAGTCTCTGATGGACCATCAGGAGAAGCTTCATCTGACACTGGGGCGCAAGCGGAAATTTGCCTCCATAGGTGTGCACGACCTATCCACAATCTCTGAGCCGTTCAAGGTCGTCACAGTCCCTGAATCACATTCCTTCGTGCCTTTGATGATGAATGAGGAGATGACAATTAAGCAGATATTGGAAGAACACCCTAAGGGCGTTGAGTACGCACACCTGATGGATAGTTTGGATTCATTTCCAGTGATTCTCGATTCCAACGATGACATCCTGTCATTCCCTCCGATAATCAATGGCGACCACACCACAGTCACAGAGTCCACTACGGATTTCTTCATCGATGTGACCGGATGGGACAAGCGAGCTTGTGAAGCATGCCTGATACTGGTGTGCCTGTCACTGCACGAGAGAGGCGGGGCGATTGAAAGTGTCAGTGTCACCGGATACGATAGCGATGTTTCCAGCACTCCACGCGGGGATGCGGTGAGGCATCGAGTTCCTGACCAATTAATCGAGAAAGTTCTGGGCCTGGATTTGGGTTCAGACGAAATTGCAGCTGCTTTGATTAAGATGGGTGGACGGCTGATTGAATCGAGAACAGTCACAGACGGCGTGAACAGGGCGGAGCGGTGGGCAGACTGTGCAGTGGGAGAACGAGAGCATGTGGTGGAGATGCCACGATGGCGCAGCGACATCATGCACCCGATAGATATCGTCGAGGACATAGCCATCGGGTACGGCTACGACAATATGCCTGAGAAGCTCTCCGATGTCTACTTAGACGCTGTTCCGCTGAGTTCATCACACCTTGAACGCAGAATCAGGGCAAGCCTGAGGTCACTGGGGATTCAAGAGACACAAGGACTCACTTTGTCGAATGAGAGAGACCAGTTCAAGCGAGTCAGATGGCCTGCCCGAGGGGGGCTGTCGGTAATCTCCAATCCCATCACCAAGGATCATACCATGCTACGTCAGTACCTCCTGCCCTCCCTACTGAAGCTGCTTGCGTCCAATCGGCATCACGAGTTGCCGCAGAAGGTGTATGAATTGGGAGAGGTCGTTAGTGACTCTGCAAACTCGACGAGGGTCGCTTGGGCGTGTGCCGAAATCGGAGGGGGTTTCACTGCAGCAAAAGGCATTGTACAGGCCCTGTTGAGAGATCTCGGTGCAGATATGGACGAAGTCGTGTTCGAAGCGACAGAGGAAGCACAGGGACCCTGGATATCAGGCCGGGGGGCGAGGGTACTCATCTCAGGAGAAGAAATTGGGCAGTTTGGAGAGATTGATCCAGCAGTCGGCTACGAATTCGGACTGAAATCGCCCCTTCATGCGGGCGAGTTCGACATCGAAACCTCAGGACGGATGATTCCGAGTCCTGTCCTATAGAAGGAGTTCATTGCTTCTTGGAGTCGTTCCCGAGAAGCGCCATTGCATCCTTGAAAGATACGTCTTCAAGATGGCTTCGGTCAGTCACCTTCTCCTCAGAGGGCTCATTCGGCTTCCTTTCGTACTCAACGATCTTACGCTTTTTGGGCTGTTTAACCTGACGCGGTTCGGCCGGTTTTTTCCCGAATGGCCATATCTTCATCGTATTCATGCAACAACACCCTAGGCCATCAATACTTCGCTGAGCTCGATAACAAAGGGGAGCAGGGATAAAAGAGTGAGAACGACGACAGTCGGCCGTGAACGAGCGTCAGTTCGCCTTGATTCTCATTTTCTTACTGATTACATCCAGCCATCCACCAAGCACCTTAGATTCGCCTAGGGAGGATGCTGAATCATATCCTAAAACGAGTGGCCTTGACGTACTGATGCTCGGCAATTCGTATACTAATCAGAACAATCTCGCTTCAAAACTCGATAATATCCTATCCGAGGTAGAAGGGGATGCTGAAGTCTCAGCGCTGACTAGTGGGGGGTTGAAACTCTACGAACACGAAGATAGAGCTAGAGAAAGTGGCAATCAATGGAACATTGCACTCAATCAACCGAACGATTTCGTGATTCTCCAAGACCAGAGTCAGGTCCCATCTTTTCCAACCAACTCTCAAAACTGGCAGGACAGCAGAGACGCTGCGATTTATCTCAATCAGCGTGTCTTGGACTCAGGAGGGAGCACTATTCTATTCATGACATGGGGATACAAGGATGGAGATTTGAACAATCAATGGAGGAACCCGGATTACCTCTCGATGCAACTGCATTTGCAGCAGGGGTATGAGATGTATCTCGAAAACATAACAACGCAAACTGAGCCAGTCTTCATCGCACCGGTGGGCTTAGCCTACAAGCACCTGTACGACGCAGTGGCAGATACTGGAGTTGATCCAAGCGTTGGCTCGACTGCATTCTCAACTCTGTATTCTAGCGATGGTTCACATCCTTCGATAGACGGTACATATCTCTCAGCTTGCGTCTTCACAGCTGTAATCACCGGTGAATCTCCTGTTGGGCACACCTATCCTGGACAAATCTCTCCTGCGAGAGCGCTAGAGTTGCAAGAAGCCGCTGCTGCGACTGTTTTCAATATCACAAACTACCTCTACCCATTCGAAATTCAACCACTTGGTATCGAATTCGGTCCGGATTCTGGATCAATCTTCGACATCGACCCGGGGGCTACAATTGGACTGAATTTCAACTTCACCAACCACGCAGGAGTTGACGATGATGCGATTGTGAGTATCGGCGGCCCGGGGGGCTGGTCAATCGAGTGGCTGAACTTCGAACCCCCCGAGGTCGGGCATACTTACGACGCCCCCTCCGACATCCCTCAGTGGGTGCAGTTCTCAATCACCGCCCCACAGGTTTCTGACGGATACCCATTAGCTGGCTCGTTGCACCCGTTCAGTATGCAGCTCACCAGTGAATCGGACGGTTCGAAGGACTGGTACAATTTCTCGCTGGAGTACGGCTTCTTCCACGCTGCCACTATAGATGAGGGCGGTGGAAACGCTTCCCTATCTCCTGGTGATGTAATCGATTTGTTCGTGACTGCAAGAAACCTAGGCAACTCGGTGCGTGACCTCGTAGTGGAAATCGCAGAAGTGGATTCAGGCGGCCTGTTAATCGGTGAGTCAGCGATGTCGCTCTCCAGTGATGGCTGGGCTGCTATCGTTCTCAGCAGAGTTCAACTAGACTCCATGGCCCCCAATGAATCTGGCCAGATACACCTTCAGGTTCAGGCTCCCGATAGGTACCCGGGTGCTTTGTTCTTCGATGTCATGGTATGGAGCAGTGCATCTCCGAATCAGGTCTCTATGGTTAATCAGAGAGTTAGCATAGTCCCTCGGACTGGGGGGGTGCTGACGCTACAGGAGGACGGTTGCACCGGAGACACTAGCCCAGGAGAGACTTGTCATGGATCCCTCCGAATAGAAAATACGGGAGATGTTTCCTCTACCTTCGAATTGATAGTAGTAAATACCCCAGAATGGCTAACTGTGGAATTCGACCAGAGTAGTGTCACCCTAGGTCCGGGTCAGTCGATGAACAGCATTCAGATTTCCTGCACGGTTTCACAAGGAACAGTAGCAGACCTGACTGCAGAGTTCTTGGTCCAGTTGTGGCTGGAAGATTGGTCCCCCTATGAACTACAATTGACAATAACTGTCGGAGAGTACTATGATTGGCTGCTTGAGAGGGTCTCATCGAACCTGTCAGAGACCAATGCCCTGACTTCACTGTGGACCCTTACCAACGCGGGTAATGAGCCGGACGGCCTAGTAGTCAATCTCGATGTCAACATGGTCATGGAATTCGGTCTAGTGCCCCCTTTGGGTGCTTCCACCGGAACTGAAAGTAGTAATCCCCGTTCTTTTGAGATTATGAATGTCGAACCGGGCGATTCAGTGGAATTCAGCGCATGGATGGCAGTACCAACAGAAGCCCCCATAGAGACCACAGCAACCCTGACTGTCGAGGTCCGATCGATTCGAGATCCGTCTATCATATTCTCCGCAGAGGACTCGGTCATTGTGCCAGCTGCATTTGATCCCGGAGGAGATGCGGACGGGAGTGAGTTCTTACAGAACATCATCAACTGGCTGGAGGTCTGGCACGAACTATTCCTGATAGCCATCGTTGTAATCGCGGGGAGCATAGGAGTAGTTGTGGCTGTCAAAACTAGGAAGCAGCGTGAACTGGCGCTCATAGGTCCTGCCCCTCTTGCTGAGGAGAAGGCGGAAGAGTGGATGGCTAGGTTCGAAGAGAGGGGTGAACAGGTGCCCGAACTCGTGGAAAGCCCTCAGATAGGGGTACGAGATTTCGCTGCTGAGTTCATTGAAAAGTCCGGTGGATTATCGGAGAAACCACGAGAAGGGCCTAGTAAGGAAGTTGTGGAAACGGCCAGTGATGTACTAGATATGTATCAAACCGAACATGACATCAAGTCAGCCACTGAGATGGCAGACAGGATGACACAAGGGGAGGTGTCGCACCCTGACAATGTGATGCTTGACCCGGCCGAGCAGGAGACTCGCAAGGTCGTGCCCAAGAAAAGCAGAGATGATGATAGCCCGGCAGATTACGACTTGGAGCTGTGAGTGGGCTGAAGATAGGCGTCGACGAAGCTGGCAGAGGGCCAGTGATAGGACCCCTAGTGGTATGTGCGCTATGCATACCGGATGAAGACGAGAGAGTGTTGCAGGAATTTGGTGCTAGAGATTCTAAGGAGTTGTCCCCAGCAAAGCGACGCGATATCTCTGAGAAGATCCTATCAGAGGCTGAGTCCAGTGGATGGGGTGTTGGAATAGTAATCTGTGAAGCCGAGAGGATAGATTCAAACAGCCAATATTCTGATCTCAACAGACTCGAAATCGAGTTGTTCGCGGAAGCCATCGAGGCTGCAGCGGAAAGCGGCTCTGGCGGAACAGTGATGGCTGACGCCTGCGATGTGAATGAGGAACGTTTTACGAACAGATTGGTATCTCACTTAGGCAGTGATTGGTCCAAGTGGAAGGTGTTTTCACGGCATGGGATGGACTCACAGAATGTGGTGGCCGGAGCAGCGAGCATCCTAGCAAAGGTGAGACGGGACGATGCGATATCGGTTATCGAATCACAGTTAGGAATCACAATCGGATCGGGCTACCCTTCCGACCCACTAACTAAGGGAGCCGTTAAGCAACTAGTCTCAGGAGAACTACCGCACGAGTGCCTCCGGTGGAGTTGGTCGACCGTATCTGATGCCTGGATGGAAGTTCATGGCGGGCCTGTCCCCCTTAGAACCGTGGACGGCCCTACAACCCTCCAATCATCACTCGACGAGTGGTGAGCACGCGAAGCGTGAAATGCTGCTTTTGGGCGGTATCGACCGGTATCATGGCTGATTCAGACGATTGGGGTCCCGATATCGTCGCTGCTGTCCGTAAGTATGCGCTACAGAACGCCGTTGAGTACACCGGACAGGGGCAGGCAGGAAGCGTGCTCGGTAGATTGCTATCTGAACGTGAAGACCTTCGTGGCATGGCTAAGCAACTCCGAGAGTTAGTCGAGACCGAGGTGTCCGCTGCCAACTCGCTAGCAGAGAGTAATGGAATCGAATACATCAGAAAAGAATTGGCGAGGACGGCGCCCGAGGCCCTAGAACGTGAGAAGCACCGTAAGGCAGATGGGCTGCGAGAACTGCCTGGCGACACCTCTCAAGTGGTTTTGAGATTCGCCCCGAACCCTAACGGCCCCCTGACATTGGGGCATTCGAGAGGAGTTGTGATAAACTCAGAATATGCGAAAATGTATGACGGGAAAGTGGTTCTGCGCTTCGATGATACGGATACCAGAGTGAAACCCCCTCTGCCTGATGCATACGGATGGATAGAGGATGAGTATGAATGGCTGGCTGGAAGGCCTGCCGACGTGATTGTCAGAGCCAGTGAGAGGATGCCAATCTACCTAGAGCACGCAGAGCAAATGATTACCGAAGGATTCGGCTATGTCTGCCGGTGTAGCGCTGACGAGTTCAGGGGATTTAGAGAGGACAAGCAGAATTGCCCGTGCAGAGGTAGAAGTGTGACAGAGAGCCTATCTGACTGGAAGTCAATGAACGACGGTAAGATGCAGGATGGCGAGGGAGTAGTCAGAGTCAAGACCGACATGACTCTGCCCAATCCGGCTCTTCGAGATTGGCCAGCACTGAGGATCCAGCATACACCTCACCCCTTGGCAGGAGATCGTTACAAAGTGTGGCCATTGCTTGACTTCCAAAGTGCCATAGAAGATCATGAGCAGGGCGTCACTCACATAGTCCGTGGAAAGGATTTGATGGACAGTACCCGCAAGCAGACACTGCTGTACGAGCACTTCAGATGGGAATATCCGGAGCCACTCTACTGGGGCAGAGTAAAGGTCCACGAATTCGGCAGTTTCTCTACCTCAGGAATGCGCACGACAATAGAATCAGGTAGCCATGAGGGGTGGGGTGACCTCCGACTCCCCACTCTCAAAGCGCTTCGCCGACGGGGTTTCAGTGCTCAAGCGCTGCGTGACTTCTGGATAGACCTCGGGCTGTCACAGAAGGATATCTCAATCTCCATGCAGACAATAGAGGCATTCAACTCCAGCCTAATCGACTCGTCGGTCGAGCGGCGTAGCTTCGTGGCTTCTCCCATCACTCTTGAATTACGAGGAGCAAATGAGCAGAGGGTGAATGTTCCTAGACATCCTAACGGGACGATTCCAGGGTCTCGAGAATGGGAGTTAACAGGCTCGATATTGATACAGGCCTCCGATGCGGGTCAAAGAAAGGTCCGGCTGAAGGAGTTCGCTGACATCGAGACCTCAGGAGATGTCGCGACAATTGAATCATTCGACAGGTCAGATGAGAGGCCTATCATCCACTGGATACCCACTGGAATCGCTCGCAAAGCTGAGTTGGTGACCCCTGCAGGAGAAGGTCTAGTCACGCAGACCGGAGTGCTAGAGGACTTTGAGTTGGTTGTTGGCGAAACCTATCAGCTCGAGAGAGTGGGTTTCGCAAGATTGGAAGAGTTATCGAAAGACGGTCTAGCGAAACTTGTCTGGTTGCATGGATAATCGGTTTCGGCGCCTATGGCGCCGCCCGCGCAACCACGCACACGAGGTTTTCGAGAGGCGGCGCATTCAAGGGATGCTAGCCAGCCACAGGGTCTAATGCCCCCTAAGCGAGTCCCCAGCGCTTTGGCTCTGGTCACACTGCTTCTTGTCATGAGCATGTCTCCCTATGCAGCCTCAGGACAGGAAGAAGTGACCTGCTGTACCTCGACGGATTTCAACCTCTACCTGATGGGAGAGGCTGGTGATGGTACACTAACTCCTTTCAATGATGATCTCGAAAACGACGAGTCGGATTCCCAATCCACCCTCGCCACCCCATCCTTCAGCGAGACTAACATCGGGACATGGGGAGTGGTATGGGGGACTGAGGGAGACTACCAGAACTCGACATGGGAATTCAGCATCCCTTACGAGGTAGAGGGTGCAGTAGGAGTCACCATCAACTCAACTTTGGAGATCAGGATTGGGGGTTCGTTCTACGATGGAGATGGAGGCATTGACCCTTATCTGACCGGTTCGGGGATGCTACAGATTAGCGTCGAAGTCGGCTCCGGGAATGTCAACGACGGCGACCTGCTGGAACTGACCCTTACTGTGCGCAGTCTCCTCTTCGCCCAACCAGGGGATGATGCTGGAATACGATTCCTTTGGGGGTCCGAGGCCAATGACGCCCATATCTCGGTGCGCTTCCCCTTAGTCGACATCGAGATGAAGGACGCCAGCGTTCTCGGTAGACTGGTCTACTTCCCGATAGTCCTCAAATCGGGCTTCGATGACCGGATGTGGACTGGCTCCACTGGAGGCATCTCGGTGCAGAGCGCCGAAGTCAGTCAGATGCCGATTGCCACCGGAGTCGATGGGGGTGTCGAAGTCACCTTCGTCTGGGAGATTCCGGATAGCTCCGAGGGCGGCAACATCAGAGTGGATTTTCAATTGAAGCCGCAGAGTGGACTTCAGATTGATACCACTCGTACTCATGACATCATCATTGGCGAAGATACAGGAGGGACGGGGTGGTATCCAGCTAACGAGCCATTGAGGACGGGTGGATCGTCCTTAGATTTGGAAATCGATGCGAAATGGAACGGATACGTAGTAGATCGAGAAGTAATGATCAAGTTCGATGGTTCAATGTCTCAATGGATGCGATGGGGGTTGGACAA
>DAUV01000100.1 GCA_002505325.1 Euryarchaeota archaeon UBA623 | reverse complement strand
TCGTCCCAAGTCACGGATACAACATGGAGAAGCCTCGCTGTGGTCGTCGCAGTCATAATCTCGGTACCGTACCTGCTAGAGATTGTTATCGAAAGACGCGATGAATCTGCTGAAGAGGAATGAGTTATACCAGTCGCGGCAATATAATTGGCACAATCACGATGAACAACACTAGGACATTACTCATGCTGCTGATACGTTCAGCCATCGCCTCCACTCGCATGGGGTGAATGCCACTGGTAACCCTGTCCAGCACAGAGTGAAACCCGTCTTTCACTATGTGACCCCCATCGAAAGGTATCATGGGAATCAAGTTGGCAAAGCCGAGCAGGAAGTTAATCCAGACCAGCCAGAACAGGAAGTCAAACAGTATCAACATACCATCGGTGCCCAGAGTAGAGGCGACATAACCGTCACCGGATTCCAGCATGGCACGCTCTTCCAACAACATTGTCTGCCCGTCATACTGGATAGGGACCCCAATCATTGCCAGAGGAGTCAGAGCAGTGCCTAAGGCAGTCTGCCCTAGGCCGTTATCTCCACTCAGTATACCAGAATAGTAGCCTACTGAGGACGAGCTAGATCGCAGCCCACTCACTCCTAGGAAGGCATCACCACGCTCGATACCTAGTTCGCCCAGTAGGACCTCAGTATCTTCTACGCACAGCACATCACCTTGGCACAGCCCAATGTAGTACTGATAACGGTCTCCCAAGGTAACCAAAAGGTCACGCTCCGACCTCTCACCTGTTGAATCAGGATGCGAGATTACTGTAAAAGTCGCTTCGTCCCCGGATGACAATAAACTCATCTGATTAGAGAATTCGCTGTAGCCAGTCACTTCAACTCCGTCTATTTGAGTAATAATCTCGTACGGTAGCAGTCCCCCTTCCTCGGCCCCCTCCTCTGCGATGACCCCAGTGGCGTAGACTCCAGGGTGACTCGCAACCAGACCAGAGGCCGCTGCTGACAGCATGATTAGAGCGATATAAGTGGCGATTATGTTGATTGATGGGCCAGCGGCGTACAGACGCATCCTCTCGCGTCTAGGGGCACGAACCATCTCATGCATCTGTGGTTCGGCGAAGGCCCCAATTGGAATGGGTCCGGCTAGTAGGAGCCCGAAGCTGCGGACCCGCATACCGTGCGCACGCGCTTGGATACCGTGGCTGTACTCGTGTATCACCAATGCGAAGACAAGAGCTAGTACTGGCCACCAGAATGGTACGAAACTAGTCACTCCTGGTATTAGCAACAGGTCGCTGGCCGGCAGATACTCCTCGGGAGGTGCCATTGCGGTACTAATCGCACTAATCAGGAGCAGAGCAACGACTCCGAGCATGGCCAACATGCAGAGCCAGATTGAGAATTCTCCGAACGCCCTCCAGAATCTCCTACTGCTGGAGATTCTATCTAGGAACCGCTGCCCATGCACGGTCCTGACCATGAGCACGACTCCGAGTACCTTCGACACTCCATACCTGTCGAGGTGACCCTCGTTCTCGAGGTACAGTAGGCCGATGTACCAGAGTCCTGTGACTGCCACTACCCACAGCGGCGCGCCGATGAAATACAGCAGGTAGAGCATTAGGAACGGGAGCCAGTAGCTTCTCCTTCGCTCGCCCTCTTCCATAGTGCGAGGGGTGCAATTTCCTTCTTCAACCTGCGTCTCTAGAGAGTAAGCACCTTGAGACAGGGCCCCCTACGACTATCATGCCTAGAGAAGCGGAGGAAGATGAGAGGAGCCTGAACCGGCGAATCGACTCGCTCAGGCGTGAGCGTGACAGTGTCAGGAGACTGCTAGAGCAGGCTTCCATGAATGAAGTCAGGAAAAGTGTTGAGCGACTTAACAAGAGACTTGACAGGCTGGATTCCGAACTCTCTGGTGAGAATGAATTCTAATTGGTGAATTCTAGTACCGACTCAAGTTTCTGCACACTCGTCATACCTGCATCGATCGATTTAGCTCCATCCGATCGGCATACTAGTGCTAGGAAGCGATGCAGAGGCATCCCTTGGGACCAGTCAAGATGTGGTGAGCCGTTGCGGGTGAGTGGCAGTTTTGGGATGCTCCTAGAGAGATGCCGTAACTTACCAGTCAACGACTCTACTTCTACACGCATGATTCGCCAACTATCTCCTCTTACTCCCTTAAGCCTATACGCATACAGGGGCAGGAGACCACACCTCTCTCCTGTAGAACGCAGTGCCTCATACTGGAGCATAGTCCTTCCAGATAGGTACTGCCTAGGATACTTGGAGGACTTGACTTCTATTGGGAAGCACATGTCGCCGCGCAAAACCAGCAGATCACCGGTGCCCTCAGAGCCGCTTCCGGGGGCTCTGACGACTAGGAACGGACGTTGAATCACTTGCATGGCACAGGCGCGTTCGATTTCGCTGCAGGATTTGGTAACCGCACGTACGCCTTTCAATTCACCCGCGAGTACAGCACGCAACTCACGCTCGTAAACGCCGCCCACGCCACTATCGCATTCTCAGGGTTCTTGAGAACATTGGTCTAGTCTCACTCGAACTTGCCCTTTCGGTATTCCCTCGTTCTGTCGACTCCAGGGAATCGATCCTCACTCTCGCGGTAAACCGTCTTCATGTTGGTCAGGAAATTATTCTCGTTGGTGACAATCAGAACCATATCGACCCCAGGATCATCTTCCGCATCCATCCACTCGAGTACAATCTCCATCGTCATACGCGCTCCCTCTCTGTGAGGATAGGCGAAGACATCCATCCCGAGGGGTGGGGTCACCAAAGTTTCTCGGGGGTCGAGCTTCTCGACGGCCTCGAACATCGCGTCGTATGACTTCTTCAGTAGTTCTCGCCTGAAGTTGTCCTGCGTCGGCCTCCTGCAATCGGGACCAACCACATGCACTAGGTGCTTGGCAGGGAGATTGAATGACGGGGTGGTCACGGCCTCACCGACGCCGCAGGGCTGCAGGTTGAATTTACGCCGCTCTTTGGCTATTCCCGCACAGAACTCCCTCAACTCAGGTCCTGCAGCTTGCTGCATCCTCTCATCGAGCCCTTCGCGTCCGGCCAGTCTGTTATTAGCCGGGATAATCACGACGTCGCCTTCCATCTGAGTAAGATCGCCGAATACGACGCGGACTTGGCCATGTTGACACTCACGAACTATCACTACCTCAGCCATACGC
>DAUV01000052.1:2774-17128 GCA_002505325.1 Euryarchaeota archaeon UBA623 | reverse complement strand
GTAGTTGGCAATATTTGCGTAGAGAAAAGCCCTCAGACTTATCCTCGGCACCTCTACTATTGCATCATCATCACCTATCGTCTCGTCCAACCAATTCTCCAATAATTTGTCCATGTGGTTTCCTCCTGCTACTTAGTGCAGTTTACGCACTAATCATCCAATTCCTGTATATCAATCGAGAAGTATTCACGATTACACCGAGGTGCATTTTATACACTAGATGGTGCCTGCACAACCTGTTACCAATGTCACGTGGTCCCTTGCGAATCTCCTCCTCAGACCTCAAGATGATTCGTGAGACAATCTCTGAAGTGGAGGAAAGTGGCGCGGTAATTCGCAGGTCGTTCGGGAAATACAACGATGATGATTTTGATATTGGTTGGGAGGTCGATGCTGCCGTAGATGCGTTCTCAATTTTCAGTTCGAAGTGGTCCATCGAGATTCTAGCGACTCTGTATATCGCTGGTGATCGCCGCTTCAACGAAATGAGGAAGCTTCTGCACGGTATCAGCAGCAGGACCCTCTCGGACAAGTTGACCACCTGCGTTCAGAACGGACTTGTGGACAGGGTCGTCGAGGACGGACCGCCAATCCGAGTCATCTACCGCCTTACTGAGCATGGGCGAGAGGCTGGAAGGCTGCTAAGTCCACTGGTCGCTTACATGAAACTGTATCAGGGCAAGGTCGTCGGACCCAAGTGACTGTGCTTATCGAGCATGCCATGCACAACCAACCGTATGCTTCAAAGGTCGTACGACAACGAAAGATGTCATGGCACTGATTGAACAGTGGCGCAGTACGCGTCCTTGGTTCGTTGATGGCCTTGCTGCGATAGCCGGGGGGGCACTGGGCCTTGCTGGCCTTCTGCCGTTAATCGCGCCTGCTACTCAGGGCACTCTGGCAGCGCCCAGAGACCACTCTTGGGAGCATCCACTTAGAAAGCGTATTCTCAACACCCTTGAGCGTTCTCCTGGAATTCACTTCCGTGAGTTGCAGCGCCAGTTGGATGCTGCCAACGGCACTCTTCGTCACCACCTCGACGTACTCGTGAACGAGTCTTCAGTGACCACTATGCCGGTAAATGGGAGGACCTGTTACTACGCCGGAGCGCCCTCACAGGTAGAGATTCTCGCCGGAACTGGTGTGACTGATCAAAGTCGTGCAGCTGAAATGCTTCCAGTCGGGCTGTCAACAGTACAGCGCAAAGTAGTCGCGAGGTTGTCTAAGACTCCTGAACCGGTCTCGCAGGCTCAACTAGCACGCGACCTCGGTAGATCTCGTGCCTCTGTGCACTCAGCGATAGGAGTACTACGCCAACGCGGCATACTATGCCCAGCCAAACTAGCTCTCGCGCCGCATATGTCCGGGCTGCAAACCTCTGAGGTCGACTACCCGTGGTTGGACGTTCGCGTCGAATACGCCTGAGTCGGTACTGGAGACTGGCCAAGCCTCTTGAGCCTCGGAATGCGCGCGGAGCGCGCATGTTCAGAGTCAGGCTGTCCGAATTGCCGATGCCGACGGGTAGCAAGGACCCAGATGTCCTGCTGGCTTGGCTGCTCGATTCGATGGGGATGGTAAGGCGGAAGACAGAGGGGGCTAGCGTTGAAGATGAGCAGGGTGCACTACACAGACTGTTGCGTGAGACAGTATTGATTGATCCCCTCAGAGGTTGGGACGCCAGAGCACTGGGGGACTCCAGCGGCCTGTCTCAAACCGGCATCCATCACCAACTCGTCAAACTAAGGGAATCCGGACTGCTAGCCGCCGACACTGAGGGGCGCTGGCACATCCACGTTCTCAGAGGGGGCTCAGTTAGTGCGGCTATCGAGTTGGTCTCGGTCCAAGCTCGAACTATTCTGGACCTGCGCCTATCCGAGTTAGTCGAAGTAGTCTCCGAGTCTGACAACAGGATGGTCGCCTCTAGTGAGGATGATGAAATGGCCTTCCGCATCGAGGTGGCCGAGCCGGGTGCCATCGCGGAAGGCGAGGACTGGTTCGATGCGCTGGTACGTGACCTCGGACTGAGCGGTGAGCGAGCCAAGTCGGGTGACAAGTTGTCGCGCAACTTACTCGAGGAGTTGTTGTCAAGCAGTAGGGCCGTCACACTGCTCGCTCTGGCCGATAAGTGCGACGACTCCCGAGCCCGTGTACAAAGATCGATTGAGCGCATGCGAGCCGCAGGCATCGTCGAGCGTGTACCAATGCTGGATCGAATAGCCCAAGACGTGTACAGTGGCCTGATGCGGCAGTACGATGCGCGAGGCGAAGATTGGTTGATGACAAGGGGAGGGATTGGCAGACTGGACGATTCCGTCTCAAAAGCCCTAATCTCGGGTGTCAAGAAGAAGTCTCTGAACATCGAGAAGGTACAGAAGATACTGGATCCGGTACCGGTGGGTTCACAGAAAATACTGCTCAACACCCTCGGAGGCAGGATGCCTTACGGATTCAGAATCGCCGGCAGGGATGGAGATGCAGTGAAGGAGAAGGTGATGCGTCGGGTCGAGAAGACGTTGCGTCGGATGAGGACTGTTGCTCAGCGACTCGACGAGGCTCTGATTAACTCGTCTATCAAGCAGCCACAGAATGGGACTCAGTGAGCGCCTCTAGATATTCGGTGACCCTGCTTCCAAGTTCAGTTTGATCTTGTATGGAATGGAGGTCGACCCTCATGGCTGAGGCACCTGGTAGTCCTTTGGTGAAAGATACCGCGTGCCGCTTGAGGTTCTTGTTCATCTGCGTAGGATACACTTCATCACTCAATTTGAGATATCTCTCCCAACACCAAAGTCGGGCCACTGCGGGGTCTTCGGAACCCCATGGAGGATTCTCATTGTGCCAGCCCATATCGCGCTTAATCTCATGGAACACTGTTGGTCTACCTATAGCGCCGCGTCCGATCATAAGGCCAGCTGCATCAGTAGCCTCGAGGCATGCTGCAGCGGTAGCCGCGTCAACCACATCGCCATTGGCAATGACTGGTATGTCGACGGCTTCTACGATATTGCGAATCTGCTGCCAGTCAGCGACGCCGGAATACCTCTGACGCAGCGTACGACCGTGAACGCAGATTCGCTCGATGCCCTCATCCTCCAGCCGCTGAGCAACCTCTAGAGCAGTGTTGGGGCCACCACCTGTACCGAGTCTTACCTTGACAGTAATCGGTACCTCAGCCACATCGAGACAGGCCCTCACCATCTCTACGACTCTGTCGGGATTCCTGAGCAGAGCGGCCCCGGCGTCGGTGCGACATACTTTGGGAGCCGGACAGCCGAAGTTGATGTCAATCACATCGGCCCTGTCCTGTAGCAATTCTACGGTCTCGACCATCTCTGAGGTAATCCCACCGAATATCTGCGGAATGAATGGCTTCTCGCGTGGATCGCTTTCGACTTTGAGCCATGAATTCGTGTTGCGCCTAGTTAGACCCGAAGCGGCGGTGAACTCGGTGACAGTAACATCAGCACCACACTCGCGCGCGAGAAGCCTGTAGGCAAGGTCGGTGACTCCTGCCATGGGGGCGAGGAATAGTGGCACAGGCTCATTGGGCACGAGCGGCGGTTCAGTAACCCCTCTATGAGGCCGTCGCGGCATCAGAAGGTGGATTCCCAGTCATCGACGCTCTGGGATCGTTCCCAGTCGGCGTCAGATATGGAACTCCTGATCTTGAGAATCTCTCGGGCCAGCAGCCAGTAGACGAGAGCGAGGGAGCGTCGACCCTTATTGTTGGCTGGAAGCACTAGGTCGACGTTGCGCAATCTGTTGTTTGCATCACAGATGCCGACTACTGGTAGGCCCGAGTTCACTGCCTCCGACAAAGCCTGAGAGTCTGCAGCCGGGTCGGTGACGAGGATTACATCGGGCTCGATGTAGGTCCGAAGACGGGAATTGGTTAGCGTACCAGGGATGAAGCGCCCAACGATGCGCATCGCGCCGATATTGTCGGCGAACTTGCGAGCAGGGCGCTGGCCGTACTGCCGGGCGCTCACGACCAGAATCCTGTCAGGATCAAAGCGGGATAGGAACTTGGCCACTACTCGGATTCGCGAATCAGTCTCGTGGACGTCTATCAGATGGAGTCCACTTGAGTCCTGACGCAAGGTGTCTAGGAACTTCTTCATGTCCGCGGATTTCTGATTTGTCCCTATGTGCACTGCGTGCTGCTCGTACACATCATGCGGCACGAGAAGGGCTAGACTCTCATCCAAGTTGAATCCTCAGCGTCGCGGCGACCTGCCCTCGACTCATAAGCGCTACGCATCTCACCATAGAGGCTAGAGGCTAGTCCAGTTCAGTCAAGTAGGTGCATTCTCCGCTCTCATGCACCTCATCAAAGCGCACGCATGGTCGGGTTATGGTCAGATAAACGTCGAAATGATCGTGGAACGATAACTGCTCTATCGGTGCAGTGATACCATAGCCACGGGCCTCAACCTCGAAGGTCCACTTGCCCTCTACGAAGGTGCCGTTGCCTATGGAGAATCGTGTCTGTGGGTAGTCGCTACTAGTCTCAATCTCCCAGAACGGATCTCCGCCAGCCTCCTTGACACCGGGCTCATACAGACGCACCTCGACATATCGCAAGTCGTTAGTCTGGTTACCAATGACTTCCTCAATCTGAGACGACCAAGGGAATTGCGCACGGAAGTTAATGACAAGCATGGTGACGCTCTCGTCGAACTGAATCAGTTCCTCCCTCTCGTACGGGTCGGCCGCCTCCAATCCTGACGAGTAGAAAGTGTGGTCCCAGCCAAAGGTCTCCTCCTTCTCGATTGTCAGCGGAGGCTCCCTCCATGACTCCATGACCTCTCTCTGGGCAGCCAGTCCGAGGCATCCACTGGTCAGTGTAGATGCGAGCAAGATTGCTATGATGGAAACCGCAGTGCTGCTACGCTTCATCGTCAATCGGAAACGACAGCCCATCTTCAATCCGTGTGTCGTTTGATGACTCTGCGAGCCCCATATTGGACTCATGGACGTCTGCCGGTTACTCTTCCTCAGAAATCACACGGGGCTCGTGAACTTCTCTGAATACAACAACTCCGACCCCAAGGTGGTCCCTCAGGGTACGTACGAGGCTGAACTTGGCAAAGGACCAATTCTGGTCATAGGCGATGGCCTCAGGAGTGGTGACGGTCAAGTCATCACCATCGAAGTCAACCTCAAAGTCATCACGGCCAGTGTTCATGTTGAGCAGTGTCTCGACCTTCTCGGTGCGGTCCTCAACTACCTTCGTGATTCGGTAATCATAACGAAGGGTAACGCCAGCTAGCGGGTGGTTGTAGTCTATCCTTGCGCGCCCGGCGCTGAGAAACTGAAGGATACCGGTGCGACCACCAATCTCTACCTGAGAGCCAATCCCAAGCATCTCAGGGTCTTTCACACTGCGCAACAGGACGTTTTGGCCGATGGTCTCGACGAGGCTCGCATCACGCTCGCCGTAGGCTTCGGCGGCCTCGATGTCGAGGTTGTAGTCGATATCAGCCTCAGCCTCGGACAGATGAGCTTCGAATCCGGGAATCAGTCGGCCGTCGCCAATCACGGTAACCATGGGAGAGTAAGTTCGGGTCTCATCGTGGACGTCGTGCTCCTTGGCGGCTTCCTCGCGAGTCGTCTCGATGAGCTTCTCTGTCTCCGCATTGAAGAGATCATAATCGATGTGAACTATCGTTCCGTCGTCCATTGGTAGGCCTCCTAGGCGACCCGCCGACCGGCTCCCCCTTTTTCATACAAACGGTATCACCAAAGGTGATTTTTTCTCTCTCTGCTAGTGCTCTGCATAGCGGTCACTGGAGGCAAGGGCAAGGGCCCCGCCAAGCATCACTAGGACCCACCCTGCCCATACCAAGTGGCTTCCCTTCAGACTGTGTACGGTAATCCTGATGGTCTCTACTTCATCGGTCCCACCAAGAATCATCGAACTCAGTAGATCGTTGGACTGGAAGATGTCCAGAATCACGATAGTGTCGCCTGTCAGACCGGTCATCCTGTCGACTTCCGAACGCGAGTTGACTGCTCCGCTTGGTGAGTCAAACCGTAGCATCCCTGGTCTCAAAGTGTCAATTAGATTGCCGTCTCGTCTTACTTCGACTAATACTCCAACGAAGCCATCGCCAACGGCGAACTCGTAGGCCTCGTCTTCTGCGGATATCAATTCAGTTCCTACGAAAACCAGCTCGTATCCGTCATGCTCGACCGGCTGATCCCGCTCCAGAGTTACTAGGTGAGATGGGTCCGAGCGATCGACAAGAGTGGTGGTCAGGACATGCCCAACCAGCAGCAGTAGGATGCCGAAGTGTGCTAGATGCGATGCCAGTAATCTCGTACGGGCAGAGTTGCGATTGCGTAGGCCGCCCTCTCTAAGCTTAGGCAGAGTGGTTCTCGCGGTGCGCCATGCCTGCTGTGCGGTCGATGGTAGGGCGAAGATCAGCCAAGTCAACAAGAATAGCGCGACTGCGCCTCTGGTAATGCCGTTTGTGAATATTAAACTGGGATCTCCCGGGAGTGATATCTGACTAGCGAGGCTCGCGAGAGCGATGGAAGTCAGCAGCACTACTCCAACCATTGAGGTGCCCGCCTCGGGTGTAATTGAGCGCCCCCAAGCATACAGTGTCAGGCCGACGGCCAGAAGTCCGATGAGGGGAGCGCCATAGAACTCGTGGGCTTGGAGGCTGGAGCTGTCTATCTCTATAGTCAGCAGCAGCCATGTCAGGAGTAGAAAGGCCATGCCACCATACCATGGCACCATCTTAGCGACGCGAGTTCGTGCTGAGGAGTCGGAAATAGGTAACAGGACTCCTTTGAACTCGCCCTCATCCTCAGGAGATAGTAGCCATGGGACGAGGAACGGGACCAGTCCGGCGACCGCCTGTTGAATCTCGGAAATCCAGAGCCAACTGGAGAATAGCATCAGAAGGACTCCCATCGCGATCCAGTGCTTCGGAGGACGTATGGAATCGCCGTGCACGATTAGCAGCAGCAGAACGAGTCCGACTGCGAAGACCGCGGTCGATCCAATCCAGTATGCGGCAGCGCAGAAGAATAGTAGCAAGGCTATGGAGAGTTGTGGTTTGGCCACCAGCATGGTAGTTCCACCCGAGGCAACTACTGCGAGGTGTTGCTGCTGTCGCAGGTGCGCGTACGCGAAGTAGAATAGAACCAGTATTATCGCCAAGTAGGAAGTAACCTCCATTCCTACTGGGCTGAAATCGGCTATGTCGAGGACACGGAGATAGGGGTCGTCGGCTAGCGTGCCCTCACCATCAGCCACAAAGGCATGGACAGAGGCCCAGACACCATTTGCTCGCGTCACTAAGGTGGCATGGAAGGCAAGCGCTCCAGCGATTAGTCCGACGGCGGGCGCAGCCGAAACCGCGCTAGAGCCAGGTTTGGCCCGAACATGAACTACGAGAAGTAGCGCGAGCCACGGCAGAATCGAGCCGGTCTCAACGGGATCCCAAGCCCAGTATCCCCCCCAATCGAGCACCGTGTATGCCCACAGACCACCGAGTCCAATACCGATGCTCCCGAGCACGAATCCAGCGCGGGCCCAATGTAGCTGGGCGGCGTGGACCGATTCGGTCGTATCACGTCTAATCACCCCAGCTAGGGCTACACTGGCAGTGGCAAGACACAGAGCGTAGTATGAGAACACGATTGGTGGGTGTATGACCATCAGATCGGTCTGGAGGAGTGGGTGTAGCTCACCTTGACCGCCTGTGGCCGCAGCGAATGGATCGAGCCGCCATGAAATGACCAATAGCGCGGCTACCCAACCGTGCATGATTCTGACCTCAAGTGGTGCTGACTCGTCGGCTCTAGCCATGAACCAGGTCACTACCGCCAGTATGGCAGCCCAGAGGAGAAGAGGTCCTGCCCTGCCACCCCACACAGATGAGATTCGATATAGCAGAGGTAGTTCGTCACCACCATAGCGAGAGACTAGGTCGAGTGAGGAGGCATCGAGTACGAAAGCCCCAACCAACAGTGCGAAAGGGGAGATCTGTGCGGCCATCGTGACATTGCGTACGATTAGGTCACCTGCCTTCTCAGGTCGTGCAATCTGATGTAAGCTGGTCAGTAGCGCGAGCGCGAGTAGCGCGAATCCAAATTCAGGGAGTATGGAGTCACCACCCATAGTACCTAGCTCTGCTGTAGCCGAATGCCAGCATCGCAGGTACGATTTTCTTGAAATATAGTGCAGGGCGGCTGACCAGCAGCCTCAGTCCGACCATCGCCTTCCCACCGACTCCCATATCTCCCATCTCATCGGGGAAGCAACGAGCCATTGCCGACATTTCGTCGTCTGTCAGATCAAAAAGAGCTTTCTTGCCACGCAATATCTTGTCGTATGGTGGGAACTCATCCTTCCACAGCCTTGAGTATACGGACAGTCGCTGGGCACTGAGATCGCCCTCAGCGATAGCTGCAGCAGCTGTGTCGGCGGCGTAGACCGCTGACTTCAGAGCGAGGTGTGATCCACCTTCGAAGAGCGGTGAGGTGAAGCCGGCGGCGTCACCGACTAGCATCAGTCCATCGTAGTGAGTGTTATCGAAGGGTCCGGAAATCGGGATGGTCCCTCCGAAGGCAGGATTGCCCTTCTCCTTCCAAGGAGGGAGGACCTGCTTGAGTTCCTTGAAGTGTGTGATATCGATGAACTCGTCGAGTGCCTTCTTGGTTCGGGGCCTGTCTTCAGTGACTAGTCCTACATTGGCTCGACCGTCACATTTGGGAATCATCCACAAGTAGCCCTTCTCGGCGTACTTTGGCCAGATGTAGAAGTCAAGGTAGCCATCTGTCGGCACCTCGAGCATTTCGTACTGCATACCGGCCACGACCTTGCCCCTCTCATTGAGCGGTTTCTCATCTGTGACCTTGACTATCTTCGAACAGACAGCGGCGACCCCAGAGGCGTCGATTACGACCTTGGCCCGAATCGGGAACTCGTCTCCCTTACCGTCGCACAACCAGCCTGCGAAGCGTCCGTCCTCCTCCACCCTCTTCATTGAGGTTAGTTTGTGATTGAGGTGCATACTAGCCCCGGCTTCGGTAGCCTCTTCTGCTATCCACCTCTCAAACAGATGCTTCTCGAGGACGTATCCCTCCTCCGTTAGGCACTTCTCGGTGCCATCAGGGAATATTACCCTGATTCCGTGCACTCTGAGGCTAATAACGTGCTCTGGCAGTTCTAGGTTGAGGTTTTCACAAGCGATTTCAGAGATGCACTCTCCGCAGTGAACCGGAGTTCCTATTGCTGGGTGATCTTCGATTATCATCGTCGAGAGTCCCTTGCGAGCACACTGCAGAGCAGCGTTTCCTCCGCCAGGACCAGCCCCGACAACTAAGACATCGCAGGTGCTCATGGCATCTCCCATGGTACCGTCGGAAGGTTCGATATCAAAGAAACCGTCGGTCGCGCCATCTACGATGGCGAGCGAACCTTCTCATTCTGTGAGCGCTCCGCCGTCTCATGGTCTGGAGGCAACTCTCCCGTTATGTCAGGTCTCTAGAGGAGTCCGACGATATTCTGCGTATCCCCGATCCGGTGGATGTGGAACTGGAGGCGGGCTGCTTCGCTGACCGACTCGTGAAGCGAGGAGGTCCTGCAATAAAATTTGAGCAGCCTCGCTTACCTGACGGCAGTATCAGCAAGTTTCCACTGCTAATGAATCTATACGGAACGAGAGAACGGACCTGTAGGGCACTCGGCGTTGAGGAACCGAAACAGGTCGGTGAGGGTATGGTCGCCCTGATGAAACCTGACATCGGTGGTATACTCAAGGCACCATGGACAGGGGTAGGGCTTGCCAAGCAAGGCATGGCAATGGCGCCACGCAAAGTCTCGAGAGGGGCCTGTCAGCAGGTAGTCATGGAGGAACCTGACGTCACTAGGCTGCCTATACCGAGAACTTGGCCAGAAGATGCTGGGCCTTTCATGACACTCCCGCTGGTCGTCACCGCTGATCCTGAGACCGGCGTGCACAACATGGGCATGTACCGCAGTCAGGTGTTCAGTCCCACCGAGGTAGGTCTGCACTGGCAGACCCACAAGCACGGAGCAGACCACGCTGACGCGGCCACTAACAGAATGCCAGTGGCGATATGCCTGGGCGGTCCACCCGAGCTAACCTTTAGCGCCATCTCTCCATTGCCGGACAACTTAACCGAGTATGAATTCGCAGGACTGCTCGCCAAAAAGAGGTTATCGATAGTCAAGTGCGAGACCAGCGACCTCTGGGTACCAGCCGAGTGTGATGTGGTCATTGAGGGTTACACTATACCTGGCGAGACCAGACTTGAGGGTCCTTTTGGAGATCACTTCGGCTATTACTCACTGCCCGAGCCTTACCCGGTAATGCACGTCACACGAATTACCCATCGCAAGGATGCGATGATTCCCATGACTATCGTGGGGCTACCTCCAATGGAAGATGGTTACCTTGGCGAGGCCGTCGGCGATGCTTTTCTGCCTGTGCTAAAATTCCAGCAACGTGATCTCGTCGATCTGTTCCTGCCACTTGAGACTGGCTTTCACAACCTCGCCATCGTATCTTCCAAGCAGCGCTACCCAAGGCAGGCACGTAAGACGGCACTGGGCCTATTGGGCGCGGGGCAATTGATGTTCCAAAAGGTCGTTATTGCTGTAGATGAGGATCATCCGGTCAAGGACCTCGACGCTCTTCTCGACGCCATCGACTACCGTGTCCACATCCCTGAGGATCTCGTCTTCCTGAGGGGTATGGTCGCTGACACACTAGCTCATACTGCGCCGTGGGACAACATACACGACAAGCTGATTATCGATGCCACTACGACTCCGGAAGGAGATCCGCACTCCAATCTCTCTGAGCAGCTAGGTTGTTCCGACTCGTTGGAGATTTCTGCTTCAGCGGTGAAGGGTGTCGTCCAGGCCAGAATGTTGCGTTCGTCGATGCTTGTGGTTACCACGAACATCGAAGGTAACCCGAAACCCGAGAGCAGTATGGAAGAGGTCAGTGAAGAGGGTGCTGCTAGGCAGCGCGAGGTCATCCGTGGTATCAGCGAAGCAATTTGGTCGCTTGAAGCTGCACAGAATCTGCGCTGGCTTTTCATCACTGATGACGACGCCTACTTGGCCAGTGACGACTGGCGGCGGCGTCTGCTTTGGCAGCTTTTCTGTCGCTTCGATGTTGGTCGTGACTTACACTTCGATGATTCAGGTGGCCGAGTAGCTTGGGACGCCACCGCTCCAATCCCTTCGGACAAGGGTCCGCTGCCGGTCCGGCGCTGGCCCGGCGTCACACTACACGACCCCGAGGTCGCCGAGAGAGTCGATTCGTGGCTGGCCGAGGGGGGTTACTGATGGGATCCAGAGAAATCCTCGAGTTCGTCAAGGTTGAGCATACATTGTTCTCTCTTCCATTCGTGTTGATTGGTTTCGTACTCGCCGACAAGCAATTTGGATCAGAGCGCATGGATTTAGTCTGGATTATCATCGCAGCTATTGGTGCTAGAGGGCTCGCGATGGCTCTCAACAGGATTGTTGATCGAGATATAGATGCAGAAAACCCGCGTACTGCGGCGAGGCATCTGCCTTCTGGAACAATGTCGATGCAGGGTGCATGGATGCTGGCTGCAGTTTTCCTCGGACTGCTTTTGTTTGCCGCATGGAGATTGAATGATGTTGCTCTTAAGATGGCGTGGCTACCTGTCCTAGCATTCGTGATATACCCGTATACAAAGAGAATATCATGGATATGTCACTTCTGGATTGGACTTTGCCTGGCACTCGCCCCAGCAGGCGCATGGGTCGCCATCGCATCGGATACACACGGCTGGTCGGCTATCACTGGAATGATGGATGGGGGAACGAATTTTCTGTGGTATCCAGAGGTATTCTTCATCTCCCTGGGAGTAGCACTTTGGATTACGGCATTCGACATCAACTACGCATCGATGGACCAGGATACGGATCGTAGGCAAGGGATACACTCGTTCCCTGCAAGCTATGGTCTTGAAGCGACTAAGAAAATGAGTGTGGCTCTTACCATTGGCTGGCTAGTGTGCTTCCTGTTAACAGGAATGTACGACTTCACCGACCAACGGTCCTTGCGTTACACACTCTGGGTTCCTTCTGTGGTGCTAATGGCGCTGATTAACATCATTGTGATGACAAAAGGAGCCGCGGCTGCGGCTGAGTCTGAAGAGGCGATGGGAAGTTTCCAGAGAACTCTCTTCCGTGCCTCGATGCTGACAGGATGGGTATTGCTAGTTAGTCTCACATTCGTAGAGCATTACAACGATGGAATGCTGGATTGAGGTCTTACGATGTTTCGACTGCACGCAGAGTACGACACCGCCGGAGACCAGCAACAGGCTATCGACCAGTTGGTCGAACAGCTTGAAGCAGGTCAGGAGCGCTGCGTACTGCTAGGTGTGACTGGTTCGGGCAAGACTTTCGCGATGGCCAAGGTCATCGAGAAGTTGCAAATCCCGACACTTATCTTATCGCACAACAAGACTCTAGCCCGACAGTTATGGCAGGAGATGAGTGAACTGTTTCCCGAGAACGCGGTGGAGTACTTCGTCAGTTACTACGACTACTACCAGCCCGAGGCTTACATTCCCGGGCGCGACCTATACATCGACAAAGAACTACAGATGAACGAGCGTATCGAGCAGGAGCGTTTCTCCACTGTGGCCTCTCTTGTTTCACGACCTGATGTCATCACTGTGGGAACGGTCTCTATCATCTACGGGCTGAACCCCCCTGAGGTATTCGAGCAGAACCATCTGAGACTAGCTGTGGGCGACAAGGCAGATCCACAGGACGTGGTTAGGCAACTGGTCGGCCTACAGTACCGACGCGCCAATGGCGAGATTACGCGTGGTGACATCCGTCTGCGCGGCGAGGTGCTCGATGTCTGGATGCCGAGCCGAGATGATCCATTGCGCATCCGCTTCGGTTGGGATGGTATCGAGAGAATCCAAGTCTGTGAGGCGGTCTCTTGGGAGCCGCTTGATGACTTCGAGGAGGCATGGATCCATCCGCGAGAGTTCTACATGACCAGTGAGGAGCGTTTCAACCAAGCGCTCGAGGATATCGAAGCTGAACTGAATGACAGGCTGGAGTGGTTTAACTCCAATGACATGGAACTGGAGGCACACAGGCAGGAGAAGCGCACTAGATTCGACCTCGAGATGCTCGAACAAGTAGGCTCATGCAAGGGCGTCGAGAACTACTCTATGCATTTCGATGGGAGAGAGCGCGGTGAGCGTTCGTACTGCCTGCTTGACTTCTTCTCTATGTGCGCTGAGAAGTATCACGGAGGTTCAGAGAGGTATCTCGTCGTCATGGACGAATCGCACGTCACACTGCCACAGGTTACCGGGATGCACGGTGGCGACTTCTCGCGCAAGAAGAACCTCATTGATCACGGCTTCCGCCTGCCCTCAGCCTACGATAATCGTCCACTGCGTATCGACGAGTTTCAGGATCTAGTACCGCAGATGATGTACGTCAGCGCGACCCCTGGTGAGCGAGAGTTGCGCCATCTGGCAGAAATCACCGGACAGGGAGTTCCAGAGGGCCTGCTGCACGTCCAGGGAGGCGGCGGCGCTAGAGCAGCTGAGCGAGACAAACCGCGTGAGAGGGTGATGATGGAGGGGTTGCTGAGTCAGATAGAAGGCGTTACCAAAATGGAAATTCGACCCACTGGGTTGCTCGACCCGGGCATCGAAGTCAGAGCTACCACCGGACAAGTGCAGGACCTCGAGGATGAAATTCGCAAGCGCATAGAGGTCAACGAGCGGGTTCTTGTGACTGTGATGACCATAAAGTTCGCAGAAGAGGTGGCTGAGTATCTCAACCGTCAGGGCTTCAAGGCACATCACCTGCACAGCGAAATCGACACACTGGAACGTACTGAGATCATCAAGGCACTGCGCCTCGGCCATATTGACATCATCGTTGGAATCAATTTGCTCAGAGAGGGTCTAGACATACCCGAAGTTTCACTGGTCGCCATCTTCGATGCCGACAGAGAGGGTTTCCTGCGCAACGAACGTTCTCTCCTACAGACCATTGGCAGAGCAAGTCGCAATGAGCATGGCTCGGTCATACTCTACGCTGACTCAATCTCCCCCTCAATGGAGGCCGCAATTAGTCAGACGTTGGCGAGGCGCAGCATGCAGAATGCACACAATGTGGAGCACGGCATCGTGCCACAGACCATCCGCAAGTCACTACCTGTGATGGGTGAGGAAGTCGAAGACCTGTTGTCGGGAGTGGCGGGTAAGGGCAAGCGAGGTGGGCGGCGCATGGTTGGTAAGGCTCGAGGTAAGCGCGGGCTTGAGGGACTCGCGCAGAAGTTCGG
>DAUV01000052.1:0-2385 GCA_002505325.1 Euryarchaeota archaeon UBA623 | reverse complement strand
GACTGGGTAGCTGCGGCTTACGAGGCGGTAGTAAACGATGACGGCGGAGATACTGCGAAACTAATCGTCCGATTGGAGAAGGAGATGAGGCAGGCCGCTGCTAGGTTAGATTTCGAACGTGCAGCACAGTTGCGTGACCGTATATTCCAACTTGAGAGTGCGTCGAATTGAAGGCCCGGAAGCACTGCGAAGGGGCGTGTCGGAGTACGACAAGGACGACTTCACCGCTCCAGTGGAGGACTACGACTTCTCTACTGTAGAAGACGTCAGTTCGCTTATCGACCAGATGGGGCGCGCTGGTGGCTTCACCGCTACCAAACTCGCGCACGCGCGCGATGTGCTTAGCGATGCGATGGCTAAGAGCGGACAGGAAGGAGTCCTCAACTGGCTCTCGTTCCCGGCTTGCTTGTGTGCTACAGGGACTCGAGGATTCTTTCTCGAGGCGTTAAAGCGCAAGGCGTTCAACGTGATTATTACCACTTGTGGCACCCTAGACCATGACATTGCTCGCACATACCAGGATTACTTCCACGGTGACTTCAACCTCGATGACATCGCACTAGGTGAGCAAGGACTCAATCGACTCGGTAACGTCATTGTTCCAAACGAGTGCTACGGCGAGATAATCGAGACAGTCGTGCTGCCATGGCTCGAGGATATCGAAGCAGAACGTACAGCGGAGCAGCCTAGCAACCCGTGGCTTGGTTTTGGCTCTGTCGAGTTGTGCTGGGCGATGGGCGACCGAATAGAAGACGAAGGGTCGCTTCTCCACTGGGCGGCCAAGCATCGCATCCCAATCGTCATTCCCGGACTTTCCGATGGCTCAATCGGCTCTCAGTTATTCATGCACCGGCAGAAAAATCCGAATTTCATGGTCGATTTCCTCGCCGACGAGCAGATTCTCTCAGATCTCACCTGGACCGCCGAGGAGAGCCATGCGCTGATGGTTGGAGGAGGTATCTCGAAACACCATGTAATCTGGTGGAACCAGTATCGTGGTGGTCTCGACTCTGCAGTTGGCATTACCACCGCTCCGGAGCATGATGGTTCACTCTCAGGCGCGCGCCTGCGTGAGGCAGTGTCCTGGGGCAAGATTCGTCCCGACGCCCCGCACGTAACAGTAGAGGGAGATGCCTCTGTACTATTGCCCCTGCTTGGCGGCGACCTATTTCGTGATTAGTGGACGAATAGTCGACTAAAGCCGTGCAAATGCATAAAGGCGGTCAGCAGAGCGGCCGCCTCTATGTCCGTTGAATCGATGGTACAGGGAATGATAGATGCACTAAACGAAGCGCTTGGCGACGCTGCCAAGCACGACCGCGGTAACAGCGCTGCTGGGACCCGCGTAAGAAAGGCAATGCAGGGCTGCAAGAACGTCGCTCAGGACGTCAGAAAGCAGGTCCAGTCCGACAAGAACTCACGTTGAATTAGTCGTTCCTGTGAGCGAATATCTCCATCAGTGCCACTCTCATGGAGACCAGTGGGCGCCAGCCTTCTCCCCCAGCCTTCAGCAAGGCATCATGTAATGGCCCCAAATCCGGACGGAGGTCCTTGGGCCTATAGCTAGAAGCCGCGGGGTTGGTGCTCTCAGTCAGAGAGTGAATCGTATGACTGTGGTGCAGCGCATTGGTGAAACGCGACCACATCAATGTCATCTCGGCGAGCACTGACTTGGGCGTCCATGCCCTTCGTCCGCTCATGTCAATGACTCCTTGAATTGCAGCATCGGTGTCAGCCAGTATTAGTAGAGCAAGGGCATCAGTGGCGTCTCTGATGTGGACCCAGTGCCGTGCCTCGATGTCAGGAGGGTGAATACCCTCCGCTCCGTCCTTGACCCAGTCTGCCCAGTCATGGATGACCTCACTGCCCCAGTCGATGGCACCTTCGGGAATTAGCAGATCGTGTATCTTGACTACCAGATTAGCCTCTCCGTGCCCGACGTGTGCAGGTACTATTGCGACATCGCCACTAGCGCCCTCACCAATACCTACTGTGACCTCGGCCTCGCTAGGGTCCTCAGTTAGTGTCGCTCCGGCACGGTGTAGTCTATCGACCAGTGCGTGATAGAAGGCGTCTGCGGCCCCACTAATGTGGACTATCTTAGGCATTCTACCACTATGCCGTAGACTCTGCTTCGACACTTTCTGTCGATGTGAACTGGCGAAGCCCTTCGCGCAATACATCGATAATAAGATCGATTTCAGCTGAGGTGATGGCGAAGTGAGGTGTGAATCTGAGAGCGTTCTGGCCGCCATGGATAACGCCTAGTCCATTGAACCTACACCACTCCTCAACACATCCGAAACCGACTACTGGGAGAATCTCAGGGTTGAGTTCGGCACATAGCAGTAAGCCAGTACCCTGAACTTGAGTTATTGTCCCGGG
>DAUV01000008.1 GCA_002505325.1 Euryarchaeota archaeon UBA623 | reverse complement strand
CAAAGGTGGAGTGAGGGAATGGCAGACGAAGGATACCTAGTGGAAGACACTGTGAAGTGCAGCGAGTGCGGTAGCAGGAACCTGAATAGAGACGAAACCAGAGGAGAAGTCGTGTGTGAAGACTGCGGTTTGGTCTTAGAAGACAACGTAATCGACCAAGGCGCTGAGTGGCGTGTGTTCAGCCCTGAACAGGGCGACCAGCGCGCGCGTACGGGAGCACCTATGACGGTGATGCTGCACGACAAGGGCCTGTCTACTGATATTGACTGGCAGAACAAAGACTACTCTGGAAAGGCCATCTCAAGTCGCTACCGAAGCCAGTTCTATCGTATGAGGAAGTGGCAAAAACGCTCTCGCGTGAGCAACGCCACCGAGCGAAACCTTGCCATGGCTCTGGCTGAACTCGACCGTATGGCCAGCCGTCTCGATCTACCAAAGTCAATTCGTGAGTCGGCTGCTGTGAACTACAAGAAAGCCGTTGAGGCGAGACTCATCCGCGGACGCTCTATCGAAGGAGTCGCTGCAGCTAGCCTCTACGCCGCGTGCAGGCAATGTAACAACCCTCGAACCCTTGACGAAATTGGGGAGGCCAGCCGAACTGGTCGCAAGGAGATTGGTCGGACCTACCGCTTCATGGTTCGTGAACTCAAAATGAAGATACCACCTACCAAGCCGGAGGACTACATACCGAGATTCTGTTCTGGCCTGCACTTGGATGCTGAAGTCCAGTCAAAGGCATACGAACTAATCGCCGCTGCTCAGGAAAAGGAACTCACGAGTGGACGAGGCCCAACTGGAATAGCAGCCTCAATCATCTACATTGCTAGCGTTCTGTGTGGTAAGCGCAGAACCCAGCGTGAGGTCGCCGAGGTAGCTGGTGTGACTGAGGTTACAATCAGGAACCGCTACAAGGAACTGATACAGAATCTCAACATCGAGCTTGAGATTTGAGTAATGCTCACGAGCAACCGGTTGTAGAGCCGCAGGCGTTGCACTTCAAACAAGTACCGTTACGCACCATCTGGCTACTTCCACAGTCACCGCAAATGTCACCGGTAAAACCTCTCTCACGTGCCGCCTGCCGCGCACGGGCCTCAGCATCCTGCTCTTGCAGCGGAGCGACCGCAGCATCAAGGGTCATCTGAACTTCCCTCTTCTCGCCCTCAGTTCGCATCACTCCTTGGTCGGTAATCTCTGGCTTACTAATTGAGAACTGATCGAAGTCCTCGGCAGCAACGTGTGCGAGGTCATCCCGGCCAGCGTACTCGATGGCCAATTCTCTGAAGATCCAATCGACTAGACTCGAAGCCATCTTGACCCGCCCACTACCGCCTTCAACAGGTCCACTAGGCTCAAACTTCTGGAAGGTGAACACCTTGATGAAAGCCTCCAGTGGTACACCATGCTGGAGAGCGATGGAGACCGCTATTGCGAACTGATTGAGCATGGCTCTCCAAGCGGCACCCTCCTTGGAGGTCACCAGTATAATCTCGCCCAATTTACCATCTGGGTACTCCCCTGTGATTAGACGCACACTGTGTCCACCTATCCTAGCCTTGGTCGATGTAGCCCTTTTCCTATCTGGTAGGGAGCGTCTGGTTGCGATGAACTTCACGAACGACTCAGCCACTGGTTGAGCCATGGGTTCTGGGAGGGGCAGCGCCTTGACAGTCTCCTCAACCATTTTCTTGACCATTTCTTCCTCTTCAGTAACCTCTTCAGCCAGCTCGGTGTCCTCGACGAGTTGGTTCATCAGGGGTTGCGATAATTTCGAACAGTCGCGGTAAACCGCACATGCTTTGTTCATAGTAGTGTGACTAAGGTTGTAAGCTTCTCTAACATCATCTACCGTTGAATTGGATGGCATGTTAATGGTCTTGGAAATCGCTCCCGAGATGAATGGCTGTGCAGAAGCCATCATCTTCACATGAGCAGGCCATGCGATTGACCTCGTTCCTTTCGCCCCGCATGGAGTGGCACAGTCGAACACGGCCAGATGTTCTTCCTTGAGTCCAGGTGCTCCTTCGATGGTCAGATTCCCGAAGATATGAGATTGGGCCGATTCAATCTCTTCAGAGGTGAAGCCGAGGAAGTCTAGGGTATCGAAGAATGAATCCTCATATTGCTCCTCTGACATTCCAAGGGCTCCTGTGCACAGCTCCTTTCCGAGTAGAGTCGGTGCGAAGGCCGAGCGCAAATCGAACACATCATCCATTTTATTCTCTACAGCAGCGAGATCCTCGGTACTGAAGCCAACTTCCTTCATACGGTTCACTGGTAGCGTGGGGCATCCACTGAGTCGTCCGGTGCCTACGATATACTCCTCAATCGTCTTGCACTTGCTATCGGAGTAGCCAAGTCGACGAAGAGCACTCGGTACACCCTTGTTGACAATCCTCAGCGAACCACCTCCGGCTAGCGTCTTGAACTGCACAAGTGAGAACTGTGGTTCGACACCGGTGGTGTCCGCGCCCATCACCAGACCGATGGTACCAGTGGGTGCGATGACTGTGGTCTGCGCGTTCCTGTATCCATGCTCCTCTCCATCTCTGACCGCACGGTCCCAGGATTCCCTCGCCGCCTCTAGTAGGTCCTTCGGGCATTTCTTCGAGTTAATTCCCATAGGTGGAACAGTGAGTCCCTCATATTCGTCCTCTGGCGAATCGTATGCAGCCCTCCTATGATTTCTCATCACTCTCAGCATGTGCTCGGAGTTTCTCTCGTAGTCAGAAAAGGCCCCGAGTATCGAAGCCATCTCCGCACTAGTCGAGTAGGTCTCTCCGCACATGATAGAGGTGATTGCGCCACAGATTGCATAGGCCCGCTCATCATCATAGGGGATACCCATATGCATCAACAGAGAGCCTATGTTGCAGTAGCCCAGACCTAGAGTACGGTATTCGTATGACTTGCGCGCTATCTCCTCAGAGGGAAACTGCGCCATTAGAACGCTAATCTCAAGGGTCGTAGTCCAAAGCCTGACACTATGTCTGAAGTCGTCTATCTGGAAAGTCTGAGTATCGAGGTCGTAGTAGTGTAGTAGGTTGATACTGGCTAAATTGCAGGCAGTGTCATCGAGGAACATGTACTCAGAGCAAGGGTTGGAGCCGTTGATTCTCCCTCCCTCAGGGCAGGTGTGCCACTCGTTGATTGTGGTGTCATATTGGACACCTGGGTCAGCACAAGCCCAAGCAGTGTACGCCACCTTGTCCCACAATTCTCCTGCATCAAGAGTCTTGCATGGTTCAGGATCCCTCCCTTCTGCCTCCGAACTATCCAATTCGGTTCTCCAGTAAAGATTCCAATCACCACCCTCCTTGACCGATTCCATGAACCGATTCGGGACGCGGACTGAGTTGTTGCTGTTCTGACCAGATACAGTAAGGTAAGCCTCACCCTGCCAGTTGGTATCTAGAACCTCGAAATCGACACCTTTCCATCCCTGCTTTGCAAGGTCTAGTATCCTCTGGATATGGGG
>DAUV01000004.1 GCA_002505325.1 Euryarchaeota archaeon UBA623 | reverse complement strand
CCAATCCTATCGGCAGCGCTGCTAGTCGTTGGCATAGCGGCACTGGTGGTTGTTATCAGGCTCGGGCCCAAGACCGAGCGCATCTCCTTGGACTAATCTCGCGGTTCGTCCTCGCCTGAGTCCTCATCTTCATCAGGAGTGTTCGACTCGTCGTCCTCGTCCCACTCATCCGACTCGTCATCATCCCTCCAGTCGTCATGCATCCATGAGCAGTCCGCGGCATCCGGGTGCTCCTCGCACCATTCGTGCTCTCTCCAGTCGTCCTCGTTCTCGTCGTGATGCATGGGCACGCCCATCAGAGCGGCCATCATGTGGGTGCACGACTCGACGAGCGGCTCGAGACCGGCTGTGATCTGCCACATCGCATCGTGGCTAATCACCGTGCTCTCCTCGTTATCCTCATCGTCGTAGGTGATCATCTCGAATCCGGAGCCGTCTTCCAGCTCGACGGCGTTGGTGTTCTCCCAGAAGGTGCTGAAGACGTGATCATGGCACCACATTCCAGCCATATCATGCAGTATCTCGGGAGGGATTTGCATCTGATCGGGGCCTCGTATGTCGCGGTCGTCGTGGCCGCGCATCTCGTCCATTCCTCGCATGCCATCACCATTCATCGTCATCCTACTCTCGATCATGCCTCTGAGTTCCTCACAGGCCTCGATGTCGCCCTCGCCATCATCGCAGGCCATCTCAAGCCTCTGCATCTCCTCGCCGAGATCCGTATCTACCCTGTCGTTCGCAAGCCGGTCGTCACTGTCTTCACGAGCATCGCGGTCATCGCCGGCGGCATTCGTGTCACGGTCGTCTCCTAGGGCTCCCGAGCCGAGGATGACTGATGCGAATAGCAGCAGTCCCATGGTCAGGGCAATCTGGGTTGAGCGGTCTCCGGTAGTCTCCTTGCTACTTTCATCCATGCCAATCCGTCAAAAGGTGCTGATTTGAATGATTTGGCCACGTGTTTTGTGAATCGCACTCTCATAGAGAGTGCAATATCGACTCCAGACGGTGACAGTGTGCATCTGGGCTGAGATCCATCTCCGCGATTCGAGTCCGTCCCGACTCAGCCCATGCCGTACGGGTTCCGTCATCAGCAACCTGCTCAAGAGCTGAGTGCCAAGCCCCTAGGTCATCACGAGGCAGAAGCCGTCCGTTGACACCGTCAATCACGGTGTCGCGGAAGCCACCCTCATCAACCATTAGCGCCGGCGTGCCGACCGAGATCGACTCAACTGGAGTCAGGCCGAAAGGCTCTCCGTGAGCCATGCTCACAACAGCCCTAGCGCCCCGCATAAGTGCTGCCATTTCGGGAGAGCTCAGACGTGGGGCAATCCACAGGTCAACCCCGCACGATTCGGCGTGTTGGGTGAGTCGTGCAAGGTCTTCTCCAGCCCCGCCTCCAACATGAGCAAGTGAGACTCCGCTGCCGGCCAGCATCGAAACCGTCTCCCAGGCCCCCTTCACCCAACTGGCCCTGCCTACGCTCACTGCGTACGGGTTGGCGATGTCAGGGATCTCAGACGGCTCCTCCAATCCCGCCTCGGCCGGGAATTCGTCAGATACAACGCTTGGCAGCAACACCCCTGCTTCGACACCGTAAACCTCGCCGATGCGAGCGGCGGTGTAACTGGAGTTCCCACTAATTGCTGAGCATGACCTGTCAGTTAGGCCGCGGATGGCCTCGATGTCACGCCGTCTCGCCCGTGATAATAGAGCACTTGTCAGACCTAGGCTGCGCTTGGGTGAACCATCGATTTCTCTGTGAAGGACATTCTCATGTAGGCCGCGATGTGGCTCAAGTAGATGGAGGTGAACTGCTACAGAATCGGGTAAGTGTTCAAGCAGAGCGAGACTACCATCTCCACTGACCAAGTGGACAGCATCTGAAGTGGCTAGCACGGCAGCAAGACCGGAGCATCCTTGCCATGCCTTCGCGGCTGTGTCATTCCCTGAGTCAAGCACGGTTGAGAGTGCGTCGGTCGGCATCTTCCATGCCTCGTCAGGGGAGATCAGAGGTATTCCGAGCTCTGAGCAGAGCGATTCCAGTTCTGGCACAGGATGAAGCGTTGCCACGGTAACTGAAAACCTCCGAGCAAACGCAGGGAGATTACGCATCAAGTCACGCTCGGCACCCCCCATTGCAGCGAAACTGCCCTTTGCGACTACTAAGCCGCCGGCAGAGGGACCGTGTTCCCCATTACTCGTCATATCCGACCCATCACCCGCCCTCGTTTAAGTCCGATACGCCTTGGTGGGCACATGGTCAAGCGAGTTGTGCTGGCTAGGGGTGCCGCCCTCCCGTCGAGCACCGGTCTGGGCCGCGCTCACAATGCCATCGAGTCACTGCTTGAGCGCGCCATGGTCCCAGGGTGGTCTAAGGTGACTACTCTTGAGCATCAAATTCTGAGTTTCGCACCGAATCGCCTTCTTACTAGGTGGCGCAAGCACCCCGCTTTCGTCTCATCCTCTGTGGCGAGCTCGGAAGCTGATCTCCTGCACATAACCGATCAAGAACAAGCTCACCTCGTTCCTATGCAGTGCGACATACCCGTGGTGGTGACTGTCCACGACATGTTCCACCTAGAGCCTCGTCAGATTAATGCCGGTGATGTCAGAGTTCCCGTGGGCAACCAGAATCCTGGAGTGTTCCGCCGTCGAGACCTCAAGCGACTGAAGGAGGGTCTGGCGAGGGCAGACTTACTAATCTGCGTCTCGGAGATGACTAGGAGGGATGTGGAGCGGATGTTTCCGGGAAAGCCCACCGCTTTGGTACGACACCAGATAGATCTCGAATACTGGAATCCAGATGACAATCCTCGCTCCCGCGAGCTAATCGCCGAGCACGATGACGACTCGAAGTGTCTGATGATTACCGTTGGTACTGACGAGCCACGCAAGCGACTAGACTTCGTACGTGAAGTCATTGACAGTCTTCCCGAAGAGGTAGCTGGTGACATCCACATGCTACACATCGGAAGCGAGGTTGAGTTGGATGACGAGCAACTTGTGACTGCCTTCCAGCATGCCGAAGCCCTTCTGTTCCCTAGTATCTCAGAGGGTTTCGGTTATCCACCCGCAGAAGCGATGGCCGCCGGATGCCCTGTAATCGCAGCAAATCTTCCAGCGCATAATGAAGTAATACCGGACCGATGCTTGGTACCAGCTACAGATGTGGTTGCTTGGGTAGATGAGATAGTAAAAATCCATGCAGCTTGGATGCGAGCAGGAGGGGTCCCTAGAAATCCAGATGACTATCTAATTGACCATGTAAAGGATACACTGAGTGCCGAAGCACAAGGGCAAGCCATGGCTGAGGCTTACTATGCTGCAACCCGACGTGGTTGACAACAACTGCTTAAAT
>DAUV01000085.1:6658-21225 GCA_002505325.1 Euryarchaeota archaeon UBA623 | reverse complement strand
GGTTCGGGTTCTGGTTCGGGTTCGCTCACAGACTCTGACGTAACTCCGTTGGTGTCAGGCACCTCGCTAGCGGAAATGATATCAACATTCTCAGGAGCTTCCGCAGTCGGTTGAATCAACTCTATCTGCTGGGCCTCGATGACCTCGAGGGGTTCGACCTCGGCCTCTGGAACCTCGAACTTGGTAACGAACTCAGGGGCGTCCTCGGGCTTGAGTTCGTATTCCTCCTCCACAACGTCGCTGGGCCCGGGCAAATCGGTGAGAGCGAAGCTGGGCTTCTGCTTCGTGACAACCGAGTCATCCTTACCGTATTGCTTGACATCTATGGTAACATCATCCATGGTAAAGGCCGCATTACTCCAATCGATGATTTCGCCGTCATCGTCTTCTTCGATTTCCTCTAGAAGCTCATCGAAGAGGTCGGTGGTAACCTTGTCATCCACTGACGCATCTTGTTGATGAGAGGGCTTTTGCAACTGATAGGAGCAGCGTGAGCAAGATTCAGCATCCTCGTGGTTGCGTTGCTGGCAAAGCGGACACTCGGCCCCCTCATCCTCCCGCTTTCGCCATGATTTGAATCGGTCGAACACCCCGAACCCCCTTGGATAATTAATCTCGCCGAAACGTTCCGTATAATCTTCACCCGAAGTTGGTCGCTCGCTGTCACAGACGGTGGATGGAGTAATCTAGGGAATCGTGATGTGATGGTGTGTACGTCGCAGGGGCGTGACAGACGTCTCCGAAGGGTTGCCTGCGCGCTTCAATCGTAGTCAGGACCATCATGAAGCCTATCTGAATCTGATAGGATGGGAGTTAGAGGATGAGTTGTCAATTACAGAGAAGAGGTTGCGAGAGTGGACTGACGGCAGGCTCGCTGCAAACGGTATCGCCCTGTTCGACCTAGTTGCGAAAACCGATGGTTGGCTGTTCGGTCAGCGCATCGTCAAACTACAACGACGAGATCGACAGGCCTTCGGAATGCATCGCTTCAGGCAGGGTGACATCGTCATGCTAAGTCGTCGGAATCCACTCTCCGAGAAGCCTGTCGACGCAATAGTCAGCAACCGTTCCAGACACTTCATCCGCATCGTCCTCCCAGAGGCCCCAACGGACCTACGAAAGGACACTTGGAGGATAGATAGGGGGGCCAATAGGATTGCGCACGACAGGATGCGCGACGCTCTGAACTCATTATTTGAGGAGGACGGTGGTGCTCCACTACGAGATCTCTTGCTCGGCGTGGTTCACGACCCGGTAGGCACTGCCTCACTACCCCCTCAACTTGGGGGCGCCCGGGCGCGCCCAGTCTCTCTGGCTTCCGATTTGAATGGAGTGCAGCGCGAAGCCGCTCAGGCGGCAATGGACAGTCGCATGACTCTGATTCAGGGACCTCCTGGAACAGGAAAAACTCACACTGCAGTGCGGATACTTGAGGCATGGGCCAAGCAGGACATTGGGACCATTCTGGCTGTTGCTGACTCCAACGTAGCTGTGGACAATTTACTGGAAGGGTTACTCTCCCTCGGTGTACGAGCCGTTCGTCTAGGACAGCCGGTCAAAGTGAGGGAGAGCCTGCGCGAGGCCACGATGGATGCTCGGATGGAGGACCATCCGCTTCGACGCGACCTCGATCATTTACTGGAGTCGAATGAGAAACTCTCCCGCCGTGTTAAGGGAATGAAAGGTAAGGAGAAGGGGTTGACGCATCGTGATATCAGCAGAGGATGGAAGGAGGTCCGCAAGATAGAGTCGCAGATGCGTGATGATATTCTCGATCGGGCACAGGTGTTGTGCTGCACCTGTATTGGCTCGGGCCACGAGCTCCTTGATGGACGTAGATTCTCGCGAGTCCTGATAGACGAGGCCACGCAGGCCACCGAGCCCGCCGCGCTGGTGCCACTGGTACGTGGAGCACGCCAGATTGTGTTGGTCGGAGATCATCGACAACTCCCCCCTACTGTCATCTCTCAACGGGCAAAGGATGGGGGGTTGAGTCGTTCGCTATTCGAACGTATGGTGGAAGTCGGAATAAGCCCACATCTGCTTCGGATTCAATATAGGATGCACCCGGCAATCTCCGCTTTTCCGAACGAGCGTTTCTACAATGGTAGGCTTGAGGACGGTGTCGAATCCTCAGACAGGATTACCCCCGCGGGCCTGTTGTGGCCAGACTGGGAATGCCCGATAGCTTTCCTGCCAATCGAGGGCGGGGAGGTCAGGTCTCCTGATGGCACCTCGAAGGAGAATCCAACTGAGGCTTCGTGGGTAGCTCAACTACTTGAGGGCCTGATGGACGGTGGTGATCTCGTGCAAGACGATATCGGCATAATCACGCCTTATGCCGGACAGGTCAGGGCAATTCGAGATAGTGTCCCCGCCAGATACGATGGGGTCGAGGTCCGTACCGTGGACGGTTACCAAGGTCGGGAAAAAGAGGTTATCCTGTTTTCGTGCGTGCGTTCAAACAGTGATGGCAACGTTGGCTTCCTCTCTGACTCCCGCCGACTCAATGTCGCCCTGACTAGGGCCAGGCGGGGACTTATCGTCATCGGAGATCCTGGAACATTGCGCTGTGACGAAGATTGGGCGGCTTGGTTGGAACACGTGCGGAGTCGCAAACTTGAGGCATGGCACTTGCTCGGAATGTCCTGAGGGCGCCTATGTCGGACCATGACTCGCCAATACAGATTAATTCCGGCGGCGGTACGCTGGCCCAGCAAATTGTCTCGTCCGAACAGGGTCACTGGTCAGTACCGGACGGTGCGATTCTGGCTTCAGGAGTCAGAAGGACTGCGTCTTTCACCGTAGATGTAGTGATAGTCACAACGATACTGATGGTTGTCACTGGAGGGAGAATCATCGATGCCTGGAACCTCACTCTGTGGTCCTCTGCGGACTTCCACTACGCTCTCGCTCAGGCCTTTGTAGTACTGGTGGCCCACTGGCTATACTGGCGGCTTACTGGCATCGCCTACTCACGTTCTCTGGGTCAGCGCATGCTCGGTCTCGCGATAGTAGTTGAAGACGGTTCGGGTATGACTAGTCAGATGTGGGACATGAGGGCCCTGCGCAAGTTGCTCTACCTCATACCTGTGCTGAACTTGTACTTCGGGGCCTACGATCTGGCTAGGATATCGCAACGACACACACATCAGTCCAATGTCGACCTAATCGTCGGCTCAATTGTGGTGCACGCAGACTCTCTGCCGCCGGCGAGCAGGCAACACATCAGGTAGGAAATAGAATGGAAGAAGCGGTGCGGTGCGCGCTCGCAGGAGGCTGTGTCGTCTATCCAACCACCACTCAGCCTGCTCTCGGCTGCCTGCCAGAACGCACCTGTCTCGACCGATTATACCGATTGAAAGGGCGGGCGTCTGACACGCCTGTAAGCATCGGTGTCGCCAATCTGACTCAGGCTGAAACGCTTGTCGAAGTCCCTGATGGAGTCAGGGAGCTGCTCAGTAACTTCCCCGAGGGTTCGCTGACAGTGGTTCTCAGGGCCCATAATACACTAGATTCGCGACTCGGTGGTGACAGTGTCGCCATCCGAGTGGTGGCTCACCCGCTCGCCAAGCGTCTGTTGGAAGCGACCGGTCCGCTGACAGCGACCAGCGCAAACAGGAGTGGTGAGCCTCCCGTGACTGATTGCGACAAGGCTGCGCTACTCCTTTCAGACGACGGTGATACTATCGGATGCGTCTCTGGAGCCTGTCCGGGTGGAAGCCCCAGTACATTGATAGTGTGGTATTCAGTCTGTGATTCAACCGAGTCAATGGATATCGAGGTTCTCAGAGAAGGAGTAGTTAGCGAATTAGAGGTCAGATCATGGTTGAAGAAGAGGATCTGAAGCAGTGGCGGGACGCCGGCCACGTTGCGCGAAGGACCTTGGACGGAATTAAGGGAGAGATTACCGCTGGAAAGCACTGGAACGAGGTCATTGATTCCGCAGAGCGCTTCATCAGGAGGCATGGTGGTCATGCCGCATTCCCGGTCACCATCTCAGTCAACGACATGGCCGCGCACTACACGACTAACAGCCTGTTGAACCCCCCTGAGGGGTTTGAGGGCGAGATGATTTTTGAGAAGGGAGACTTGGTTAAACTAGATGTTGGGGTTCACATCAATGGCGCCATTGGTGATAACGCTCTGACTGTCGAAGTAGGCGGAGGAGGCAACCACACCGAGCAAATTCGTGCAGCTGAGGAGGCGCGCGACGCCGCCGTTGAGATGATGCATCCTGGTACCCCTTGGCACAAGATAGGGGCGGCTGCGGGACAAGTTGCAAGGGATTCCGGGTTTGAGCCTATCAAGAATCTCCAAGGACATCAACTAGAGCGTTGGAATCTGCACGCCGGGACTTCGATTCCATCATACGCCTGTGGTTCCAAGAACCCTGACTTCAAGGGATCTTGCGAAATTGGCGGAATATACGCCATCGAGCCCTTCAACACGACTGGTAAATCAGGGATGGTGAAAAACGTCTCTCCATTCGACTCGTCGAACATCCTGAGGGTTACTGGTAATGTCAAGATTCGAAAGGCGCTGGCAAAGGGGAAGCTCAGACCGCTCGGTGCGACTATGGCTAGGTACATCGAAGAGCGTTACAGCACTCTACCATTCGCAGAGAGATGGGCGTACCCTCTTCTGGAGAAGCCGTTTCCCGAAGAAGACAAGGAGTCGCTCCGGCGGAAGTGGGATGCACTAGTCAAGAAACTCACTGAAATTCGTTTCGTGGAGGTCTACGCTGCGTTGCGGGACGCTGACAGAGGAGACGTTGGGCAGTTTGAGCACACTGTGTTCGTGACCGAAGGTGGTCCGGAAGTTCTCACTGTACACTAACAGGCTTACAATACGACGTTTTTCGGTATATTTTGAGAATTTTTCACAACGATTATCAATCGTCGGCTCTGATGAGTCTCCCGTACAGGGACGACAGGTTCTCGCTGAGTGCATCCCATCCCCTCGCTTTTATCTCTCGCCCTGTACACCTCAATCGGACTGCTGCGAGGCTATGCAAAGAATCGGGAAGGCTTTCTGACGAGCAAAAGTTCCATTCGTACCACCGTCATCTCGTAACGTGGAGCCCATAGACGAGTGGACGGTGGATGAGCTCAAGGACGAGCTCAAGGACCTTGGGCTCTCAAACGGTGGGAACAAGGAAGAATTGTACAATCGTCTTCTCGAATACGAGGAAGAAGAGGAATGGGGCGAAGATGATTGGGATGAGGAAGATTCGGGGTTCGACGCATCTGAAATGATGGCCTCACTCACAGGTGTTGCTCTTAGGAATCGTGTAGCTATCGCAGCGGTGCTCGGTGTAGCTATGCTGGTTGCAGCAGTCATAGTGGCCGGGCCAGCCGTGCTTGACATGCTCATGCCAGATAAGGAGGCCGAACCCGAGGTGAATGTGTGGGAGTTTACTCTAGAGGAGCGGAACCAGACCGATGTTCAGTCCTTCTTCATAAATGACGATGCCACCGAAAATGTAGTCCTAAGCATTCCACTGCCACGTAACATATCTAGCGTCTATGTCGGGGCCTACTGGGGGGAGGAGGACGAGCAGCCAGGGGGTATAGTGGGATGCGACAAGGTGACTGTGGAGGTCTACGATTCCTCTGTCAACAAGTCGAACCTGTACTCGCTGTCGAACACTGATGCCATGAGTCAGGACTGTGATGCCGATAAGACTGAGCCATGGGACAAGATCTGGTATCAGTACACACTTAATCTCCCTAACATGACTGGTTTTGAAGGCACGCAAGAGGAGGCTTTCGCACTGTGGGAGCAATACGATGGAATTGGTACAGGGGAATGGCGTATCGACGTTAGTGTAGATGTCTACACACTCTGGGGCACAGTGTGCGACTGCGAGGACGGTGAGGAAGTTAGGCTGACCATCTCGTACATTGAGTACACAGTGAGTACGGCAAAGATCGCGCCACCGGCCCCCGCTGAGTAATCAGTCCGCTTCCACGCTGCTAGTTGAGCCGTACAGAGTCACTGCTATGATAGCGGCCAATACAAGGAATATGCCGATTATTTGGTTCTGCGAATGGCCCTCTTGATGCAGTATAACATAACCCCAAACGAGTGTCAGTACAGGCTGTAGAAGAACGGCGAAGGAAGTGTGTGCTGCTGGTAGACGAGGTAGGGCGTGTGCAATGGCCAGCCAACCGGCGACCTGACAAAGCATTGCAAGAACGATGAGCCATCCATGACCGGGCCAAGTTGGTTGTAATTCCAACGGTTCTATTGCTACGCTGCTTAGAGGTAGTAGGCCGAGCACTAGTAGTCCTAGGGCGGCGCCAGCCGTAGCATCCAATTGAACTGAAGATGATGGTGCTAGTTCCCTGTTAGAATACCGGAACAAGATTAGGAATGAGGAGTAAAAGAATGCTGCCATCGTACCGAAAACGACGCCTTTGACGGGATCTTCGCCATATGGATCTGTATCGGCAATGCCAGAGATTAGTGCCAATCCGATGATGACTATTGGGAGAGATACTAGAATAGCTTGATTCGGCTTCTCTCCGAACAGTTTCCAAGAAGCCAGAGTGACTATGATAACTTGCGAGTTGCCGATTAATGTAGCAATTCCAATGCCGATGAAAATCATCGAACTGTGGTAAGATAGCATATCTGGCGCGAGGATTAATCCAGCACCGAAGGCTGTCCATCTTGTGCGTGAAGAGCGTGTGTCTGACTTGCGAACGAGATATGCTAGCAATGCAAGTGCCGGGAGCGCGTACAGCATACGAAAGAATGCCCCGGTAGATGGATTGGTGTCCGAATAGACGTAGAACACAGGAGAGAATGAGATAGCCACAGCGCCGGCCAGCGCTATCAGCATGGTTCGACGGTCGTCGGCCGACACAGTCGGCCACCTACTCTGATTCGCCGTCCACGAGCATCTGTTGGAGCTCGCCGCTCTCGTACATCTCCAGAGCTATATCAGAGCCTCCGATGAGTTCGCCGTGAACGAAGATTTGGGGCATTGTGGGAAAATCTGACCACGCGCAAACCGAAGGAATTGCTCGGTGGTCGGAGAGTATGTTGACGCTGACGAATGGCTGTCCGAGCTGCTGCAGCACCGTCGCGGCGCGGTTGGAGAATCCACACTGCGGCTGCTCCGGTGTCCCCTTCATGAAGAGAACTAGTTTGTTGTCGTCGACTATCACTTGCAGCTCCTCTGGTGTCCAATTGAATTCTGCCATATCATCACTCCTTGTCCGGCCTGCGGATATGTACCCCAAAGAACTCCACTTCTTCACCATGCGGGTCGAAAGCGGTGTCTCCGCTCTCTCCGGCCTGCTCAGGAGTCATACACTTCAGGTCTAGTGCATGAACAATATTCTGCGCAATAAACGGTTTGAAGTGATTCAGTATCGGTCGCTGCCTCTGTAGTGGTCGCACCCCTTCATAACTCTCTGAAATCACCCTAACATGGAAGTGGTCACCACTGCCATGCAAATCTGATGCCTCCACTTTAGCATCTGAAACCACCTTGAGGATTTCTTCCACCATCCACTGCTCTGTGACCACGAGACTCCCCTCGGGGCTGAATGCTTTGAATGCTCGTCGGGGGACCTCTACTCGAGTGCTGCATTGATTGCAGCGAGATTTTCAGCTATCGTTCCGCGGTCGTTAATCAGCCCTGAGCCGACGACGGCTATGTCGATTCCCCACTCAGCGACCATTGCCGCGTTGTGATCCTTGATGCCACCATCAATCATCAGCTTGACCGCGCGACCGCCGTTGGATTCCTGCTCATCGATGGCGGTGCGGAAAGCTCGCACCTTGCCCTCAACCTCGGGCATGAACGACTGCCCCCCCTTACCCGGGACCACGGACATCACGAGCACGAGGTCGAGAGTGGGGAGCAGTGGGAGCACGTCTTCAGCAGGGGTGGAGGGGTTGAGGACACATCCTGCTTGCACCCCAGAGGTGTGCAGGTCGTCGATCAGCGCTGGGAAGTCATCGACGGCCTCGATGTGGGCGATTACCAGGTCTGCACCGGCGTCGGCGAACTGGTCCCATGTCTCCTCGGCGTTGGTAGTCATCAGATGGCAGTCGATGGTAACTTCAGAACCTAGTCGGTCTCGCACAGAACGTATCAGAGCAGGACCGAATGTGACGGTTCGATTGACGACCCAGTTACCGTCCATCACGTCCATGTGAATCCAATCAATACCTGCTGCAACTGCTTCTTCAAGCGTCTCGCCGAGCCTTGTGAAGTCGGCTGTGAGGATGCTCGGCGTAATCTCCATGAATCGCCGGGGTGGCTTTCGGTTCTCAATCTCTCGGCCCAGAAATGTACATGCTAAGACACAAATTGATAGGATGTGGGTGCGGGGGAATGCCTACGGGTGAGTGAATGGGCAAAATAGTGAATGCGAGTGATGCGGACTTCGATTTAGTGACAAGCAGTGATGAGTGGGTCTTGGTTGACTTCTGGGCGCCTTGGTGCGGACCCTGCAGGATGATTGCTCCTGTGCTTGAGCAAATCGCCGGCGAGCGTGATATCACCATCGCCAAGGTCAATACCGACGTCAATCAAATGTCACCTGGGAGATACGGAGTCAGGGGAATACCAAACCTGATTCTATTCCACAATGGTGAGGTTGTCGACAGATTGGGCGGGGCCATGCCGAAACCAAGTATGGATGACTGGTTGAACCGTCACATGTCCTAGTCGGACGCCTCGCGCAATCTGCGGGCCCTCTCCTCATGCGGCGCGCCGACCTCCCTCAGGAGTCTTGCCCTTAGTGCCTCATGCAACCACATGCCGTCGCTGAGCTCCAGCATCAGTCCTCTCTCGAGCAGATCGGCCGGTGGCGGACCGTCGATTCCAGCGGCCTTCGCTAAGGCGTTCCAAGGGACTGGGCGCTCGGCGACTGCCAACAACGCGAGAATCTCTCTGCGATCATCAGGTAGTACATCGAGAATCTCCTCATCGAGAAAACGTAACCAGTCTTCGTGCAGGGTCTGGCCATATAGCTCAAGCAGCTCGACTGCCAATGGATGACCACCTGTAGCCCGGTGTATCTCCTCGGCTGGGGCGTGACTGGGTAAATCTAGCGAGTCTATCCAAGCTGAGACCTCTTCTAGAGAAAGGCCGGAGAGTGCAAGCTCCTCGATTCGTCCACGCGTGTGCACATCGCGCCTGTCATAGAAAGCGAGGTTTGTCCGCGAGACCAGTAGCAGCCGCATGGACGTTGACTCGGCGACTTGCAGTAAGGCCCCTAACAGATGAGTACCTTCTGATCCGATGTTATGAACGTCATCAAGAATCAACAACATTTCGCTGGGAGGAACGCCGCAGTGTCCCTCCTCATCAAGCATATGGGCGGATAGTCGACGGCGGTAGAGGTCCAAATCTAGGCGGGCCCCGGGCTTGAGTGGGAGTGAATCTAGTATTCCGTAGGGGTCAGATGAGTCTTCATCGAGACCGATGCCGAGTCTATGCAGCAAACTCGTGGCGATTCCCAGAGGCGAGTCCCATGGCTGACACGGGTAGTACATCACTTCGAGACCTGGGGTCCTTCCTAGCAGCCCATCGAGCCAATGCGAAGTCAGAGTGGTCTTACCGCATCCGGCGATTCCAGAGAGTACGAACATCGGGGCGCTGGACGCGTACCAGTCATCCAAGCGAAGTTTCTCTGACGAACGGCCGTGCACGGTTCGGGTCTGTGGAGGTCGGGTGTGGTATGTCGAATGTGCACCGGTGAGAAGTGTGAGTGAGCCGGGGGGAGGAGTCGCGTCGTCGTCTGATCTGACGATTGCTCCAAATCGAATGTCACCGAAGTTCAGCACCCCTTCATGCTGCGCATGCATTAACACCTGAAGTAGTGTCAAGCCGGCCTTCAACCTCGCTGCAGCCTCGTCAGCGCGGACCTCGAGTAGTTTACCCTCCCTGCTGCGCAGCAGTATCGAGGTTGTGCGGAGTTCGTCTATCCGCTCCCGCGCCTCGGAGCGGCCCTCATCAGTCAACTGCCAGGTCTTCTGGCGTCGGTCATCACCCCTGACAGTCCGAGTGTGCTCAGTGACCCATCCGTTGGACATCAGATCTCGCATAGAACGGGAGACATTTGGAGGGTGCAGGGCGCATATCTCGGCTATCCCCGGACGAGTCAACTCATGGGTGACGAGGTAGTGGTCAGCTTGGTGGTCCTGCTCCCAGAGATGTAGCAGGATACGGTCGACTACAGGGACACTAATCCGGATATCACTGCGTGCCATGCGTCTTGGGAGAGATGCGGTGTGCATCAAGCGTTCGTAAGGCTGCGCCCCCGCGCGGCTGCGCATTGGTCATATTCAAGAGAAAAGGGGCTTAGCACGTCTCATGGACGAATCCACGCGGTCCAAGTTGCTCAACCTGCAACGCATGGAAGCCACCGAAGCGGAGGTCTACCGTCGTCTCGCTAAGATGCAGTCTAATCCCATGAACCGATCCATACTCGAGGGCATCGCCTTGGAGGAGGAGAGGCATGAGGCCGTGATAGGAAAGATGACGGGGGAGCAGGTCAAGGCTGACATGGGCAAAGTCAGAAGGCAAGTTATGTTGGCTAGACTGTTCGGTTTCACATTCTCTGTCAAGATGATGGAGGCAACGGAGCAGGATGCTGCTGCTGAATATCGCGAACTCGGCTTGCATGAGATTGCCGATGAAGAAGAGGCTCACGAAGAGAACATGATTGGTATGCTAGACGAGGAGCGTCTACGCTACTCGGGTAGCGTGGTCCTTGGAATGTCCGACGCCCTCGTCGAACTTACCGGGGCTCTGGCAGGACTCACCTTCGCTCTGCAAGACCTAAATTTGGTAGCACTGGCCGGATTAGTGACGGGGATTGCGGCAGCATTCAGCATGGGTGCATCCGAGTACCTGTCCTCGCGTGCGGAGAAGAAAAGTGAGTCGGCTGTCAAGGCTGCGTTCTTCACCTGGATTTCTTACCTAGTCACGGTCTTTATGCTGGTCTCTCCCTATTTGTTTTTCCAAGCCGACAGTCCTGACTTCCAAGGCTTTGAACCTCACGTTCAAGCTCTGCTATGCACCTTCGCAATAGGTCTGCTAATAGTCGCAGTGTTCAATTTCTATGTCTCAGTGGTCGAGGAGGTCTCTTTCAGGAGTAGGTTCATGGAAATGGCTGGTATTCTCGGTGTGGTCAGCCTAATCTCGTACGGTATAGGACTAGCCCTCAGAGGCATGCTTGGAATCGATGTCTGAGTCGATTACCGGCTCCGCAACCTATGTGTCTGAGACCGCTCTCGCGAACCCATGAGCGCATACGACGAACTGCTTGAGAGATTGAGGGACATAGACCTAATTGGCCAGATCGGTGGCTTGGTGAGTTGGGATCAGGAAGTACTGATGCCGCCCAAGGCTGCGGGCCTCAGAGCCGAGCAACTAGCTTGGATCTCCAAGACCGGTCATCAGAGGCTGACCAATCCTCGCATTGGGGAGTTGCTCGACGAACTTGAGTCCACTGACGACCTCAACGACGTACAGACCGCTAACGTCAGGCTGGCCCGCGAGTCATACGACAAGGCGACGAAGTTACCTACAGAATTCGTTGAGGAGATGGCCAAGCACCGCTCGAAGGCGCAGATCTCGTGGAGTGAGGCACGTGCGAAGGACGATTTTTCGATTTTTCGTGACGATCTCGCCAAGTCCATTGATCTCGCTCGTCGGAAGGCCGACTATCTGGGCTACGACGCACTACGGTACGACGCACTCCTCGACATCTACGAGAGTGGTCTCACTGTAGCCAGAGTGGATCCATTGTTCGCTGGATTACGCGACAACGTAGCCCCTCTAATCAAGGCGGTTGTAGAGAGTGGTAACCGTCCGGACATCTCGTGGGTAGAGGATAACTCATGGGAACAGCCGGGTCAGGAAGCGCTGAGCCAAGGCGTGTCTGAAGCGATTGGATTCGACTTCTCCGCCGGTCGGCGAGATGCTTCGACCCACCCATTCTGCGGTGGACCTAACCCCGACGATGTCCGCTGGACAACCCGTTACAGCGAATCTGATCCATTCGGCTCGCTGTACGGCTCGATGCACGAGACGGGGCACGGCACCTATGAGCAGGGGCGGCGGCGAGATCTCGACTTCCAGCCCGCCGGTGAGGCTAACGGACTCGGAGTTCATGAGAGTCAGAGTAGGTTATGGGAGAATCAAATCGGCCGCTCTCGCGAGTTCTGTGAATGGGCCCTACCAATGTGGCAAAAGCACTTTCCCCAGAACATGGATGGAGTCGATTCGGAATCGCTGTGGCAGGCAGTTAATCTTGTAGAGCCGAGTCTGATTCGCGTCGAGGCCGACGAAGCCACCTACAATATGCACATTATGATTCGTTACGAAATCGAGAAGAGTCTCATCGCAGGGGATCTCGAAATCGACGACCTACCAGACGCATGGGACGACATGTACGAGGAATTCCTCGGCATACGAGCGCCGAACCGCACTCTTGGAGTACTGCAGGACATCCACTGGTCCATGGGCGCCTTCGGTTACTTCCCGACCTACACGCTTGGCAACCTATACTCTGCGCAGTTGCTTGCAGCGGCCCGCAAGGACTTACCTGACCATGATGAGCAGATGCGGTGTGGTGAGTTCGCACCCCTGCTGGGCTGGATGCGTGAACACGTGCATCAACGAGGGAGTATTCTCGAGCCGGCGGACCTAATCGAGGAAGCCACTGGATCCCCCCCCTCTCCAGACGCCTTTGTAGACTACCTGAAAGACAAGGTCGAGCGACTCTACGGTGTTTCAGCCTGACTCGTTCACGCGAAAGCCCGATAGCGGGGCATCATGGTCTGACGCCATGGTCGTGCATACACTCGAGTCGATCTCTTCGTTTGAGCGGGGGCTCGGCAGCGCCTGCACCGTTCTGAGGATTGATGGTGACGACTTGCTGGCAGGCTCGCAGGAGGGCGTTCTAGCCTGCTGGTCGGTAGATTCTGGAAACGAGCTTTGGAGAATCGAAATGAATGGGCCAATCAGTGACCTTGCCATGACTGACAATCGTGCCTACGCGGCAGCCTCTTCTGACCTGATAGCTCTTGACACAAATACTGGAGATATCATCTGGAGTCGTCCGCTGGAGGGGGCAAGTGATTTTGTCCAAGTTGAAGGAGGTGTCATCTGGGCTGCTTCGTCTGTGTACGAGATTGAGATCTCAGACTACACCGAGTCGACTGTGTGGATGTTTGACAGCGATGGTTCGCTTCGGGAGCAATGGACTTTTTCCGAGCGCGCCTGGTACTTCGGCCTACATGAAGACGGAGGGGTGTTGTTGGGGCTTGGAAGACCGCGGTGCGGGCTCCTTCGAATCCAAAGTGGCGAGAACGCATTACATCGTCCCTTAGGAGAGAGCAGCCCTGTAACCACCGGTGCGTGCGATTTCGAGGGACGCTTTCTAATCGGACACTCTGATGGCAGGGTCTGTGTGGTGACCGACTCAGTCGAAGAGCCTAGCGGGGAGGTATCTTCGCCTGTTCGAGCAATCTGTAGCTCCGGAAAGGCCTGGTTCTCCGGACACGAATCAGGTGAGATTGTCTCAAGTCACGGCTGGGTAGACACGACACTAGGTGCTGTAGAGTCGCTTGCAATAGGTCCCTCTGGCTCCAATGGTAGCGGAATCTGGGGATCGAGGTGGAACGGTGAGTCAGGAGGTATTACTGTCTTGGAAATCGCTGATGGAACCATAATCCTAGAACTAGGACACTATTGTCGCATAAGGCACCTCCAATCAACAGGCGACAACATTGCCCTAGGTGACTCCAATGGTAGAATTCACCTGATTGAAGGAGCAGTTCTTCCCAGGCGCCTCAGCGGGATTGTGGAGAAGACTGACGATAACGAGCGTAGAAGCCGGTTGATGGAGCGTTTGAGGCGACTCAGAGGCACATGAAATACAGTGGAAATTAACATTTGAGACCCTCGTTTCCGGTAGACTGCGGCTATATTCAAGAAAGGTTTATGTATCCCATGTCTCCCTGCTAACCTTGCCGCTTCTCTGGAGTGGTGTGGGGGCGCTTCGGCGCGACCTGCGGGCCACAGAAACCGAGCCGCGAGAGAGCGGCGGCGGAACCCGAGATTCGGAAGGAGATCGGGGAAGAGTTGGAACGCCAAGTGGGCGGGAAGACGACGGGAGAACCGAAGAGGACGAGAGTGGAGAGAACTGGAGAGAACTGGACGAAAGGAAGGGGAAGGAAGGGGAAGGAAGCTGGAGAAAACGGAGGAGGAAGTTGAGGAAAAGCGAAACCGAACCGGCAACGGGGAAAACCAAAACCGAGGCAGAGGAACTATCCCGAGGAGATATGCGTGGAAAGGGGAGGAGAACGAACCTGGAAGCGGTGTGAGGAACGAAGTGGAAAGACCGACGGGAACCGGACGCAAGGAAGGGGAAGGAACGGGAAGGAAGCGGAGGGAAACACGAGTGGACAAGGGCGGAGAGATCCGTGGAGGAAGCTGTATCGGAACGTGGAGAGAACTGGACGAAAGGAAGGGGAAGGAAGCGGAGAACGCGAAGGGGGGGGAAACGCCCCTGGAGAAAGAAGATGAG
>DAUV01000085.1:0-6261 GCA_002505325.1 Euryarchaeota archaeon UBA623 | reverse complement strand
CCTGGAGGAGTCTACCCGGGGAAACTCGGGCCGAGAGGCCCGGGGGACACCCGGGACCCCAGGGAAACCTGGGACCCTGCGGAGTATGCAGGGGTGGAAGCTCCCCCATGTGCGGAAACCTCTGCTGCTCCCACCTGTAATCGGCCCCTATGATTTCTTTGCAGTGTTTGCGGAGCGTTTCGATTCCGAATAATCGATCGAGTGGGCTCTCAGTTCCATCAGTCTCGTGGCCCAATCATGTCCTCGGCTTTGACCCACTTGGTGAATTGCTCATCTGTCAGCAGATCGAGCTCAAGAGCGCTTTCCCTCAGTGTGGTTCCTTTCGAATGTGCGTTCTTTGCTATCTTCGCGGCGTTGTCATAGCCAATGTGAGGATTGAGTGCAGTGACAAGCATGAGTGAATTCTCTAAATGGATTGCAATTCGATCCTCATTAGCCTCCAGTCCTACCACGCATTTGTCCGTAAACGAGCGACATGTGTCTGAAAGCAGGCGCACACTGTGCAGGAAGTTGTGAATTATCATTGGTTTGTACACATTGAGTTCAAAATTACCCTGACTACCCCCGACTGATATAGCGGTGTGATTGCCCATAACTTGGCAACACACCATCGTCATCGCCTCTGCTTGAGTAGGATTGACCTTGCCTGGCATTATGCTTGATCCAGGCTCGTTAGCAGGAAGTGAGAGTTCCCCAAAGCCACATCTAGGGCCAGAACCGAGCCATCTGATGTCATTGGCTATCTTCATCAAAGAAGAAGCAAGTGTGTTCAATGCTCCTGAAGCGGCTACCAGTGCATCGTGAGCTGCCAACTGTGCGAACTTGTTGTCGGCACTGACAAAAGACATCCCAGTGTTGTCCGCAATGTGTGCCGCCACTGTGTCAGCGAACTCGGGATGTGTGTTCAGTCCGGTCCCGACCGCAGTCCCTCCTAATGCCAGTTCGAGCAAATCTCCCATGGCACTCTCAATACGTGTGACGTCAGCGTCAAGCATCGAGACATACCCACTGAACTCCTGCCCTAAGGTCAGAGGGACTGCATCCATCAGGTGGGTCCTACCAATCTTAACCGTACTCCTGAAGTCCCGCGCCTTGTTTGCCAGAGTACCTCGTAAATGACGTACTGCGGGCAACAATCGATGTTGTGTTTCCTCGGCTGCAGCGATGTGCATAGCCGTCGGGAAGGTGTCATTGCTCGACTGGGCCCGGTTGACGTGGTCATTCGGGTGCACCGGGGTCTTGCTGCCCACGGCACCTCCAGAGATTTCTATCGCTCGGTTAGCTATCACCTCATTCGCGTTCATGTTTGTCTGAGTGCCCGAGCCTGTCTGCCATATCCTCAGAGGGAAGTGCTCGTCAAGAGAGCCGGAGATGACCTCGTCACAGGCCGCTGAGATCAACGAGCCGATGTTAGGGTCCATCTGGCCAAGATCGACGTTGGTCTGGGCCGCGGCCTGCTTGAGAACCCCGAAAGCGCGGACGACCGAACGGGGCATGATGTCATCCCCGATGTCAAAATTGATGAGGGATCGGGCGGTCTGAGCCCCGTAATACCTGTCTGCTGGGACCTCGACCTCTCCCATCGTGTCCTTCTCTATCCTGATGGCATCGGGTTTTGCCCTAGCGCTACGAGCTGCTGCTGCTGGCTGTCCCGTGCGCTCCTCAGACTCCGAATCAATCGAGTCCTGGATCATTCTTGAAATGGTTGCGGAACGCCCCTTCTCCCGACCCTTGCCTACTCTGCGATCGAGCCTCTTAGCAAGGTCTTCTGGTATGCTTATACTGACTATTCGGCGGTCTCCAGCACGATGCTTGGCCATATTTCGCATCGCGTTAATTGGTTATTAATAAACACAGACTGTATACCTGCAGTGCAACGTATTGTTTGGTGGCAGAAATCCATTAATGGTCTCATATCCGCTCTACACTGATTATCTTCTGGGGGTCGTGTGGCCTGTCACCGGGTTTAGTGTCACAATTCTCTATCCTGTACACGTTCTCCATCCCCTCGATGACCTCTCCGAATACCGCGTGATTGCCATCGAGCCAGGGTGTGGGTACGGTGGTGAGGAAGAACTGCGAGCCGCCGGTGTTCGGGCCCGCGTTCGCCATCGAGAACAGCCCGGGGCGGTCGTGACGCTTGGCTAGGGCGGATGGCTCGCACGGAATCTTCCACCCAGGCCCACCCGTACCGGCTCGGCCGTTGTTAGGATCCCTTGAGTGAGGGCAGCCACCCTGAATCATGAAGTCCTTGATCACTCGGTGAAAGTGCAGGCCGTTGTAATACCCGTCATCGACGAGCTTGAGGAAGTTCCCAGTGGTCTCTGGGCAGTCTTCGGTGTACAGTCCGATTAGTATCTCTCCAGCGTTGGTTGTCATTTTGACTACGGTGGGCATGGAGCTGGGAGCGTTCACAGGCACAAGAGCATATGTGTGCCGCCCTAACTCTAATGATGGTGTCAGCATCTGAACTAATGTGAGCACTGCTAGCGACTACGACTGCCCCCACTGCTCAAGGAAATTGAGAGTGGAGTCAGCCGAAGGTGTAGATGGCGTAGATCTGTTAGTATGCACCAAATGCTGGGGTCTCGCAGTACAATCCAAGACAATGGAAGGGGTCGTTCCGGACGAAGTTCGGGAGAAGATAGAGGACACGGGAGTAAAGCACCCTGAGGGGCACAGTTGCCCGGTTTGTCCCTCTATGATGTTGGAAATAGCGGTACCCAAACCATTCGGATCAGAAGACCGGGTGAGTGAGCACGACGTGAAGATAGACATCTGCGGGGACTGCGCCACAATCTGGTTCGACGCAGGTGAGTTAGACGCCCTAAACGGCATCAAGCCGAAACTCCGTGAGGTGAAGATGGATGGAACTGCCACGAAAATAGAGGTCCAATTGGATTCCAGCGAAAAACAACATTCGGGCAGAAAGGCGGCGGGGCTAATGCTCGGCGGCCTCGGTCTTTTCTGGGCCTTTGGGGTGGGGGATCTCTGTAGCTTTACTCTAGGCTCACTATTGGCGATAGGAGGTGGTATTCTCGCCTTTACGACACCTCCAGAAACTGGTCTTGAGTTGGGGGTCTGTAGCCGATGCGGCCTCGCGAGTAAGACGATTGGTTGGACTTGCCAGAGAGCGGGGTGTGAGGCTCCCATCTGCACCACTTGCAGGTCAGTGGGTGAAGATCCAGCCGCGCAATACGTGAAGACTCTGGGTGGCGGTGCGGTGATGGTGGCAGGAGGTGTGCTTGGTTTGGGTCTTCTCCTCGTCACAGAGGGGGCTGTAGGGGAGTTTGCCCTCCTCCCAGCGGTTGCTGGATATGAGTTGATTTCCAACGATGATGATGAGAAGGGTTTGCTGGTCTGCAAAGAATGTAAGAAAGATATGGGGGCTTTTCACTTCGCCACTGAAGAATCAGAGAAAGTTTCTGAGAAGGAAAAGAAAGAGAGTATGTCTAAGTCAAAGAAGAGAGCATACGAAGAGTACCTAAAATCGCAGACCCATTGCGAACACATTGATGGGAAGACTGTCAAAAAGTGCCGCCGGATGGTATACCGCAAGTCCGGTTACTGCTACATGCACCAGCGGGAGTAATCAGGCGACCATGGAGCCAGGGAGTACTCCGTCTGGCAACTCAAGCAGTCGTACAGTACCATCCGGGTCGAGTGCTCCGAGGACGAGGAACTGAGAGATGAATCCCGTGGGTAGGGTCTTGTCGCCGAGGTTAACAGCGCCCACCACTGTGCGGCCAATCAACTGGGCTCGCGAGTAGTTGGTGATCTGTGCGGAACTCCATAGTTTCCCGATTACCGGTCCAAAGTTGACGTGAATCTTGTATGAGGGTTTACGCATCTCAGGGAACTCCTCGACCTCTAGAATCACACCTGCACGCATGTCAAGCTCGAAGTAGGCTGCTGCGCCCACATACTCCTTCTTGTCGAGTTTCTCAGGATGATAGGGCTCGCTCGAGTCGATGATGTGCTGGCTCATTCACCCACCTGCGACATCCGACTTCAGAATCAAAGGTCGGAGGTTTATTCCCGCCTCGGCGAAAGCTTGCGCCCCGCCCTCTTCACGATCTAAGATAGTGATGCATGCGGCTACTTCACAACCCATATCACTGAGTCGGGTTGCGGCCTGCAGAGCAGAGCCCCCAGTCGTGGTCACATCCTCAAGAAGCACTACTCTGTCACCAGCAGTAAGGCTCGAACCCTCAATACCAGGAGGATTTCCGGTCTTACGGCCGCCACGGCCTTTGGGCTCCTTGCGCACGAGGAAGCCACGCAGGCTAGATCCTCTGCCTGCCTTGGCTATGGCAATTCCAGTGAGAGGAATCGCGCCGAGTTCGAGACCACCGACCGCGTCCACACCGCCGATGTCTTCTATCTCAGCGTGGATGAGTACCCCAAGCAGGTGGGCACAGTCGGGGTCCATCATAACCGGCTTCATGTCGAAGAAGTGAGTGCTTTGACGGCCACTAGCGAGTGTGAATGGTTCATCGGGAGAGTGAAGATAAGCTAAGTCACGGACCCTGTCGACCAGTCTCGACCTCGCTTCATCCACGCTGGTTGACGCCATCTTCTCCTTCGCTTCGGCTCGGCAGGGGTCGGATGAAGGTTCGCACTCCAGACAGCCAGATTGGCGGGCATTTCGGTGAATGTTCTTGGACGGTCTCCCACAGTACGGGGATGTTCAGCGGCGGAGCGTGTATGCATGAGTTCGGATAAAAGGCATGTTGCGGAGTACGACGAGGTTCGTATGAGTGCCGAGCGTGCGTCGTATCAGAGTTGGTTGGACCGGCGCGCGGACGAGGTCTTTCTCATCGCTGATGAGGCCAAGGCCAAGGGCCTTGATTTCTCAGATGAAGTTGAAATCCCACGTACCACCGACCTTGCAAGTAGAACCGAGAAGTTGCTTGAAGAGTATCTTGACGGAATGAGTATCGAGGATGACTTGCGCAATCTCTTGCTGACCAAAGACAGGGAGACCGCTGCTATCGAGATAGCCCTTGATGTAGCACGGAGGATGTATGCAAGGAATAATGACATCACCGAAGCCATCGACTCCGGACTAAGAGTCGGTCTCGGAGTGCTGACGGAAGCAATCCTAGTTGCCCCTCTCGACGGCATTGGAAGAGTTCGTATCATGAACAACGCCGATGGATCCGAGTTTCTATCCATCGACTTTGCTGGGCCCATAAGAGCGGCGGGCGGCACGGGTCAAGCACTGAGTGTCCTCATTGGTGATATGATACGTCGTGAACTCGGCATCGGGAGATACATCCCAACTACGCCAGAAGTTGAACGAGTCAAGGAAGAATTCGGTCTCTATCGTGTCGGTCTGCAATACAAGCCTCCTCCTGAGGAAATAGAGGTTATCGTGCGGGCGTGCCCGGTGATGATTAACGGGGAGGAGACTGAGAAGCAGGAGTGTGCGGGCTACAAGGAAGTTCGCAACATAGTGAATCCCAACAATTCGCCTCGTACTAGAATTCGGGGGGGAGTGTTGCTCGTAATCGGAGAAGGTCTATGCCTGAAAGCTCCGAAAATCCAGAAGCACACCGAGCGTCTAAAAATTCCAGGATGGGAATTTATCTCAGAATTTACCACAAAGGGAAATCAAGAAAGTGGAGAAGAGGTAGATGGGAGTCAATATTTCCACCGTAGAGAGATTCCGAAGAATGACAAATACATGCAAGATGTCATCGCTGGGCGACCGGTGTTTGGAGAACCAGGGGAGCCTGGTGCGTTTCGGCTTCGGTATGGGAGGAGCCGTGCTACCGGTCTTGCCGCCGCTGGGATAAATCCTGTATCTATGCAGGCCCATGGTGGATTTCTTTCCGTTGGAACTCAGATGAAAACCGAGCGCCCTGGAAAGGCGTGCGCAGTCACTCCGTGTGTCGACATAGACGGACCTACGGTACTCCTACGAGATGGTACCTTCCGCAGAATCTCTACAGTCGATGAGTGGAAATCCTGCTCCGCTGAAGTAATCACAATCTGGGACTCTGGAGAGGTGCTCTCGGGTTTTGGAGAGTTCATTGAAAACAACAAGAGGCTCGTTCCATCTGGATACAACAGGGATTGGTGGGCTGCCGATATCGCGGAGTCTCTGGATCACCCTGACAAGGTCGAAGCCTTCGCTAATATTCTCGGAATTGATAGGTCCGTACTTCCTTCAGGGATACCTTTCAATGGTGCTATCGAACGAGGTGGAGAGAGTGCTCTAGACCGTAGTTGGCGCCGGCGAGACTGGTCCCTTTA
>DAUV01000126.1:6764-20212 GCA_002505325.1 Euryarchaeota archaeon UBA623 | reverse complement strand
GGAATGCGTCTGCCGCGTTCTCAGAGACTCTCCTGTTCTAGTTTCAGCCGATTCAGCCGACGAAATGACATCCCCTTTGCTCGATGACGGTTCACTCGACTATGACAATCAGAATGCTTGGCCCGGTCCTGCAATGTCTGAGTTGCCCGAGGAGCAGTGGCCCACTGACAGACAATCCCTCGAGGCTTGGGCATTGTCCCGAGTCGAAGTCCACTTCGATGTCTGCTGGGAGGCGGCCGTCGCAGATTGGGAATCATCTCCCAATCGCTCCGGCTCAGTTGCAGATGCCGATTCTGAAGAAGCACTCGAGATGACACGGGCTGGCATCAGGATGCACCTCAACCAGGTCGAAGCCTGTTTGGGGGCCGGAGGTGGACCAAGTTTCACTCAGTGGCGTGCAGGTGGAATCAGGGGTCAGTGGCCTGCCCCAGATGGCTTCCCACGTACTTGGATTGAGAAGCACCCCGCCGCATTAGAATCGGGTGATATCACTTGGTGTGAGGCATGGGAGGTAGCCAGACCGTGGTTCGTTGACCCCGATGCCGGGCAGTGGAAGCAGACCACTTCACATCCCGAAGAGTGGTTTCAAGGAGAATACGATATGGTGTACTACTGGACAGGCGCCATCCGGATTATCGACCTCAAGGCTTCGATTGGAAGGGGCGACCGCTCAGGTGGTTACATCGACCAACTACGCCTGTATTGTTGGCTGTGGTGGGAGACTCATGGCAGGGTAGATGAGGTTGAGGCACTAGAAATCTGGTATCTTGGAACTGGCACAATCAAGGATGTACCTAAGCCGAATCAGGAGGAGATGCAGACTCTCAGCGAAGAGCTTGAAGATTTGTATCAGAATATTCACGCTCGCAACCCCTCGATTGACGAGTGCCGACCAGATCCGGCACCACTACGATATTTCGACAAAGGAGGCATACCTTCTGAAACACCCATTGACTCTGACCCAAGAGCGCGTTGCAAACGCTGTCAGTTGCGAGGCGTATGCGAGGGCAGCAATCACGAACTCGAACTCCCTCTCGCGCGCAGTATTGAGCGCTTTGGCCACCGCTGGCCAGTAACTCCGCTCGGAGAAATAGTGACTCGTGTCAACGTCGTCGGAGAGGTCTCAGGTTTGCGTGGACCTAATCTAGCGGCTGACGGCTCGGTGGAACTCTCATTCATACTACAGGAGGGCTACGATCGTGCCAAGGTCCAACCCTCACGCTATGGCACCCCGAAGGAAGTGACCCGCTCTATTTCTAATGGCAGCAGGGTACGCATCGAGAATGCTATGGCATCGGTGTGGAAGGGAGAGGTTGTTCTCGATCTCGACGAGAAGTCTTCGGTAGCAATCGCAGACGAGTCCGAATCCGCCCCCATCGTAGACATAGAGACCAAGGTCAACGCAATCGGCAGGGTGTGGTCGGTAAACGCCTTCCCAGATGGGGAAGGAGTGACAAGGTGGTCAGTGACGATAGTCGACCAGACCGGTTCTGCCGGAGTAGTCGCATTTAGGCAGTTCATCCCCTTAGCGGCAGCAGGGGTGGCGAGGGGTGATGAGATAGCGTTGTTGAACGGAGAGATAGGGGAGTTCAACGGACAGCCGCAAGTTAGGATTGGCCCAGGCGGCCGCCTAGTTATTCTTCGAAACGCCTCAGAAGTCCCAGAGTTTTAGTGGCGCCGAGAGAGGGATTTGAACCCCCGCGTCCAATGGACAGTGGATTTCGAATCCACCGCAATACCGGGCTATGCGATCTCGGCAGCGGTCCATCCACCTACGGATTAGAGATAAGCATGACCCGATACGCAAGGACCATGCGAATCAAGGTCAGCCATGATGGAGAAGTGCTCCCGGTCGAATCAGAGGGGTCAATCACAATATCGGAGCTACTTGAGAAACTAGGCATACCGGCATCCACTGTTCTCGCGGTTCACGGAGATGCAATCGTACCTCACACATCCCGTATTGAGTCCGATATCAGTCTAGAGTTGATTGTGGTCTCGTCTGGCGGTTGATTTGAGTATTCTCAGACGTAAAAGTCCCTGGAACCTTCGGTCTCCGATGCACTAAGTGTCTCCTCTATCGTGCCGCCGACCTCCATAGTTTCCATCAGTTTCCTAGCCGTCTCTTCAGTCGAATCGAGATCTAGGTCCAGAGGGAGGTCCAACCCTGCTCCTATCCACGAAGCCAGACGATCGGCTGCCAGCACATCGGTGCTGGCCCCTATGGTCTCTGCCACAAGGCCAACCGCGGGAACACCATATAGGGGTGAGAGGGATATCAGCAGCCCTGCTATCCCTATCATGCCTGCCTTAGGGTGCTCCCTGCTAACCGGGATGTCATTGCCCTCGAGATTCTTCCTGACTTCGGCATCGGCGCAGATTACGTGAATCTCCCTGTCATCAGTACCTGCTGCGAGACCAGCCAACACTAGCAGTTGAGGGGTGCCTGATTCCGAAGCCATCTCAAGAATTGCCTCGGAGACCTCGTGCTGTCCAGCAGCTGTCATCGGCTGCAATGGTCCTCCAACTGTGATTACCGTCCTGCCATCGGGGAGTAAAATCGAATTGATATTGATACGGGGAGGTGAGACGAGCCCATTACCATCTAGTGTTGAATGCGGGGGGAAGTCAGGATGTAGAATCCATCCTATGGTTCGCGAGGGGTGTTTATCCACTAGAGAGTCGACCACTATCTTGCCAACGTTGCCCACACCAGGAACCGCCTCAAGTATCGCCGCGTGTTCAGGCAAACCTTCGCCTACGAGCCAGTGAATCCTCGTGCGATTCATTCCTCTTCACTTCCATTATCCCTAGGTGTTGGGAGGGATTCGAGCCACTCCTCGCTGCCGACATCGAGCCTCTTCCTGCGTCTTGCTCCCTGTGGGTCCTCGGGCGAGTACTTCATCGGAGATACCGCCACCATCGCAGCACCGCACTCCTTGCACCTCGTTGCCAAGCCGTACTCGCCGCAGGCGCTGCAACGCTGTAATCTGGTGCGAACCATCCTATCTCCAATCAGCGTCCACTAGGAATAGTCAATGAAGTCTGTGCTTCGTTTGTACCTCTCAGAGGCGTTCGACGGAGATTGAGCCCTCGACCGAGGACATGCGTTCTGAGACTGCCTTCTGTGCGGCTTCCCATACGGACTCCGCCGCTCGATAGTCCGGAGCTCGAATATCCACTCTGTAGTGAGGGGCTCCGTCGTAGTGACAGGTCAGCGTGACCTCCTCGAGGCCTACGGCACAGGATTCTGCGGCCTGCAACGCCTCCCGAATTGCACTGACGCCTTCAGGCCCCCAGACCTGTAGATCGAACTCGCCACGAATCTCGACGAATGGAGGTACGATATTCTCTACTGCGAGTTCGGTGACTACGGTTATCCAATCTCCGGTGAATCCGGATTCACTCAGAACATTCTCACTCATGGCGCACTCCTCGAGAGCCCCATACAGAGTCCCGAAGACCTCACGCATCTCATCGCAGATTTCGAATGTCTTCTGTTCGTCCCAGCCGACTCTTTCGGCCGCTACTCGCATGATCTGGCCAGCCCGCTTACGGTTCTTCCAAGCCTGTAGTGTATCTCTCCTACGCTCGTCTGAGACGGATTTTATCGAGAGCTCGATACGCTCCTTGGCACGCTTCACTTGAATCGTCTTGGCGACCACTCTCTGGCCTTCTCTCAGGTGGCTGCCGATGTTCTTGACCCAGCCTGAGGCGACTTCTCCGATGAAGACGAAACCGGTTCTGCCCTCGTATCCCTCAAGATTGAGGTAGGCACCGTTTTCCTTGACGCTCCTGACCGTACAAATCAGCAGTTCCCCCTCTTCGGGCCAAGTATCAGAACTCACCTAAACGCCCCCTTTACTCGAGGACGTCTACAATCGTGCTGCCAGACAAGTCCGCCCTGCCTCCTGCGGGACGAGCCAGTGTCGCACCGCAGATGGAGCAGGCAATCGAGGTTGATGCCCTCTCAAAGATGATGGCCTCGTGACCACAGTCACGGCAGTTCACACGAAGGAACCTTCCACTCATCATTCCACCTCAATCACTTGTCGACTAGTTCGAACTTCCTAGCACGCTTCCCAGCAGGAGAGTGTGCCTTACCGGTCTCTTGACACCGGAAGATTAGGTTCACGCGCTTAGTGGGCTTCTCTCCGGACGGCTTCGGTCGAGGGAAACCACGGTATCCAGCAGTAACACGACGGAAGCGGCGCTGACCCCACTTCAGTTCGCTAGCACGTCGCTTCTTGACACGCTCGACGGTGTGTTCGGTATGCTTACCAGCCGCAGGACTGTAGCGCTTCACTGTCCGCGGCATCTTCACCATGTCTCCACCTCAGCGTCTTGCGACGTCGCGGCCACCGATGACCCGTTTATGAACTCTATCGAGACTCCTGCGAAGCAGGAATCCTCGCGATAGGCTGATTACACAAATACGATGTATTGCGTCAACGCGTAAAGGACCATGTCACTATGGGCCGCTCAGGTGTGGCTCGGCATGGCCATTACTGTCATTGGTATCGGCATGCACAGAACGGGGCCCGCATTCAGGCGGCACCCATTCGGAATCCCCGTGGCTCTTCTTGGATTGGCGGTGATGCTATTTCGAGTCGAGAAACCCCCTCACCCCGAGTCAGAAGTGGTGGCAGCCACTATGGACGCTGCAATGTGGCTTCTGCCGGCTCTGGCGGGCTCGGCACTCGTACTCATGGGGGCGCCGTTGTACTGGAGGACGCGATTATTACCACTGTTGGTCGGATGGGCTCTGATTGTGGTGGCATGGTATCAGTACTATTCAGTCATGAGTGTGGCCCTATCGGACGCCCTTAGGGGGGTAAGCACTCTACTTGGAGTGACACTAGCTCTCGCAGTGTTTGCACTGTGTGTTCGCACGGCTGAGAGGATGACTCCGCAGGAGCCTGAGACAGAACCCCTGTCCGAGAAGGAGAAGAAGTATGTTGAGAGTGTCTTGAGGAGACATCTGGAGGTTTCAGATGAACCCTAATCTCGAATTGGCAATCTCCGCGTTTGCAGGCTCAGCTGCACTAACCTCGCTGTTCGTAATACTCACCTTGATAGGCACGCTGAACCCCTACCATCGCCCCGCGATCCCGATACTTGGTGCCTCATTTGTCATCTTTGCTTCCACTTACTTGTTTGCCCATATCGTCGGTATACCTGCTAACAGCATCGCCCTCAGGCTAACAATGTCCGAGGGCGTGTTGGCCTTGCTCGATATAATTCCAATTGCCTTCCTATTGTGTACATTCATGTTTCTCCAGGCCTCATTACGCAAACGCCCTGAAGACCCCCTACTGGCCCTGCTGGAGTCTGAGCCCGGCTCCGAGTGATTCATTTCGCTTGGGCAACTCTCATAACACTCCCTTCGGTCGCCGCGCTGTCCTAGGTGGTATGATGTCGAAAGGAACTCCAAGCATGGGCAAGCGGCAGAAGTCGACACACATCCGTTGTCGACGCTGCGGCAGGCACTCGTATCACAAGACCAAGAGCGTCTGCGCTCACTGTGGCTACGGTGCCACTGCTAGGATACGCAAATATCGGTGGAACAAACGCTCCCGATTAATGGGAGCACGCAAGTGAGCCGGAAAGGGCTAAGTCCCGAACCACTAGGGCCCAATGGTATCCGATGTGCGGCATCATCGGGATCTTAGGGAACCCCGACTCTCAGGCTGCAGGCTGCATCTACGACGGCATGATAGTACTACAGCATCGTGGGCAGGACGCCGCCGGAATAGTGACCAGCGATTCCGACAACATCTCGCACCGCCGGGCCAATGGGCTAGTTAGAGATGTATTCAGGTCAAAGCACATGTCCAAGCTCGTAGGATCGATGGGAATAGGACACGTTCGGTATCCCACAGCAGGCTCAGGATCAGCGAGTGAGGCTCAGCCATTCTACACCAACACTCCGTTCGGAGTGAGCCTCGCCCACAATGGCAATCTGAATAATACTACTGACATCATCAACAGTTTACTTGAGTATGACCACAGGAGAATCAACACCAGTTCCGATTCCGAGGCGCTGCTGAATCTCTTCTCTGCTGAGATTCAACGTTCTGTTAATGGCCGACCAGGGGGAATGGAGGCACTAACCGAGGACGACATCTTCCGCGCCGTAGAGCGCACACACCTCCGGGCTGAGGGAAGTTACAGCGTAGTCACCATGATTACGGGGTGGGGCATAGTGGCCTTCCGCGACCCCAACGGGATAAGACCCCTATTCATGGGTACGAATGAGGTCGACGGCTTCACTGAGCGATTATTTGCTTCAGAGAGTGTGGCCTGTTCTGCTTTAGGATTCGAAGCAGACCGAGACGTCGCCCCTGGGGAGGCGGTAATAGCCAAGATGGACGGCACGTTCTCATCCAAGATTTGCCACGCCGAACCGACCCACACTCCCTGCATTTTCGAGCACGTCTACTTCGCTCGCCCAGACTCTACTATTGATGGCATATCGGTACACGGGGCGAGACTAAGGATGGGGGCGGCTTTGGCTAGGAGGGCCCTAAAAGAGCGCCCCGAGCACGGAATCGATGCGGTGATCCCAGTGCCGGACAGTGGCAGAATAGCCGCTATGGAGATGGCCTCTGAGATGGGCGTGCCGTTTCGAGAAGGCTTCGTCAAGAACCGTTACATAGGCAGGACATTCATTATGCCAGGCCAGTCTATCCGTAAGGATTCGGTTAAGAAAAAACTCAACACAATAGAGGAGGAGTTCAAGGGCAAGACGGTGATGATTGTTGACGACAGCATAGTCAGGGGAAACACGTCACAAAGGATTGTCGAGATGGCTAAGGAAGCCGGTGCGAAAAAAGTATATTTCGCATCTTCGGCACCTCCTATCGTACACCCTAACGTGTATGGTATCGATATGCCGGCGCGCGATGAGTACGTCGCCCATGACAGGACTATCGATGAGATCAGGGAGGCTATCGGCGCTGATTGGCTGATTTATCAGAATCTGCCGGACCTCGTTGAGGCCTGCATAAGGACGGGGGATCATAATCTGGTAAACTTCGACTGCTCTTGCTTCAACGGAGTGTACGTCACCGGAGGAATTACTGAAGATTACCTAGCGAGGATTGAGGGCACACGCAGCGATGCTGCCAAGGGAGAAACTTCGGCTGAGCGCGCAGACGCGGCAGAATGAAGTCGCAGCGATTGCTCAGGAACCCATGAAGGGGGCCATTGACGCACTGGCGACCATCGAGATGGATGAGGTGGCCCGCTGTGTCTGCACGCTCTCTGAAGGCAACTTCGCAGCCGGCTTCGACTCAGGAACTCTCCATATCTATGACTCAGACGGAGTAGTCATCAGAACCGCTACGCTCGACAGCCGAGTAGTAGGTCTCGCGAGCTTACGTGATGTTTTGGTTGCCGTCACCAGTACTGGTGGCGTTCAAGCATTCCGAGACGAACCCCTCTGGGACCGCCCTCTGAAATCCGGGTGCGAGGTGGTGTCAGCGTCATCGTTACACGCGGTGGTGGCTGATGGCACTGGACAGCTCATCTCTCTAGCAGATGACGGAAGCGAAGTCGCCCAAGCAGAGTTCGGACACGTCTCATCTCTCACATGTTCGCCCGATGGAGTATGCGCCGCTGCCCTTGAAGATGGTAGGTTACTGCTCCTCGGGCCAGCGTTTGAGGTGTTGCACGACTCACCCGCCGCTGAGGACGACGTCGAGACTATATCGTGCATGGCATTCCGTCATGATGGCGTCCTTCTAGTAGCACGAAACTCTCTCGGGATGACCGTCGATGACAGGCCTGTGAACAGACTCGAGTGCTGGCACCCAGAGAGGGGAATGCTGAACACCTCGGAACTCCCTTCTAGGGCCACGGTGTTGCGGCCTACAGAATCCGGGACAATAGTGGGTTGCTTTGATGGCAGCCTACTTTCTCTCGACATAGGCGATTCGGACCCTAGGTTAATCGCCAGATTGGACCATCAGGTTTCTCAAATCATCCAGTGGGGCGATGACATCTTGGTCGCCTCGTGGTTCGACGTATTCCGAATCACCACCATCGGTGAGGTAATCTGGTATTTCGAGCATATTGGAGTCGTCGAGCATATCATCCCTCTCACAGAGAGAGTCGCTCTAATGGGGGATGACAGGAAGGGCAGGACACCACCACCTCTTGTCATAATCGACCCTGACTCGCCACCTAGGTACGATGATATGCCCGTGGAGGTGGAAAATCCCTCGGTCTCTGAGGAGTACTCGGGAGCACTATCTGATGAGGAGCAGATGCAGGTTGACATGAGGCCCAATATGCTTGAGGGGGCTGAAAGTATTCTGGATACTCTGCACGAGGATACTGAGCTTGAGGTCGGTCCACCAGCTATAGAGAGCGATTTGCTTGAAGATCTCTCGGCGGCAGCGCGAGCAATCAACCTTCCACCAGTTGCAGATGCCGGGGAAGATAGGACAGTAGACGTCGACGAAGAGGGCAAGGCAACAGTGCTGCTGGACGGAGAACGATCTTACGATCCGGATGGCAGTATCGGAAGATGGGCTTGGGAAGATGGTAGGGGGAATGTCATAGGAGACACTCCACAGGTTCGTGTCAAACTGTCCGGCGGTGTCCACGTTTTCCATCTGACTGTGACCGACGATAGAGGGGCCTCTAGCAAGTCTACGATAACCGTTCAAGTCCGATGATTAGAGTTTCCCCAATTCTTCTTTGAGGGCGGGAAGCGCAGCCTCCCAAGTAGCTACTATCCCATAGTCAGCCACGCCGAATATGGGAGCATCAGGGTCTTTGTTGATAGCGACGATATACTTGCTCGTCCTCATACCTGCGAGATGCTGTATCGCTCCGCTGATGCCAACCGCGATGTATAGACTCGGCGTCACCGTCTTCCCAGTTTGCCCCACCTGCATTCCGTGAGGTATCTCCTCCCAAGTGTCTACTGCCGCCCTGCTGGCGCCGACAGCGGCACCTATCATATCCGCAATCTCGTTTAGATGAGAGAAGTTGACGGGGTCTCCCATCCCTCTGCCACCGGAGATGATGATGTCGGCTTCTGCAACATCTAATCTCTCACTGGCCTTGGCGATGGCTTCCTTCACAGCCACTGCCACGTCAGCGCTCTGATTCACCGTACTGACTTCCGCCGAACCACCCTCTCCGGCGGAATCGAAAGCATTGGCCCGCAGAGTGATGGCACATGGCGTAGTTACTGTTGAGGTCTCGATTGCCTTGCCGGAGTAAATGGGACGAGTCACAGATATCCCAGGAGTCAAATCGGTTGCATCTTGAACAATCGGGATACCGCGTATTGCAGCCATCGTAGCAGCTATCTCGCGACCCGATGGAGATGCAGCGGCGATAATCACGTCACCTCCTGTAACTGAGTTCAGAGCTTTTGCCCATGCGCCACTGTCGAAGGTCTCGAAGCAGTCCCCAACTACTGAGATTACCTTGACGACGCCAGAGATGGAAGCAGCTTCGGCAGCCCCTGTTCCTCCGGCGCACAGCACTGTTGGTGTGCCGCCTATGGATGCCGCAGCCCCTACCAGTTGGGCGGTGACCGGGTGCAGTCCGTCTCCAGAGGTTTCTGCTATCACTGTGACATCCATTATTCTCACCTCAGATGACGTTCGCCTCGTCGCGTAGTTTTCCCACCACTGCTGCTACGGAATCCGCACCCTCAAACTTCTGTCCAGGTGGTTTCTGTGGTGGAGGGGTGTGGCCGTCAATGGAAACTGATGAGGTCGAGATATCCACGCCGAGATCGGCAGGCCCCAGAGTCTCCGCGACCTTCTTCTTGGCCATCATGATGCCTCGTACGTTAGGTCGACGAAGTTCGGTGATGCCCTTATCGAAGGCGAAGACACAGGGGGCTGAAACAGCGACTCTCTCGTTGCCATTCGGACTGGATCGCATGGCCATAAGGGAACTGCCGTCGGGAGTTACCTCAGAGACCATGGTGACGCAAGATGCATCTATCAGATGCGCCACTCCTGGGCCAGTTGAGCCTGCGTTTGTATCTGCGGCCTGTTTACCGCAAAACACGATGTCGGAACCGGAGTGGGCAACGGCAGCAGCCAATATTGTCTGCACCTGTGTGCTATCAAGGGCGCTTAGGTCTTCCACGAGTATGTGGAGTAACGAGTCGGCACCAACGGCTGCGGCATCAGTCAACATCTTGACGACCCTAGCCGGCCCGCAGGTAATGGCAACTAAATCCCCTCCTCCGGACTCTTTGAGTTGAAGGGCGGATTCGAGCGCATACTCGTCGTACGGACTCATCGACCACTTGCTAACCGTAGATTCGTCGACCCTCCCCTCTGAGACACTAATCTTAGCTGTGGTGTCGGGAACCTGTTTGAGTAGTACGGCTATTCCCATGTCAACACCAGTGCTCCGGCGACTAAAGCCCCCTCTATGAATTTTCGGCAGTCCCACCGTAGGTGGGAAACACCAATCTAGGCCTCAAGACTCTCTTGTGAATGCCTGTATCCCGGTAATGTGACGACCGAGAATTAGGTTGTGAATATCGTGAGTGCCTTCGTAGGTCTTGACTGACTCTAGGTTGGCCATGTGTCGCATCACCGGATACTCGTCGAGGATTCCGTTGGCACCGTGGATGTCACGAGCCATACGTGCAATCTCGAGTGCAATGTCGACGTTATTCATCTTGGCCAACGAGATATGCTCAGGTATCCAAGTCCCCTCATCCTTCTTCTTGCCTAGGTGGTACGCCAGCAACTGGGCCTTGGTAATCTCCCTAAGCATCCACGCCAACTTGTTCTGCACCAATTGGAAAGAGGCTATCGGGTGGTCGAACTGTATCCTGCTCAGAGCGTACTCCCTAGCCGAACTGAAGCATGATTGAGCAGCCCCAACGGCTCCCCATGATATTCCGTAACGGGCGTTGTTGAGGCAACTAAAAGGTCCCTTAAGCCCCTTAACATGCGGCAGGATCCTGTCCTTGGGAATTTTACAGTCTTGGAATACCAACTCGCTGGTGACACTGGCCTTCAGTGAGTGCTTCCCTGTCATCTCTGGGGCGGTGAATCCAGGGTCGCCTTTCTCGACTATGAAGCCGCGAATTACACCGTCTAGTTTTGCCCATACTACGGCTAGGTCAGCGATGGTGCCGTTGGTTATCCACATCTTCGCACCGTTGAGTAGGTAGTGATCTCCCTTGTCCTCGGCCCGAGTAATCATGTCACCAGGATTTGAGCCATAGTCGGGCTCAGTCAGTCCGAAGCATCCAATCCACTCGCCAGTAGTCATCTTGGGGAGGTAGTGGTTCTTCTGCTCCTCGCTTCCGAAGTCCCAGATTGGATACATGGCTAGCGAGCCCTGGACACTGGCAAAAGAGCGCACTCCACTGTCGCCACGCTCCAACTCCTGACAGATTAGACCGTAAGCGATGTATGAGAGTCCAGGGCAGCCGTAGCCCTCTAGAGGGGCGCCTAGAATCCCCATTTCGCCGAGGTCGACCCGCCATTCATCGGGGAACACACCATCGTGGCAGGCCTTCTCGATGTTTGGGAGAATTTTCTCATCTACCCAGTCCCGAACCATGTCACGCACCATGCGTTCCTCATCGGTTAGCAGTGAATCGATATCGTAGAAGTCCAAAGCCTCGTACGCCATTTTACTCAATACTCCGCGACAGTGCGCCGCAAATGAACGTTGCTCGACTATCTACTCTTCTTCCTACGTGCATCCCGGCGTGCCGTCCGTTTCTCTTCGACTGTACCGAATCGCAGGGTAAAACGCTGTTGAAGGCCGGGGGAGAGGCTGAGCGCGAAACTGAGTAACACCAGTAGTGTAACAGCAGGGATGGCAATGAGAATCCAAACCTCTAGCACGCCTCCGATGGCGTTCGAGTATGGCGGGTGGTATTGTACCAGATCACCTCGGTCCGTGAGTATCCATCCGCTGTCTCTGTCAGTACTCCATGTCGCTACTATCCGACTACCTGAGACGCCCGTATCGTATTCCACCACATCTGAGTTCTCCAGCCAAGGGAAGGATGAATTCAAACCTAAGTCGTGCTCAATCAGGCCGAAGGGAGCTACGTAGATTAGAGACCGGTCTTCGCTCTGACGCGATATCCCAGTGAAGTATCCCTCGGCACCGGTAACTTGCACCAAACTCACATCGGAAGTCGACGCGACTTCTGCGTCTAGAGCCACCCTCGCGATGTTCCTGTCACTCGATACAGCTACGCAGTCTGCTGTCTCGGTTGAGGGACAGACAACATCGGACCACGGGTACCCGGTACCACCTAACCAGTACAGCGTGTGGTCTCTGTCAATCACTCCGATGCCATCCACTAGGCTGGTGACTACACAGGCCATCACTGATGGATGACAATCTATTCCTGTGATATCACTCTCCCCTCGTCCTTGAATCAGATGTACCTCGGCACCACCGTCAGCAGAAGCTCTCATTCTCCACAACCAGCCGTCGGACCCTCCTACATAGGCCCAAGATCCTCCCGAGTTCCACGCCACTGCGGTCAACCTGATTTGATTGAACTCTAAGTCTCCTCCGGCGTCGGTTACCGAGTGGTCCTCGCGTGCGTATCTGAGGACCTGACCTTCACTTCCTACGATGAGAGCTGTCTGTCCTCCAGGGTGGAAATCGCCATACGTCAAATCCTCGCCACCATTCCAAATTAATTCCACTCTATCATCCGGATTAGAGGTCTTCACTAACTCTAGGTATGAGTCGGCCCCGAAAACTACTGCCCATTCTCCCAGAGGATCCACCGTAGCCCCATTTAGTCCGAGATCTTGCTCAGCCAGACTGATTTTCTCGTACAGTCCGACAGCGGAACCAGCGCTGACCATAGGAGCCAGCATCAACATCACGAAGATTACTGCTAACGCGCCACTACTGCCCCGGTACACGTCCCGCCGACGGGCGATGCCGGTTTAGCCCGTTCGACACAAGCACCGATTGGGCTTGCGCGGCAATAGCATTCAAGAAGGATTCAGCCAGCGCTTGACCATGGAGAGATTTGATGTCAAGCGCGGACTGGTAAAGCAGGTAACTTCGAACGGAGGACTGGCAGTGCTGGCGCGGGATTACTTCGACAATGTCGAGGATACTGGTGACAATTCGTTCAATGGCTCGCACGATATAATGACCTCTATTGTATCCAGTTACAATGAGCAGGGCGCATTGATTGTGAATGTAACCAATATTCCTCCCGACTTCGAAGATGCGGAGGCCGTGAAATCGGCTATGGAGGCGCGCAAGAATTGGACCTTGTTCCTCGACGCTGCCACTGGATACAATTCTAAGCAGAGGGGTGACAAGGCCAAGGAATGGGCCAAGAAGGCCAGTAAGGCGAAGTCTGGCATTTCTGCAGCGCGGCACTTCATGTCAATGTCGAAGAACATCTCGGAAGAGATATCCGAACAGGCAGAGTCTATGATTGAGGAAATCGAGACTGC
>DAUV01000126.1:0-6363 GCA_002505325.1 Euryarchaeota archaeon UBA623 | reverse complement strand
CATGAACGACAATGACCCCCTCTCGTCGCTAGATGAGGAGGGGCGCTCACGCGTCTCCCGTATGTTCACTGGTTGCGTTGAAGTCGTCGGCGTGGGGCACGTCGCCTCTGTTGTTTCTGGAGGGCCGACGCACTCTGGAGACGACCAACTGGTCGCATATATCGGACTCGAGCCTAGTGGCAAGGCACATTTGGGCTGGATACTGCTTGCCGATACCATACGCAACATGCTCGATGAAGGTGTGAATGTAATCATCCTACTCGCCGACTGGCACGCTTGGGTGAATGACAAGTTCAATCGCGATATGGACAAAATCACACTTGCCGGTGAGTACATGATTGAGGTCTTCAGGGCGCTGCTGGAAAATCCTCCAGAGGGCGAGGGGGCAGGCCAGCTCAGATTCCTGAGCGCATCACAGCTGATGGACTCAGGTAAGTACTGGGAGAGGGTGCTCAGATGCTCGAAGAACATGAGTCTGTCTAGGGTGCGCAGGACATTCAGTATCATGGGTCGCGACGAGGATTCCTCTGATCACGACCTAGCCGCGTTCTACTACCCAGCCCTACAGGCTGCGGACATTTTCGAGTTGGAGATTGACATTGCTTTCGGAGGCATGGATCAGCGCAAGGCGCACATGTACATGCGTGAGGTTGCCGATAAGTACGATTGGACCAAGGCCACGTGCATCCACACTCCTATGTTGTCGGGCCTGAAGGGACCAGAGGGGAGGATGGACTCGTTCGATCACAAGATGTCCAAGTCTGACCCGGGCAACGCAATTCTGCTCGATGACGACCCTGACTCAGTCAGGACCAAGATGAGGAAAGCATTCCTTGAGATTGGCAACCCCGTCTCTCCGGTTTTTGAGATTGCTCAATACATCGTGCTGCCAAAACTCGACTCCATCGCAGTGACACCAGACCCCAAGTTTGGAGAACCCTCGAATTGGGATAATCTGCAGAGTTTCATCGAAGCCATCTCAGATGGATCTGTACACCCGCTTGACGCCAAGATGGCCGTAGCAGACGGTCTGTCTGAAGTTCTAGCCCCGGTTTCACAGCATTTCTCGCAAAAACCAGAGCTACTATCAGCGATGGACCGACTCACCGGCTCTCAGTAGTACGTTTATTACTGAAACTAATGGTTTTTGCGTAGGGCGAGGACTCATAACACCACTCAGCCCGCGCGGGCTTGAGGGTGAACTAATGACATCAGTTGGGATAGACGACATCGCGATTCACTTCCCTCGTCTCTACTTTGACATGGAAGACTTTGCCAAGCTAAGAGGGGCTGATTTCGGTAAGTTGAACCGTGGCCTAGGACTTGCAGCGATGGCAATTCCCGATGTCCATGAGGATACAGCAACAATGGGTGCTAACGCGGTTCGCAGACTGCTCGACCGCAACGGACTCGACCCTAATTCCATCGGCAGAATATACCTCGGGACCGAGTCGGCCTTAGATGGCTCCAAGCCGACCGCGACTTACATCATGGACATGCTCGAGCAGCGCTATGCCTCCACCCATGGAAAAGATTGCTTCCGCAACTGCGACGTGGTTGACATGACCTTCGCTTGCATAGGTGCAGTGGATGCTATGCACAACACCCTCGACTGGGTCGCTCGAGGGGGAGAGGAGAAAAGTAGAATCGGCATTGTTGTGTTCGCTGACAATGCCAAGTATGACATCGGTTCGACAGGTGAATACACCCAAGGCGCTGGCGGCGGTGCGATTCTGATACGCCATAACCCCCGTCTACTTGAGATTCCTGATATCTGGGGAGTATCAACGATGCCCGTTCATGACTTCTTCAAGCCACGCAGAGAAATTGATACTAGGACTATCGTAGAGAATGTTCTTGATCTCGCTCGTGAGAGTGGCGAGAAGGTCAAGGATGGGCTCACTGAGCGTATACTCAAACACCTCCCACGCTCTTCTAAGAAGGACGATGTCATGTTCGAGAACCCAATGCTACAGATTCACAAGGACACCCCCGTCTTTGACGGCCAGTTCTCCAACCGCTGCTATTCTGAGTCAGTCAAGCAAGCATTCATCAATTTCCGCGAAAAGGCGATCCGCGAGGGCCGCTATAGCCCCGAGAATGACGAGATTTTGACCAACCAATGGAGTCGTATCATAGTCCACTTGCCATATGCTTTCCAAGGTAAGAGAATGTTCCCGGATGTCTTCCGTCACGACAGGAGGCACCTGCCGATGTGGGCAGAGATTGTCGAGCAGATCGGCCCAGAGCCAATGCCTGAGGAATTCCCGGACACACTCGAGGGGATTGAGGAGTTTGAGAGAGCTAATGATTCGTACCGCAGACTGATATCCAAGACAGATGCATTCCGAATCTTTGTGGATGAAAGAATTGAGAGAACCACCCGCGCATCAAGCCTGATTGGTAATCAGTACACTGGTTCCATCTTCCTCGCTCTGATGTCGACCATGGAGTCCGACTATATCGAGAACATCGATATGTCGGGGGAGAAACTTGGGCTATGTGGCTACGGTTCGGGCGCTAAGGCCAAGGTCTTCGAAGGCACTGTCCAGCCACAGTGGCGCGAGATAGCCTCAAGGTTCCACCTGTTTGAGCGCCTGTCCGGTCGCCATCCAATCAACAAGACCGTCTACGAGGCCCTGCACAAGGGCTCCCGTAAGCGTTCAGTGGTCAAGCCAAGCGACGAGTTTGCATTAGTCAGTATTGGTGCCGAAGGGAATCTTGAGGGACAGCGCGAGTATCGCTGGGTTGAGTAAACTATCCGGCGAGAATGGAAGAAAGCTCCCTGAGAAATCTCTCCACCTCCTCCATGGTGTTGTAGTGTAGTAGGCCGACCCTAAGGGCTCCTCCAGGCTCAAGTCCCAGAGTCTCGGAGAGCTCCAGCGCGTAGAAGTTACCAGCCCATGCAAATATTCCGTGCTCTGCAAGCGCCTCTCCAATCTCCGCGGCAGTTATCGAGTGATGAGTGAATGAGACAGTTGGGGCCCTCAACTCAAACTCCTCGGCCGAAGTTATGCCCCAAATCTTGACTCCATCTATTTTCTTGAGTCCCTCAATCATCCTCCAGCACAACTCTCTCTCATATTCTTCAATTGCAGAGAACGCCACTCTCAAGGCCTCTCTACGAGCACTAATATTCTCCTCAGAAATTAATCTTCCAAGCCATTCCAAATGCTCGATAGCAGCCAGTGTTCCTGCCATCGACTCATGTCCCTGAGTTCCGGTCATCCATCTGAATGGGACTTCCTCGCTCGAAACACGCAATTTAGTCACAGGTAGTTCAGTAAGCCTGTCGAATTTACCCCATAGGATTCCTTGGTGCGTTCCGAAGAACTTGTACGACGAGCAAGCTAGGTAGTCGCAACCCCACTCACGCACATCAATCAAACCATGAGGGGCATAATGCACCGCATCCACGAATACTTCTGCACCGTGCGCATGGGCTAATCTACAAATCATCTCGACTTCATTAATCGTGCCTGAGAAGTTCGATGCAGCACCTATTGCAACCAATACGGTGTTTTCGTTGATTGCCGCATCTATAGTATCGTTATCGTGGATGCAATGTGGAGAGTGTATGTCTATCCATTTCACAGTCGCCCCCGCCCACTGTGCTGCAAGCACCCAGGGTCGTACATTCGCATCGTGGTCTGAGCGCGTAACCACGACTTCGTCACCTGGATACCAAGTTCGGCTCAGAGCACTAGCCAGTTGTATAGTCAGACTAGTCATGTTCTGGCCGAAAATAATCTCACGATAATCCTCGCATCCGATTAGGTCTGCACAGGCTCGCATGGTTTCCTCGATTAGCGCATCCGTCTCTTTCGAAGTCGCGAATGACATGCCCACATTCGCATTCTGATGCAACAAGTAGTGCTTGACCGCATCACCTACGGATTCTGGAGACTGGCTACCTCCGGGACCATCGAAGAAAATAGCCTGATTACCATTGACCTGACGTTGTAAACCAGGGAACCGAGAGCGAATCTCGGCAATCGGGTAATCCGACATTCTATCGCTCCGGAGCGATGGAGCGATTGATCACAATTCGTTGGACCTCTTGCGTGCCTTCGTAGATTTGTGTAATCTTGGCGTCACGGAAGAAGCGCTCTACAGGGAAATCGGTGGTGTAACCATATCCGCCTAGGACTTGCACAGCCCTCTCGGCCACCCACATCGCGGTGTCTCCAGCGAACAGTTTTGCCATGCTCGCTTCCATGGTGTGCCGAGGGGCATCGTCTTCGTAGTGCCTCTGCTTGGCCCAAGCCGCCTTGTAAACCATCATTCTGGCCGCTTCAGTTTGGGTAGCCATATCTGCGAGGTAGTTGCCGACGCTCTGATGGTGGGCAATTGGTTTGCCAAAGGCAACTCGCTCGTGAGCGTAGTTTAGTGCCGACTCATATGCCCCTTGCGCGATGCCGAGGGCCTGAGCAGCGATTCCTATCCTCGAGTTGTCTAGCGCATTCATGGCTATTGGAAATCCCTCACCAGAGTCCTTTAGGACATTCCCTATAGGGACCTTACAGTCCTCAAGAAGAAGCGAACAGGTATCACTAGATCTGATTCCGAGCTTATCCTCTTTCTTTCCAACAGAGAATCCATCGAATCCTCTCTCGACGATGAATGCCGTTGTCCCTCCATGTTTCTTTTGATTGTATTCGGGATGGTCGACATCCTTGGCGAACAGCACGTAGATGTCGGCGCTCGCGCCGTTGGTGACCCACATTTTCTCACCGTTGAGGACATAGTGACTACCCTCCTCATTCAGTTCCGCCTTACATCCGAGTGCAGCAGCGTCGGTACCTGCTCCGGCTTCAGATAGCGAATATGCTCCAATCTCGCTTCCAGCCAGTCTTGAGAGGTACTTCTGTTTCTGCTCGTGGTCGCCGTGCAGGGCTATGGTCTTCGAGCATAGTCCAACATGTACACAAAACATCACGGAGAACGATGGATCGACACGGGCAAGTTCCTCGACAATTATCGCTTCCGAGATATCGTCGATGGGACTGCCCCCATACTCCTCGGGTATCGTGATGCCCTGTAGGCCGGATTGCTTGCAGAATTCCGCCCATTCCTCAAGAGGGGCCTGCTGCGCCCTGTCGCGCTCCAAGCAAGTTGGGGCTAGTACGCCCTCAGCGAAATCACGCACCATCTCGCGAATCATGCCTTGTTCCTCAGTCTCGCGGAAATCCATCTCTCTCCCCATGCGACCGAGGCGGGTTTCGTTGTTAATCCCTCGTGGTCTTCTAAGGGGCATCACAATCGAATAGTTCAAATTGCACATCTGAGCGCGCGGTTCGGTATAACATGGCAAATGGCGACTACTCCGAGTTCAGCATTGCACACGACCGTAAGTACACACTGGAGCACCTTTGGCTCCAAACCTTGGATGACAAGGCCGAAACGGTGAAGGTTGGAATAAGCGAATTCATCCGTGCCGAGTATGGCAACATCGTCAGAGTAGTACTCACCCGCCCTGAGGACGATAGCGAGTTCAAGGGCGACTCCGATGTCGAGGACATCGATGACGACTCTCCTCAAATAATGGGGAGCGGTGATGAAGTAGGGACAGAAGATTTGCTGATTACCGTCACCACCAGCTATGACGGCGAGATTGAGACCCTTCTGATTAATTCCCCCTTCCCTTGCAAGATTATGGAACTGAATGGGGAGGTCGAGGACAATCCAGACCTACTCAACGACGACGCCTACGGAGACGGTTGGTGCGTAATAGTAGAGCCGCACGAATTCGACGAGGACCAATTCCTCAATCAAGAAGAGTACATTGAGATGCTGAATGAGTTACCTTAGGGCCAACTGAGTGCAGACCACTCTTCGTAGTCTGAGTCTCTCCAGTTTAACTCGTCCAGCAACGACAGAACCCTTTCTGCAGTAGACAGGTCCCTTTCTATCTGGATTCTGTGCAACTGTCCCTTCAGACGCCCCATCCTCGGCCCCGGATCCAGCCCAGTGGCGGCAATCAGAGTGTTCCCATCTATCAGGGGGGCATTGCCCGCAATGAGGGGAGTTAGTGAGGCCAGGGCCTCGACAAACTCGGAGGTTTCTTGCCCTAATCCTTGCGAATAGGCAATGAAAGCATTCTGCCAATCTGTAGGGAGAGCAGCACGGAAGCGGCGGAGTTCACCGATTTCAGTCGGTACAGGGGTATCTCTAGCCCCGTGAAGAAACGCGACCTGACGCAATGGTTCTTTTGCCATCATGAGGGCTCTGCGCAGATTGTCTACGAGGACACTTCCCTCGGACGAGTCGTTGCTACACAGCAGAGCGAGATTGACCAGAGTGTCGGTACAAAATGATGGAGATACGGTGCAGCCGATTCCAGGTAGGACATGGTCCAGAACA
>DAUV01000034.1 GCA_002505325.1 Euryarchaeota archaeon UBA623 | reverse complement strand
CCAATCAGAGTCACCAGTCGCAACAGGGAGCAGTTGCGCCAGATGGTCCTACGCGGACCCGATGTACATCCGGGTGTCAACTACATTATGCGAGGAGACCACTTCAGAGTCCGGATTACAGACAAAACGAAGTACATCTGGTCTGGATTTCGATGCCTCAACCCTGAATGCGATTGCGGAAGCGAGGATGAGCCTTACACTGGCTACAGACCCGATCTGAACGAGGTTCTTCACGCTCCGAACTTCCTACCCGGTCTTGAGTTAAAGCGCCAGATGCGTAGGAATGCCATTGGTGACCTCGAAGAAGAGTGGGCGGTCGACTTGGAGGCTACGATTTTGAATCTCAAGGGAGAGGACGCTAAGGGACAGCCACTGAAGGAGGATGATCCCCAGGCCATAATCCACAATAGGTGGAAGTGGGAGCATTCCAATCCTAACGAGTACTTCCCAGATCACTTAGAAGTGTCTTGCCCTCACTGTGGCAGCCCTGAAATCGAAGACGAATACGGAGGAACTTACTCGACCGAAATTGAGGATAGGCTGAGTACACTAGATAGGGAAGGTAACCCAAAGCCTGGTGTTATTGTTGAGAGACACCTTATCGACGGCGACGTTGCGATATTCAACCGTCAGCCGTCTCTACACCGGATGTCTATGATGGTCCATGAGATACGTGTTATGCCCGGCAAGACATTCAGATTCAACCTAGCTGACTGTACGCCCTACAACGCCGACTTCGACGGCGACGAAATGAATCTGCACGTCATACAGAGTGAGGAGGCCCGCGCAGAGGCTAAGATTCTGATGCGAGTTCAGGAGCACATCATCACTCCTCGCTATGGAGGCAGTGTGATAGGTGGTATCCACGATCACATTTCTGGCGCCTACTTGTTGACTCATGGTGACCGCATCCTACCCAAGAACTTGGTTCTGGAGATATTAGGCGCCATTGATTGGGTCGGTGACCTGCCTGAGGAAGTGCAGATAGATGGCACCGTGGGATACCGCGGGACTGATGTACTGAGCCTCATTGTACCTGCTGGATTCAATCTGCAGTACACGAGCAGATCTGGTGATCAGGTCAATGTAACCTCAGGCGATGTCAGCGGCACCATAGACAAGCGTGGCATTGGTGCCGAGGACGGTCGACTGCTTGACGCCGTTGTCCAGACTCATGGTTCCGATGCTGGTGCTGAGTTTCTGAACAGGATGACGAAGATGACTATCGCCATTTGCTCTTCAATGGGTTTCACCACCGGAATCGATGATGAAGATCTACCACTCAAGGCCAAGGAAAGAATTACTGAAATCAACGCTCAGGCGAGCGCCGATGTCGACGCCGAGCTCGCGAAGTTCGGCAAGGACGGCCGACGCTACGAGTCTCGCCCAGGCAGGACTCCCCTCGAGACTCTAGAGGAGAACATTTTGGGTATCCTAGACAAAGGCAAGGCTGATTCCGGTGAAGTTGCGAAGGACCATCTTGGTTCAGACAACCCCGCGGTCATGATGGCGGTCTCCGGAGCCCGTGGTTCAATGGACAACCTCGCCATGATGGCCGGTTCCATAGGGCAACCTAAGGTTCGCGGCAAGCGCCTTGAGAGAGGTTACCAGAATCGTGTGCTGCCACATTTCCCGCGTGGAGTGAAGGGCGCTCAGGAGAAAGGTTTCGTATCATCTTCGTTCAAGCGCGGGCTCGAGCCGACTGAGTTCTTCATGCTCTCTGTCTCTGGGCGCGAGTCGTTGGTCGACACTGCTGTCAGAACCAGCAAGTCGGGTTACATGCAGCGCCGCCTAATCAATGCCATGGACGACCTAAAGGTCGCCAATGATGGCATGAATTCAGTACGTAACACTGCCAAACGCATCATCCAATTCGAGTATGGAGAGGACGGCATTGACCCTGCTCGCAGCCGTAAAGGATCTCCATTCGACGTCTCGCAAGTTCTAGACGATGCCTTGGGAGGTGCGAACTGATGGTAGTCAAGAGCGCCACCAAGAAGAAACTCATGGATCTCGGTGTGGCCGAGGAGTACTCACATAAGCTCGCAGATGACCGCAAGTGGGACGATGTGAAGATACTGACATCGGGTCAGATAGCCCAAATCTGTGGTATCGATTCCGGTACCTCCCAAGAGATATTCAAGGTGATGGAGGCGTCTGCTAAACCATCCCGGGCTACTGCATCCGCTGAGAAGACCATCGTGAGGAGAAGGGCAGTCTCTAGACGCCGCAAGAAGAAAGCTCTCCCACTTCAGGAATATGACGAGGAAGTTAAACTTAAGCAGATTCTCCGTGACATCGACACGGACGATGCGATATACCAACTGCTCCGGGATACCTCAATCAAGATGAACCTCTCCATGACCCCTCGTATCTTAGGTGATCTAGCCGAGGGGATTCACTCTAGGGGCATCGACAAACTAACTCCTGCTAAAGCCAAGAAGGTACTGAATTCTTCGGAGAGTTTCTTGGCTACAGCTAGGGCTGACCCACACGAGGCTGTTGGCATCACCACCGCCCAATCAATCGGTGAGCCAGGCACTCAGATGACCATGAGGACCTTTCACTATGCAGGGGTTGCGACCGTCAACGTGACCCAAGGTCTTCCTAGAGTCATCGAGATAGTGGATGCTCGAAAGGTTCCGAAGACTCCCACGATGCTGATTTACCTTGAAGAAACCGATTCCAAGGGAAAACCACTCAACACCAATGAGAAGGCTGCTCGAAAAATCGCTGCCGCACTGGAGACAACCACCACACCGGACATCGCTAGAATCAATGTCGAAGTCACCCAGCGACACATCAGTCTTCAACTCAGTAATCCCAATATGCGGATCAAGGCCATGACTGGTGCTGAAGTCAGGGACAAACTGTCAAGGGCGCTGCGGTTGTTCATCCAGGCAGACGACGATGACCGCCCAAAGGTACTCACGATAATTCCAGGCGTAACTAAGGAAGAAGACCTAGCAACCCTAGCATCAGATCCTGCGACCTACACTGCGCTTCTCCAGCTCGAGGAGAAAATCAAGAAACTTAGGCTCAAGGGTCTGGCCGACATCACCCGCGCTAACGTCCAGGGTCCGAGCAAAGACACCGGCGAGTACTACATCTCTACTATCGGATCGAATCTGGCTAAGGTCAGTGAGTTCGCTGGAGTGGATAGGGCTAGGACCTACACTAACAATATCTCCGAGATTAATCAGTACCTCGGTATCGAAGCCGCTAGGCAGGCGATTATCAATGAGATGTATGATACTCTCGAGGGGGCTGGCCTCGATGTCGATATACGTCACTTGTTGACTGTAGCCGACGTGATGTCCAGTGAGGGTACAGTTCGCGCTATAGGTAGGCATGGAGTCAGCGGCACCAAGCACAGTATCCTAGCACGCTCGGCCTTCGAGGTCACTGTTACACATCTACTACAGGCTGGGGTGATAGGCGAGAGGGACGAACTCAGCGGAGTCACCGAGAATATCATCGTGGGGCAGCCGGTTGCGCTGGGGACCGGAAGCGTCGACCTGTATTACATCCCAGAGAACGTTTGAAAGAGGATTGATTATGGATCTGGCTAGACAACTCAAGCAGAGTATGAGTACGGGCAGTATTCTGTTCGGACAGAGGCAGACTATGAGCGCTTGCTCTAAGGGAGATGCTAGGCTAGTTATCGTTGCTGCCAACTGCCCGGTCAACTACATCTCCGAGTTGACCGATGGTCACCCTGATGTGCCCATCCATCAGGTCCAGATGGTTAACAGCCAATTGGGAGCGGCTTGTGCCAAGCCTTTCCCAGTCAGCGCTCTTTGTGTCACTGACCCCGGGCAGAGCGAACTGCTCTCTCTGTCGCCCAACGTCTGACTATCATACACGCCGGGACTAATGCCCGTGTGACTATCTCTTCAGGCGTTCGCTTCAAGTTCACAGTGCCACCGCTGGTTGCGTGGACGAGGCTGTGCGTGACCTACTGGCCTTGCGAGCCGTTAAACTCCGTCCACCCGAGGATGCCCCGAAGATTCACGGCTTCAGATGTATGGGTGTGGCCGAGAGGGTGCCTGAACTAGGGGAGGATCCTGGCTCGATGGTCCATGTCTGGCACGTACCTGTGGACATCCTGTCCTTATCTTCCACAGAGATAGAGAGGTGGAGCGTCGATGCCCCGGGAGGGAGGCACTGGATTCTCAGCGAACGTCCGTTTGACGAAGCAATCCTCGATTCACTGAAGTCTATAGATGTGGTGATTTGGGGTCCGGAACGGATGGCTAGGTGGATTGGAGAAGCAGTTCTGACAGGTGATCTAGTAGCCCATTCTCCTTCTCAACAGGGCCAGTCACAGACTGAGCACGACGAGGTCCTGATCACTGAACCAATATCTCCCGTCGTCGCACTCAGGCCTCTAGTGGAATTAGACTCGTGGCTAATGCAGCGGGGCTGGGAGGACGCCAATACATCACCCGTCCTGTTGTCGGCTAGACTTTGGGTCGTTGATGGATGTCTAAAAGGTCCTGAGGGAGATATGCAACCTTGTGTCTGGAATGTAGTTGAGGACCCATGGTCAAGAATCCTGTCTATTCACGAACCCGAGGATGAACTACCTCACCCTCCGAAACTGAGGATGATTGAGCCTCCCGATGAGAGTTGGGTCGATATGAGGGCGATGCCTACAGATTTACTCAAATTACTGGATCAACGCAAGCAGGGAGAACCCGATTCAGACAAGGGTCCGGTGAGCAGCATCATGCTGGAGTGGTGGCGACTTGATCCTGATTCGACCGGCCTCAGTGAGGGCTTGTTGGCTATCCCTGGATGGATTATTCATGCCGAGGGATTAGAGCCACAGGTTCTTCATAGTAGGAATGGAAGACTCTACATGATTGAATGATTAGTTACGCCGAAGCGCCATCAGCTCTTCTGTCGATAAAGTATCTCCTGACATTAATCTTGACATCAGATCGGTGAGTTCCAACTTCTCCTCTCCGTCGGAATCCTCTTCCTTCTTCTCTCTCAATTCCATGGCCTTCATCATGTCCTGAATCGAGTGAATGCATCGAAGAGATACGATGTATTGACCGTGCAGCATGTCTGCTTCGCGCTTAGATCTAGTTAATCCGGTATGGGCTGTGTTGGCCTTTTCTCTCAAACGGTCTACCTCCTCTGACAGTTCTACCATCAGGTCGTGTGCCTCCTGTGCCTTCATGACTGCCTTCTCTACCGATTTGTGAGCATCCTCTTGTAGCCGCTCTGCATCTCTTACAGAGTCCTTGAAATCCCGTAAATCCCCCTTCTCCTTATTCTTAGATGCTTCTTTCAGGGCCACAGACATTTGCTTCATCTTCTTGAAGTAGTCCTTCTCTCTCTTCCCTAGGAACTGTCCAGTCATGTACTGATTCTCCAGTTTTTCCATTTCTGCTCTGATTCTTCCAGCAGAGGGACCGCGTTTAACTCGACTCTTCTGTTCCTCAAGATTCTCCCGCTGCTCATCCAACTTGCCCCGCAGTACTTCTCTGACCTCCTTGAGACGCTCCGAGAGTTCTGCCCGTGTGCTCTTGAGAGTCTTGACCCGCTGGTTTGCCTCGTCCCTGATCGCCTTCTGAATCTGGACTTCGTTGATTAGTTCCTTCACCTGGCGGTTGATCTCATTCCTATCATCAAGAAACTCCCTTACCTTGGTATTCCATTCGTCTCTGGTGTCGCGGTGGCCGGATGACTTACTTCCTAAGGACGCGTGCAGAGGCTGCAAGATTCCTCTGACCTCGTCGAATTCCATAATCATCCTAAGATCTCCGTATTTCCGAACTTGATGTATCATTTAGGGCTGGCGGAGCTTAATCTGATGTTATTCATCTCCATCTCTGCGAGCAGCCATAGTGCCTTTCCTTGAGCCACCGCGAGTGACACCCAACTTCATCCCTTTTTTCTTTCTGCCCTGTTTGGCCTTTGGCTTGGGTCCATTGTCAGACGACTCAGTCTCTGTTATCTCAGACAGGCCCCCTGAATTCAATAGCGCTTCAAGTTCACTGACATCCAGTGAACCGCCGCTCTGGGCTCTGTCCTTCACGTCGGCCAGACGAATCGCTTTGCCGCCCCTGAGGGTTATCTTCTGATATGCCTTGATTCTGCCTAGCCTTCTGCGCACCTCTCTCCTCTCTGAACTGAGGACATCTAGATTCTTGTCAATTTTGTCAATGCGGCGACTAGTCTTTCGTATATCTGAGCGAGAAATGTTGTCCGAGTCCAGTTCCGTCTCGTCCAGAGCGCCGTCTACCTTCTCCCGACTGCTTTTCTTCGCCGCATCCAATTTTGTCGTCACTTCCCTCATCTTCTTGACGTGTCCGACATATTCGCTGTGAGCTTCCTCCGACTCACCTTTCCTTACTATAGCGGCTTGGATCTCGAAGAACCTTCCGAACGAATCCAACTCTCTAGCTAGAGTCGGCACGGCAGTAAGGTCATTGTCGATGGTAACCAAGCGCCGATGAGTCTCGCTCAGCCATTCGGCGAGTACGTCCGTGGGTGGGGGGATGCATGTATTTACAGAATCTCTCTTCTGGCGAGCTCTCTCAGCCGACTTTCGGATGGAGTGGAATTCTCTCAGTAAACCTTTACGGGCACCATCAGCCGATTTCATCTCACCGACCGCGGACCTAAGTGAACGCACTAGGTCAATCTGGTCCCGGCGCTCTTCCCTGAGTTCTCGGTGCTGCCTTTCGACAGAGCGCAAACTGCGCTCAAGGTCACCGCGCATCTCTTTGATGTCACTGTGGTCCATTTCCTCAAGGTCATCGAATGACTCTTTCTGTGCATCCATACTCATTCCTCTACACCTCTCGGGGCATCTCCGCCCTTCTTTGATTTGGAGTTACGAGCGAAGGATGACCTACCTCCATTGGAGACACGGATATTGGCTGCCATGAGGTCAGGAAATCCTCTTTCGAGTTCTCCGAAACCGTCTTTCAGACGCCTTTCCCAGTGAGCTATGGCGTAGTCAGACTGAGAAAGCAGTTCCCGGGCTCTGTCTAACTGCCTCCTGATTTCTCTAAGTTCAGCGGTTAGGGATACCTTCTTCTCATACATTGGCTGAGCTTTCTCGACAATCTCAATCATTCTTCGATGAGCATTGTCTGCCTTTCGGTAGAGCGTATTCATCTTAGATCTTGAGTCTATGAATGTCGCCATCTCGGGATTGGATTCGCGTCGTGACTTCAGCCAACGGTCATTCTCCTCAAGTAACTTCTTCCTCCGGTCGAGCAGTTTCCTTTCCGCCTTGTGGTCCAGCGCCGAGGTCTGGATACTATTTTCGATTTGCCCGAGCTCATCCAGAAGCTTTTCCTTCTTCCAATGAGGGTCCAGATTGACCATCTTACCACTTGTAGCGAGACTGTCTCTAGCCTCCTTCACCACGCTCAGTACTGCCCCCGCCTCCTTTTGCGCTCGGTTACGCTTCTTCTTCAACTCAGACACCTTGTCGTTGGTAGACCTGTGAGATGTCGTAATCCTCTGCACTCGAGGTTCTAATGACTCCTCCTCGGCCTCAAGGGTACGAATGACGTTTGGTAACTCCTCTTTCAACACCTGCCTCCTAAGCAGGAGTGCCTGTGCGAGTTCCTCGGGAGTCACCGCAAGCAGGGCCTTAGGGTCCATAGGTTCGGGGCACAAGAGAACCTGCATTAAAGGTCACTATGTGACCTTGCTAGGGGTTTGATTCATACCGCCGGTTGTGCCGAGAACTTGCAATGGGCCTTGCCAGTTTGGTTTCGGGACTGCGGAAAACCGCCGTATTGGCAATTATTCTTGTTCTGTTGTCCGCTCCAGCTTCCGGCGAGGGCGAGAAGATGTTCTATCCTGCTGGTTCATCTGACATTGCAGTTACTGGAGAACCAGTACACGTTGGTGACGAGATCACGGCTTCCATACTTGTCAACAATCAGGGTTCGTACACTGGTTCAGTGAGGTTAGTGATTTCTGATTCGTCCGGGAACAACCTGTCAATCGGGCAAGAGGTTCCAATCAGCCCTGGATCCAGTCGCGAGGTCTTGGCCCCCTTGATTCCAACCTCGGCCGGGGTGCTGGAGTTGAATTGGGAAGTCACAAGCGATGACGGGGGAGTCTCTTCGGAATTGAGTGGATTGTTTGAGGTGCAGGTGTACGAATCTCAGACACTAGGGCTGAGATTCGATGCAGTGGAGTGGTCTCTCTCGAATGGCTTGGAATGCGATATATCTGCATCCCTAACTGACGGGAAGAAACGCGATGTGAATGTCTCAGTATCTCTGATCAGTCAGGGCGTCAGAGAAGAGGTGCAGAGGTTTGCCATCTCCCTAAGTCCGGGACTCAGGGCTTTGTCTCTGGACTTGGGTCATCCTGAAGCCGATTACATCTCAGTTGCACTGGAATCAAATGGTTGGGCATCTTCTAACTCAGCGGCAAATCTGACATGGCAGACTAGTGTCGCACCGCCTTCCATTTCGCCCTCTGTCTCAATTGGGGTGCATGAACCAGACAGGCCCGGGACTGATGATTTTGTCAATCTTCCATACTGGCTCAACAATTCAGGCGGCGCGGCAACTCTCCCGGGCATACTGAAGGTTGTGAGCACATCTGATGGAATGGTACTGGCGCAGATTACCATCTCGTCGATATCTGGAGGAGGATCATCTTCAGGAGTACTCAGTATAGGGCCATGGCCAGACACACCTATGGTCGAAGCCGAGGTTGCATGGGAAATGGAAGGTTCTACCGCCACCGCCCCGTTAACGGTATTCTCACAGTCCGAAAATGGAGGTGGTTGGGAATTGCCTTTCGATGCAATGGCAGCTGTATACGGTGCCGTGTTGGGCCTTGCTGTAGTTCTCGTAGGCCTTATCGTCTGGCGAGCGGTGTCGGAGAAGACACCGAGCACGGAAAAAGACTCGAACATTCTGAGGGATTCACGGATTGCTCGTAGGCTAGAGCGAACACCTCCTAAGAAGGAAGTCAGATGTCCTAGTTGCGAGCAGCGGTTGAGCATCCCGGTGGAACACACCGGCTCTGTCAGGTGTCCGGCTTGCACGACTCAATTTTCGGCCGCTTCGATTGAGGAGGATTTGGATTTAGAGGAACCGAATCAGATGCCGCAAGAAATCCCCAATGAAGACGCCACAAAAGCCAGCGAACCCGTGGCTAGGTCCCAAGATGAGATACTGTCATGTCCGCAGTGCGATCAGCAACTAAAAGTCCCCATCGAGCGCAGACCCGTCCGCTCGAGATGCCCAGCTTGCAGAACTGAATTCATGGCCGAGGTCGGTGAGTCGGATGACTGAACTGAGCGAATTTGAGGAGATGTATCTGAAACGCCTGTTCGAAGCGCACGTGGACAATCCTAGTGACATTGTCAAGACCACCCAACTCGCTGAGATGATGGATGTCAGCCCAGCCTCGACCACAGAGATGATTCAGCGACTAGCCAACCGAGATCTAGTCACTCACATCCCCTACAAGGGCTGCAGACTGACACCAGATGGATTCCAGCAAGCGGCGATGATCAAGCGTCGCGAAGGACTCCTCAAAATCCTGTTGACCGAGGTCATCGGATTCGAAGGCGACGTCCATGAGGCAGCCTGCAAGATTGAGCATGCTATAGATGAGGAACTTGAAATGGCACTCGATAAGATGCTGGGATATCCCGAGAAAACACCGAGTGGAGAACGTATCCCAATCATAGAGCGGCAGTTGGAACCTATGAGAACAGGATTACTCTTACCCCTCTCTGCCCTGCCAATAGGATCTACTGCTACTATCGAGATGATGGTGATGAGGCCTACTGACGTCCGAACTCTCGAAGTTACTGGGATAGGGGTAGGGGTCAAGGTAAATTCGACCGACGATGGCATTACCTGTAACGGCACTATTGTCAAAATGACGAAAGCACTCTCTCTTCGCATCCTTGCTAGGACCGATGAGGTGTTGTGATGACAGACGTCCGGACAGTTGATCTCGAAGCACTGGCTGACTCCTTGGAGGATACCGTCCCTCCAGCCCCTGAGATGCCTCCTCGATCGATGTCTGAGCCGCAGCGTAGCCCAGGGGAAGCAGGGCAGATCAAGAGGCTAAAGTCGCAGGAGGAACTCTTGCTCAGAGCAGACCGACTCCTTATCAGTGACGGAGCAAGACTCGTCCTGTTTCTTCCACTGATGGTGATAGTCCTCTATGGGCTGGCTCAAACCTTCACCACATCGAATCCACAATGGTGGGCCAATCACATTGAAGCCGCTGTTGGAGGGCTGGGTATGTCGACCGGAATCTACGGATTGTCCTTGCTGATGTTGGTGGCCGACACCGCTTTGCTGCTTATACTGCTGAGGCTGATGGTGCTTACAAGGACGATTTTCAGACTCGAGGCGAAGGAGTTGACTACAATCGGTCTGACTTTCAACAGCGCTCACGGTTATGCCGAGATGAGGGCCACCATAGATGGTGCAATCAGGCAATTGGGAGTTACCCTAATACTGATTTCCATGGCTGCCATTCTACTAGCAGCGAGCTTATGGCTTCCCGAGGAAGTCGTTGCCACTCCGATACTGGTGGCATTCTCGACAGGGGCTCTGCTTTCAGGACACGGCGTGCACATGGTTTCGGACCGTCCACGCTTCAATACAAGTGAGCCGTGGGGTATGCTGGAGGCATTCTCTCCACCAATCCATCCGGCCCTACTCAGTCACCCGTTCGCCGATGTAATCAGGGCTCACATCGATCCTCTGCTTGCAGTTAGGATATCTCAGTATCTAGGATTACTAGATTCCAAGATACATGAACACAGTAGTAGGGAGGAACTGCAGGAGACTCTACTACACCTGCTGTACTTGCGGCGCTCATCCTTAATTGATGAGGGGCAGTTCAGAGCCACATTGGAGTCGATGGTGGATTCGTCATCCATTGAGGGGCTGTTCAGTCACCCCGAGCTTGGTGAGGAGACTTGGGATCGACTCCTCTCACGCGCTCGCAGCGAGTGTCCTCCATTCTTCAGACTGCATGATAGAATCAGGATGCGTCGCATTGGAGGACATACTGAAGATGGTATATGGCTCGATGTGGATATGGAGAACCTAGTAGTCGGTCAGGCCAACCTGTTCGCTTTCGTGCTCAACGAAGAGAAGGAGCCAAGGGACGTTGTACTCAAGGTCCAGACCCCTGATTTTAGGCCACATGAGTGCGTGTACAGACTCAGAATAGAACCATTCTCAGTCGATTCAGAAAATCTCTCCACCGATATTTCTTCGTCACTGCTCAGCACCATCTCTGCGACTAACATCGTATGGCAGAGTCTACTGCCATCGTCGATGGGCGAATCGACAGTAACAGTGAGACTCGAGGATGATGCAGGGAACCTGATTTCAGGGCGAGTACTGACGGTGCAGGTCAGGTCCGACCTACTCACGAGAATCAAGATGACGCTGGGTGGCCTTTTCATGGTCGGGGCAGCTATTGCAGTTCTCTCTCCAATGCTCCCATTCTTACTGAACCTACTGGGATTGTGATTCAGGTCGATTCAAAGGGCATCTCCTTCTGCCCTACCTGTGCCGGATGACGAAGCGAGGCCCGATGACGACCTCAGGACTAGGCTGCATGCTATGGAGACCAAACTCAGGCGGATGCGTGAGCAGAGGAATGTACACAACGAGAACGCACGTCGAGCCGCTGATTCTCGTGATTCAGTCCAACAGCAGTCCAAAGAACTCAGAGAACGCATCAAGGAACGCTTGGATGAACAGAAGGAGGTCCGTGTTAGGGCTAAGGTGCACCAAGCCAAGCGCGATGAGATTCAATCCCAGATGCGTGAGCTGATAACCCAGCGTCGAGGAAAGAGGAGTGATGATGGCACCAAGTCAGTTGTCATCCAATTGTCCGAGACCCTTGGAGAGATAGATAGAATCGAGAACCGCATAATGACAGATGGTTCGTTGACTCTAGATAAGGAGAATGCGATGCTGAAGAAACTCAAGTTGCTGATTACCAAGCGAGATGAGCTTTTGCCAATAGCCGAGGAATTTCAGATTATCGAAATAGATCTCGGCGATATGGAGGGCTCAATCCAGCTACTCAAGGCCGAGGCGGACTCTCAGCACAAGGCCATGCTGGATGCCCACAAGGAGGCCGACGGCATCTGGGAGGAGATTAAGCCGGTGCTTGAGGAGAGAGACTTCTTGAGGGCTGAAGGAGACAGGCTGCACAATGCCTTCGTCTCTTCTAGGGAGGGTGCAGACCACATCCATTCAGAAATCAAAATCCTACTGGATCAGGTTAACGAGATACGTGACGAGCTCAAGGCCCAGCGGGAGGAGCGAGAGAGGTTAATCAGAGAACACAGTCAGTCTGTCCGGGATGCTCTCAGGACGCCTGATGAGGACGAGGAACTCGCCTCATCTCTTGCCGATGAACTCCTGGAGAAAGGCTCCATCACTCTGGGTGGAACTAGGACTGATAATGATTCCAAGCCACAGTCGAAAAAGAAGGAACGGAAGAGGCCTAGGAGACTCGGCACCACCCGGGGGAAGCGTGACTGACTACGAGCCGCGCTCTGCCATACGAACATCGAGTTTTTCGATTTCTAAGCCGTCCATGGGTTTTCCAGCCATCATCGACGAGGCTTCAGTTACTTTCCCAGGGTCGTTGAAGTGGTGTGTGGCCATTACGATGGCTGAGGCAGTGGTTGCTGGGTGCTCAGACTTGAAAATACCCGATCCGACGAACACCCCATCCATCCCCTGCTTCATTAGCAGAGCGGCGTCCGTTGGAGTCGCAATCCCACCTGCCGAGAATGTTACCACTGGCAACCGACTCATTTCTCTCACCTCGCCCATAATACCGACAATCAAGTCGTGGCAGGCATCCATACTTCCGAAAGGCGTGTTCTGAACTACTATGTCGTGCTCGCTCTTCGACTCGATTCCTCGGAAGCCGTCGGATATCGTACGTGCGATGACCTCGAACCCAGCGTCGTCGACACTCTGTAGTAGCGCAATCTCTTCGGCTACTAGTCTCGCGTGTTGTATGGCACTGACGACGTTACCCGTGCCCGCTTCGCCTTTGGTACGGATCATCGCTGCTCCCTCCATTATCCTGCGACAGGCCTCGCCGAGATTGGTGCAGCCGCACACAAAGGGAATGGTGAAGTTGTTCTTAGCGATGTGATAGAATGGGTCTGCCGGAGTGAGCACCTCGCTCTCGTCGACCATGTCGACACCTAGTGTCTGTAGTACCCGAGCTTCCTCGTCATGCCCGATACGTGCCTTGGCCATAACCGGGATGCTGGTGGTATCGATAATGCCTCTGATTAGGTCCGGATGGCTCATCCTAGCGACGCCCCCGTCAGCTCTGATATCTGCTGGAACTCTCTCTAGTGCCATCACTGCAGTCGCCCCGGCATCTTCGGCAATGTGCGCCTGCTCAGGAGTAACCACGTCCATGATGACGCCACCCTCCTGCATCTTAGCGAATCCGCGCTTTAGCAACTCGGTGCCGTGACGCATCTTTTGCAGATCGACCAACTTGGACATAGCAATGCCTCTGGGTATGTACTCAAGAACCTATTCAGGTCAAACCTGTAATCACGAATCTGCCAATACCGGTGAATCACCTTCTGCTAGAGGAAGGTCGGGTGACTCGGTCTCATTCTTGTCCAACCAGTCCATCTCCTCTTCAGGTAGGTCCGTATCTGCATAGATTGCATCGACTGGACATTCTGGGACACAAGCGGCGCAGTCGATGCACTCATCGGGATCGATGACGAGGTACTCATCGGCTTCCCGGAAGCACTCTACGGGGCAGACTGCAACGCAATCTTGGTATTTGCAGCGAACGCACGCACTAGTTACTACATGAGTCATGTTTACTCATTTCGGGGGACGTATAATCGAGTAATAAACTTGCTCGGGAACTGCCCGTAGTAACTAGGAATCCAACATTGATAGTATCACCTCAGTGATTACATCTGAGGGTTCGTCACCAGGGTAGGACTCAATCTTGAACTGACCCTTGGCAACCGCTACTGTATTTTCTTCTGAGACTAATACAATTTCTCCGCGTACTAAGTTCGAGATTCTGATTCTAACGTGCATGACCTTCTCGTCATCAATTCTCTTTGAGACTCCCTCATCGAGCAATCTCTGCAGAATCTCATTACCTAGTCCAGCGAGCGCATTCAACGCAGTCTTCTTCCTCTTAGTTGTGGCTTCTAAGATGGTTTGCTCAGAGCCGTGCCATGACTTGTCTTTCTCGACCGTTAGATTGCAGTCATCTCCGGTCAACCAACGCAGACTCTCCTCCAACAGGACAAGGTCGTCGACAGCGCTAGCATGAATCCTCCAGGTCGCGCTGTGCAGCCCCATGGCCCTAGCACGGGCGATTCGCCCTTGAATGCGACTACTGCTCAAACACAAAGGCCCCCTATGGGGCTTTGATTCAAATACTGGGGGCAGGTCGGACGGCCCGCATACGGGGTAGCCCCTGAGAAGAGGTCGTTGTTATGGCAAAGGGAGCAGCAGCAAGGGCAGCGGCACGCAAGCAGCGGGACAAGTGGAAGTCCAAGCGCTGGTTTACCATTCGGGCCCCCCGTAACCCTTGGTCTTTCAATATCATCGGCGAGACGATTGCAGAGGATGAAGAGCAGCTCATCGGTCGACCCTACGAGATAATGCAGAACGAACTTGACGGAGATTTCTCCAAGATGCATGTCAAGGTGCAGTTCAGGATTTCAGGTGTGGTCGGCGCGGATGCTTTGACGGAGTACGTCGGACACGAGTTGCTGAAAGATCATATCCGCCGACAGGTCCGACGTGATCGCGGCAAGATTGATGACACGGTGGATGTAGTCACCGATGACGGCTTCTACATTAGGGTCAAGCCACTGATGATTTCGAGGCACAGTATCAAGGGGAGCCAGAAAAGGCAGATGCGCACACTGGCTCGCGACATCATACTCAAGGTAGGAGCCACTTCTACATGGGTCGAAATGCAGAAAGCCTCCTTAGATGGCACACTAGAGACTCAGATTAAGGAGGCTGCGTCCAAAATCCAACCTGTCAGAGAGGTGATGATCCGTCGCGTCCAGTTGATGCAGTCCGGAGTTATCACAAACGACGGACCCACTCTTGAGCAGGTGCTCGAAGATGAGATGGCCAAGAAGAAGGACGACAAAATTGAGGATGAGCAAATCAAGGAAGACGGGGAAATAGATATTCCCGTAGAAGAGGTTCTTGAGGTAGAAGAAGAGGACGTAGAAAACTCGTCCGAAGAGGTTGATTACGAATCCATGACGGTAGCCCAACTAAAGGAACTACTGAAGGAGGCCGGCAAACCCGTCTCTGGTAAGAAGGCTGAGCTCATCGAGCGTCTGAAGGAGTAATCTGATGGCCCGCATAGCGGTGCTCTGCGGAACAGGCATGAGCGCCTTCGCATCACAATTAGTTTCTGTATCTGGTGCCGCGGCTAGCACTATGCGGGTAGATTCTGAATGGGGTCAGGTACCAGCAACACTCGTCAGCATTGATGATGATGAAGTACTGATTATCGACAGACATCACTCCGATTCCGACTTGAGAACTCCTCCTCATCGCATCGAGCACCGCGCTAATGTCCACGCCGCTGTCAGTTTCCAGCCAAAACTAGTACTCAGTATCAACTCGGTCGGGAGTATGTGTGAGGATATCCCGCCCGGCGTTATAGGTGTTGCAGCAGACGTCCTCGATCTTGCCGTGAGGCCATGGACGTTCCACGATGACCATGCGACTCACACTGACAGAACGTCGTGCTTCGACTCCCTCGCCAGCAAGACCTGTGCCAAAACTCTTGAAGTCATTCAAGGACAAGTTGCAACCAACTTGGTTGTAGCGCAGTGCGTAGGCCCTCAGTTCGAGACTCCTTCGGAGATCGATGCGCTTGAACGTCTAGGGGCTGACGTTGTTGGGATGACACTCGGGCCTGAATCTAGGCTAGTAGGTGAGAGAGGGTTTCCCCACGTTGCGCTGGTATGCTCTTCTAATTGGGCTGCAGGCAGGACCCCTGGATATCCTGAAGCAGAGATTGACCACGATACTGTCGATGCCATGGCGGCGACCATGAGGGAGCGTATCGGAGAATGCGTGAAGGCACTCTTATCCTAGTCGGGTGATGATTTGGATAATGATCTAAAGATAGGATTCGTCCTCATTGGATGCTCCATACTGCTATTCCCTATGATGATGGATTTGATGCAAGAGCACGACGACGTAGTCAGGGAGCATGAACGCGAGTGTGACATGAATTACAGGTCACTGGTTCTTCATACCAACGAGTCTCCTGATCCAGTGCTTTGCAAAGAGCTGGAGGAGGAGAAATCACGTAGAGTGTCGTACTTCCTTGGATCGCTGGCCTTGTTCGTGATATTGGGATTAGGCGGGCTGGTAATGGTGCTGCCATACGAGGGTAGCGATCCTAAGCAGCCACCGCTTGGTGGGCAACTACGTTGATGAGTCTCCTTACTCAGCCAGCATCATGGCGCGATTAGTTAGTGTAGACGATTGGATAGGAATTGAGGCGCAAAGTAGCCCCGATGGTTCTTGGTTGACGATGATGTCGCGCGTGGCTACATTCCACCACAAACACGCCTTCGCATCCGAGGAAAATAACGGGCATGATATGGGCTATCGTGTGGCTCTAACTGTCGAGGAGTTAGGTGAATTCGCCGCTGCCATCACAAAAGGCAAGCCCGATGAGGAGGCAGCCGAGGAGCTGGCTGACCTACTGATACTGATTCTGGGCCATTCTCTGGCGATGAAGATTGATCTCGAGTCCGAGTTCCATAAGAAGATGGATCGGATAATGACTAGAGAGGCACGCAGAGGTAGGCTCGGAATACGCGTCACTGAGTACACAGGGGACGAATCATAGAGTACCCTTGGTGATGCGATTACTATTCTTCATCGGGCGCGGGAGTACCTTTCCTGGTTACTCTAGACCAAATGCTAAGCACAATAGCTAATGCAGCCATTGCAAATACACTAGCAAGCACATAGGACCACCAGTAATTTCCAAGTTTTTCAACTACTGAAATGCATACTATTACAGGTATTGCGACAAATTGGAAAAGAATAAATCCAGCTGGGCCATCATATAACCTCCCCCAAGCCTCTATAATTGACTTTGAACGAGTTTTATTCCTCCATTTTTCCAATTTGGCATCTATCTTCTCGGCCAAATTCATACCTAATCCTCTAAACGCCCCTTAATGACACATACGTCATGAAGGGTAGGGGAGATGATGTTCGTATCAA
>DAUV01000045.1:10397-23811 GCA_002505325.1 Euryarchaeota archaeon UBA623 | reverse complement strand
ACCAGATGTAGTCCTCCATTGCCTTGGGGTCCTCTGTTAGTTTGGCCCAGAGTGCCTCGGCAGGATCGCTTGCTGAGCCGATTTCGACATAGTCGTCCGGAATGTCATCCTCGATTCCGCTCCCTCTCCAGTCCATCACTACTGAGCCATCTTGTGACGAAGTTCGCTGCCGGTGGACGATTCGAATCTCGATGCTGCCCGATTTGGACGATAGTCTCGAACCGAGTCCCCCAATCCACTTCTTTGAAATCCTGTGAATCTCGTATCGGGCAGTGAGTGCCTCACGCAAACTGCAAACTCCTAGATGTGTTTCGACCTCTTCCTCACCTGAGAAGCCACAGGTGGTAAGAATCTCCACTACCAGTTCGGGCGGGCAGCGTGGAATCACCCCAAGTGCATCTCCGGCCTTGTACTGTAGACCAGAGTCACCGAGATTGAAGACAATGTGTCGAGTCTCCTTGCGCGAACCCTCACCATTGAGAACGTAGTTCTCATTCAGATTGGAGGAGTATGGATTCTTTGCGCTCCAATCCGACATGTCAAGCCTCCTGAATGCTCGTTCCCCGCGAGACACGACCTGTTTATGAAGAAATGCTGAACGGATACTGTGAGCGTACAGAGAGGAGAGGCGATGAGGTCAAGTCATGGTCCCCTCATCGCGGCTCGTGGCGCGCATCGACTTCCTCGGCACAGGGAATGCCTTCTCGCCTCCAGGTAGGATGCATGCGTTGGCACTGCTGGACGGCAGTGTTCTAGTAGACGCGCCACCGACGGCGCTGGTCCAGCTGCGGAGGGCCGATATCTCACCCGCTAATCTCAAGCACCTCATGATTACCCACTGGCACGCCGATCACATCTTCGGCTTCCCATTCATACTGCTTGAGAGGAAGTATATCTCGGACCCCGAATCTGAGAACGTATTGGGAGTTCACCTCAGACCCAGCGGTAGAGAACTACTCAGTGACTTGTGCAGAACGGGATTCCCAGGGAGTCTCGATGACGCCCTAGAGGATGGAGTCGTCTGGTCAGAATCGGAGACGGGTGAACTGGCAGGAACGGACTGGAGTTTCGAGAGGTTTCCTGTGAGTCACACTCCGGAGACCGACCCCCATGGCTACGAGTTTGTTCACTCAAGTGGATTCAGGCTCCTCCACTGCGGAGACTCGGGTCCTTGCGAAGGGATTGAGCAGCGGGCCCCGAATGCCGATGTCGTGCTACTTGAGATGGGGATCCCCGATTTCGTGGACAGCCCCAACCACCACACTCCATCGGATGCAATTACATTCGCTCAGAGGCATCCTCACGCGCTGGTCTTGGTAACTCATAACTTTGCAAGCGCAACTGGAGCGGAAGTAGGTTTTAGAATGCCTGATATGCCCGATTCGATTATCCAACTCGAAGATGGTGACTGCCTGAATATAGGCGATGATGGGGAACTATCTCTGCAAAGAAATTCGTGAGTAATTTATCTTGTTTTATATTAGCTTTCATTGAGCCCTAGGGTAGTTCCCAAAAATAGTGCCGGATGTCGCTGTTGGAGAGTCCTCGGCAGACTCGATTACCTGCCATATTGCCAGGAGTGGAGAGAATATATGAATGAATGAATTTGATGCAATAAATACACTGAAATTATATTGATAAAAAAGCCTGACTGAGTACAATTAAGCGGGATCTCTGGTGAATAATAGAGGGTTATGGTACTGAGGCATTAGAGGGTATGATAATCAAGCAAAATTCCATTCTTCTCGGACAGTCTTATTACCTCCTGCACTCTCGCTGAGAATCCGCGTTCGCCGACACCTACTCGACCAGAGTAAGAGGGGGGCTGGATACGCAACTGGACCCCGGGTGAAAGAAAATGGAAGGAAACATTTTCGAAAAGATTCTCGGTCAAGATAGTCTCTTCGTTGACAGGCGAGCGTTCGATCACGCCTTCGAGCCATCTACCCTGCCTCACAGGGACCACGAAGTGGATGCCTTGGTACGCAATATGGTTGATGCTTTGAATGGCCATATCCCTTCGAACATGCTTCTCTATGGGGTACCCGGATCAGGCAAAACTGTGGTCACGAGATTCGTCTTAGGGCAACTTCTCGACAAGGGCAAGGAGATGGGGCAAAGCGTTGAGACCTACGAGATCAACTGCCGTGTCGTGGATACCAAGTACCGCGTCGTCCAGAGCATCGCCTCCCAACTCGCTCGACGAGGGGACACTCCAATTCCATTCACTGGCTGGCCCACTGACAGAGTCCTCGATGTCCTGATTGAAAGGATGGATCGAGCAGGAGGGGTGCACATCCTAGTACTGGACGAAATCGACAATCTCGTGGCCAGAGCTGGAGATGGTTTGCTGTACAACCTGACCAGCTTGAACACTTCTCTGAAAAACGCCCGCTGCTGTCTCATCGGAATCAGCAATGATTTGCACTTCACTCAGCAACTCGACCCTCGAGTCAGTTCGAGGCTGAGTCAAGAGGATGTCGTCTTTCACCCCTACGGGGCTCCGGAGATTCAGGACATCCTAACCGAGCGTGTTAGCACCGGTCTTCGCGAGGGAGTCCTCGATTCTGGTGTGCTTGAACTCTGTTCGGCACTGGCCGCACAGGAACACGGGGACGCGCGTAGGGCGCTCGACCTGTTGCGCATCTCAGTGCAGAAGGCAGAGCAGCGGGCTCAGAAGATTGTGGACCCGAGGCACGTCAGGCTGGCACAGAGTCAGTTGGAGTATGACCAAGTGACTCCTGTACTGAAGACTCTGCCACTGCACCAAAAGTTGTTACTATTCTCAATCAGGCTGAACGAAGATAATGGCCTGAGGAATATCTCCACTGGAGAGACTTACCGTACCTATGCCGAAGCATGCATGAAGATTGGTGTCGAGCCACTCACTCCTAGGAGAATATCTTCGCTGCTCAACGAACTCGATACTCTCGGGTTGATTATGGCTAGGAACGTCAGCAAGGGCCGCGGTGGAAGGAGCAAACAGGTTAACTCGGCCATACCCAAGGCGGTGGACGCCATCACCACAATGAGTGAGAGTGAACCCATGATTGCCGAGGCCGCACTCGGCAGATACAACCTCCAGAGTCAACTCTGAGAGGCTGTTCTTCCCTCAGACAATCGTTAAACCGAAGGGCAAGGTCGCCGGCTCGATGTCCATGCAAGAATCCGAGTGGGGCAGTGCCCTGACCAGACCTAGTAGCACTGCTTCCAGCGCCGCCGTCTTGCTCGGTGCTTGGGTACTGTTGCTGACTTTAGTGAACCTCTTCTCAGGGGCCTACTCCTCCGGATTCAAGGTTCTGTGGATTGGATTTATCACTGGTGACAGCGCTGCTTCAAACATTGCCTACGACGGGTTTGAAGTGGCCCCAGATGACATCGTCTTCGGGCTGATAGGCATAGCCCTCCTAGTCCTAGGCGCTAGGGGAATGGGCAAGGCTGTTGAAGGTGGCTTCCCTGCTTGGGTTAGTGGCATCCCCCAAGGTGCAATTGTATCCAGTCTATTCTCTCCTGATGTAGGCTCTCGCACCATCGCAAGTTGGCTCATCGCCCTCGGTGTTGGATTCTACCTCTATTGGAGTTTAATCAACACCACTTGGGTTGATCCAGGAGTTTACGCTGTAATGATCGTGATGGTGAGCTTCGGCTTAGCTATCCACACTATGGCTGATTCCGAGTCATAATCATTCAGCGGGAATGAATTCGCTGAGTAGTCTACGACAACGCTGTTTGGCGTCTTCTCCACACCATCTGACTACGACTCCTTTCCCTGGTTGGCCATATATTACAACAGCACCCAATGGAGCCAGTGGATGCAAGATAAGTGGTGCTAGATCTTCCTCACCTTCGACCTGAATTAGGTGGGTTAATCGCCCTTCCTTCCAGGATTTCATTGCCCGCTCACAGGCCTCCAGTAGCGAAGGCGTCAGGGAACCAGCAGGACTGGAACACTGCAGGACCCCATCATACAACGATGAATCAATTTCGTCTGCGCCCTCCCATGGCTCCCTTCTAGTGAGTCCATCAATGAGGGCGATGTCGGCTGGTCGATTGAGGTCCTGCATAGTGCGGACTGTCACATCACCGACAGCGATAACCGGGCCTAGCTCACCTTCGAGATGGGTGAGGACTTCTGTCATCGCAACAGAGGGATTGCCCTCCGGGCCAGGAATCAACTGACCAAAGGGCTCTTTGAGTTCTGCTTCGACCTGAGATGTCAGTACAACTCTGCCGGTCCTAATCGAATTTGGAATCCATGATTTTCCGTTACGGTCGATTTCCCCTGCTCTAATCCTAGAGCTAGATATCGGCTCACCGTCCCATGCGAGTACGTGCCCCACGCTGATGATGTTTAGGGGTGACAGGTCGCTGCCTGTCCTCAGTCGGTTAATCTCCTCGCACTCGGCGCGAGTCTCTTCGGTGCAGATAATCGCTGTGGCATCGGTGTGCACCGGTGCGGGTCCGTGGTTATCTTCGAGGACATGGAACCTAACTCTGCCAGCATCGTCTCCCAACGCCTCCTTCATCTCCAGAGTCCTTGTATCCCATGGATTCACCCGCGGGTCCTTTGAGAGCGCAAGATGATCTGCGGTGAGCCAGGCCTCAATAGAGGAGCATTTGGACAGTCCGGCTTCTATCAGCGATAAGTGTCCGGCATGGAAGCGGTCGAAGGTGCCGCCGATTAGGCCGACTTCGTGCATCAGATTCCCGCCTTTTTTGGATAAATGGAGTGTGTGCCCCGGGGCGTAACGGCGGCCTTCACAGCAAGGCTCAGGCGCCTGACCCACCCCGGGACGTCTGTCGAACTGTGGGGTAGTCCCTTGAGTCATTCCTTCCGGTCATCGGGGGACCTAACACAATCCGGCCACTTGATTTGCTCCAGTGATCATTCCGTTGCAGCTGGTCACACTGGTCTTCGGCAAGTGGTGACCCGAACTTGGTACCGTGATTCATCCTATTCCTCCAGCGGGGGGCTTCGTCGCCACGGTGTTGCAGCTCGGGCAAACATCGGCCATAGAAGGTGGTCAAGAACCCCTCGGTCAGAAATTTACTGACTTTCAACCCGAAATTGAAGTCGAAGGGACGATTTTTGAATGATATCCTGAGCTCTTCAAGAGTAGTCTCTCAGCGATGTGAGAATCACCTTCCATGATCTCGGCAGAGGAGAAATCTGGCCATTTCTCCAGAGGCTGGGCAAGCCAGCCCGATAGGGAATGAGTCTTTCCCGGCGAAGGAGATTTGTTATCATTCACCGCGTCTAGGGCGTCGAGTAAATCGAGTAACGATTCAGCAGTATCAGGCATGCCCTGTCGCTCACGCCTGCCTTTCAACCTCCGGGAGAGGCGGGAGTATAGTTCTGAGTCGCATCCGGGATGCTCGTAGGAACGGAGTCCAGGTGCTTGGCAGAGATCACCAATCGGGCGCAGCACTGCCGCGCACCATGGGACGGTGTTGGCGATAGCCCAATCTGTAGATTCCTCATCATCCAATAACCCAGAGAGTATCTTGACGGAAACCGGTGCCCACCAACCAGGAGGTAGTTTCAGTATCCTCTCCAATTCATCGAGATTGGTCTTCGAGTCATCAAGCATCAGGTCTGCTAGGCTAGCCCAAGTGTGTAGGTCATGGTCAGAGGGAGAGTTTCTTCCCTTGCTCCGAATCCCCTCGAGTATTGGTCTGAAACTGGATTCATCGCTGCTACCCTGAGAATATAGCCATGCGACTCCTTGTAGTGCAGGCATCGAATCACTTGGGGGCTCGGAGAGCCATGCCTCGAGTGCCCAATGGAGTAAGTCCGAATGCATGTGCTCCGGCAGCCATGGGGCGTTTGACAGCAGTTGGGCTGCTACCCAAGCGGCTCCACGGGTTGCTTGCTTCGGATCCGTCGCTGGCCTCGTTCTGAGTGCTGCGTCGGAATCCTGTCTGAGTCTGTTGGTAATCTTCTTGGAGAATTCTTCCAAGACCGAGTCGGGTGCCTCGTCCGCGACCTCTGACAGTCTCTCCAGCGGAAGGTCGTCTAGATTCATGAGTACTAGCCATTCCGGACTGAGTCGGGTCCTGAGTCTCTGCCAGCGTGGCCACCTTGTCCTAGCAGGAGATGCTATCCAAGCCGCAATTGGATATCTGGCTTCCATCTGATTGGCCCACTCCTCATTACCTGCGGGATATTGAACTACAGCTGAATTGATGACTGAGAGGTGACCCTCTTCGATATTCTCGGCCAACTCAATATCAATACCTAGAGATCCCCACTCTAGTACAGCCGGTTCATCGGAGTCTGAAAACTCAGGAACCTGAGCTGGATCGGCCAGTCGCATTGGCAGTATCCTCCCTCCCCTAGTTGTCAAGCGCAGCCAAGGTAGCGGTCTCAGAGGATCGGCATCCAGTATATCGAAGTTGGAGAACGCGGCTGCTTCACCCTCGAGAAGAGCCATTCGAAGATTGGAGAGAGAAGCAATCGAAGAGATTAGTTCCTCAGGCATATCTGACCCGACTTCAACAGTCAACGGGCGTTTGCCGACGTCATTGACTGCCCATCTTACTAATGCCTCGGCTGCCGTTCCACCCAGCCCCCTTAGGTCAAGAATCCTGATTGAATCTCCTTCCTCGGTGAACACCGACTCACCCCAGTCTTGTCTGAATCGTCTCCATGTGGAATCCTCAGTCCTAACTTTTCTTGCCTTGCTAACCCTGTCCTTCAGGGCACCTAGTCTCCGTCTTCTCTCAGCATCACTCAAACGCGGGTGGGCCCTCTCGATCCACGGATCAAGAGCTGCCAAGGGGTATGGGTCACCCTCGGTATCCAGTCCCCCGAGATCCGCGATAACTAGGGAGTTATTCCTCGCTGTTCTGAGCAGCATGGAGCGGGGGAGTCTGTCTTCCATCACAGCAACCACTGGCCCCTTCGGCCTAATCTCCGGCGACATCTCATGGCATTCACCGAGTACCCACGGACCCCGATGATAGTCGCCCTCAGGCAACGGGGGCGCGGGCCGGAAGTTTGGAGGTCCGAACCACTGACCCGGTGCTATAGCAATCGGTCTCTCGGCGTCGAGCAACCTAGCGCGAATTATTCCGACTACAGTGCGCTGTCCCAAGTAAGCTGCTATGTTCTCAGGGTTGGAGGGAGGTGGGGGGCTCGACTTGGGTTCCATTGACGAGAGGTCGAACCATCGAGGATCTCTCTCCCTGAGTACTGCCCAACTCCAAGCAACCCCCTCGCTTCCGGTGGAACCTGAATTGCCTGGAATCGCGACGGGGGGGCGATCCGGAATCAGTAGCAATGGAGAGTCGCAAGGCTCCATAACTCCAAGCAGGAGGTTTGGACCATCACGAGATAGCAGACAGCACATGCTGGAGTCTTCAGGTAGCGGAGAGGCCTCGGAAGCCCTGGCCCACTCGTCAGCACTCACTGACTTCCAGCCCAACTCGGTCAGGTGAATCCTAGCTCCACGACTCCCAACAGATAGGTCACTGGAGACCAGTCCATCGTTTCTCAGTCGTTTTATCTCTGCCGAGGCATGCGGAACCCTGAGTTCAACATCTCTAGCCAGAACACTGACGGTAGCACCACCCTCAGTTAACCGATCAAGGAGTCTCCTGCGATGCTTGCTCCTGATTTTCCAAGCACTGTCCGAATAATCGGGTTTCAGAGGCTCAGGGGGTTCATTTGACACCACTCGCCACCTCTCAATACATCTTACTAAAGTTGATGTATTAAATTATGTTGTTTAGTTACAATTAATTACACATTTCTTATGGAGAATATATCAGTTTCATTTCCACACTTGGTTCAGACCTGAAAACACCCCCATTTCTAGCAACTATCTGTAACGAAAAAGTATGATTTCGTGCAGAACGGTTATATCAGCGCCCGCCATCCTATGCGCATCGGGCCAACTGCCGGGTCCGAGAGTATGCTGGAGGGAGACAGATGGAAGTGGAAAAAATCCGACTTATCATTCGCAAATACCTCTCGGAGCAGCCTAGGAACAGTGCTGAGATTGCAACCTGGCTGAGTAGTCAGGAAGGCTACTCTGGAAGCTTGGATCTAGCATCACTGATGGAGACAGACGCGAGTATCGTCCGTATCGGAACGATTCGCAAGAGCGGAATGACCGGCAGTACCCCCCCACTCTCGGAATGGGCGACCAAGGAGTGGGTGCAGCACCATGAGCGTGCTAAGCCCGAAAACAAATAGGAGGATTTAGATGAGAACAACAAGACTACGACAGAAGATAAAAAAATTCTTGGATGACAGAGGAGAAGCAAACACGACGGAGATTCTTGAACACGTGAATTCCACCATGCGTCACGGGACTACTCCCCAGCAACTGGGGAATGTCCTGTCCAAAGACAAGGATATCATGAAGGTCGCAACGACAAAGCGTGGCGGTGCCCTCTCCGGTCGCTACGAAATCTGTGTCTGGCAACTGAGGCCTGGGGCCTTGGACGAAATCTAATCAGGCCTCTAGGTCGGGATTCCAGTCACCACTTCGGGCTAGGCTGTTCATGCTAGCCCGATGAGCGAACATTTGCTGGCTGGCGACTGCAGACCCGGAGTTTCCTTTGGCCCAAGTCGTGAGTGCATGTGCCTGTAGTGCGCGACCGTAGGAGTAGGAAAGTTGCCAAGGGTGCTCAACATCCATCTGATTCATCAGATTGAGATGGGCGGTCGCATCCTCGTCAGACTGACCTCCTGACAAGAAAACTATTCCTGGCAGATCTTTCGGGACGTGGTTGGTTAGACAGTCAATCGTCATCCTAGCCACTTCTTCTCTTGAGATCTGATTGGGACAGTCGTTCCCAGCGATGATCATGTTGGGTTTGAGCAGTGCTCCTGGGATGTGGATACCTTGCTCAGCGCAGGCGGCGAAAGTCGCATCGAGAATCTCGGCTGTGACGTCGTAGCAGCGCTGCGCATCATGAGAGCCATCCATCAGCACCTCTGGCTCGATGATGGGGACCAGTCCCTGTTCTTGGCAGATTGCAGCGTATCGAGCCAGAGCGTGTGCGTTGGTCGATACGCATGCAGGACTAGGCATCCCCTCGGAGATACGGATAACTGCTCTCCACTTGGCGAAACGTGCGCCCATCTCGAAATACTCGATGCAGCGCTCCCTGAGTCCATCGAGACCCTCTGTAATTTTCTCACCGGAGTAATTGGCGAGGTCTTTTGCCCCCGTGTCAACCTTGATTCCCGGGTGTATTCCTCTGGAACTAAGTGCCTCGGCTATGAGAGAACCGTCGTCCATGTTCTGTCTGATTGTCTCATCGAACAATATGACACCTCCGACAGCGGATTCGTATCCTGCTGTATCAAGCAGGTTCGCCCGGTACGAGCGCCGAGACTCCGACGATGGTTCGACTCCAGCAGCAGCCAAGCGCTTCGACATCGTCCCGTTGCTCTCATCAGCGGCGAGAATTCCCTTACCTGGGGCCACCAGTTCACTTGCGGTCTTCTCGAGGAGTTCAGTGTCCATCCGATGACCTCGTGAGCACGTGCGGGCAGTAGGAGAAGAACTCATCGCACCGAGGATACGAAGTAATGCTCGCCGGATTTAACATCAATCACTTCTGAGTGAACTGAGTGCTTTCCGTCATCGGTTTCCTTGACACCACGAGTCCGTCCTGGACAAACTCCAGAGCCAATGAATACTGAATCGTCCGATGAGCACAACTCATCGCGACCCCATATCCTATCCACATCGCCCTCGATCATACTCTCAGCACGCTCTCGGTGACCCTTATTCTTGAACACGAGTCGTCCCTCAAAGGGAGCCTTCAGCCCCCTGAGAGCAGTTGCTGTGATTACTCCCTCGGGCGCTGCCCCTATCCCCATTAGCATGTCAATGTCTGAATCGGGATCTGCGGCGTTCAGAGCCGCGGCAATGTCTCCATCGCCAATGAGGATGATGTTGACATCGTGCTGCTTCAGCTCGCGTATCAGTCGTTCGTGTCGCGGCCTGTCCATCACTACCACACGGAGCTGTGAAGTGGTTTTTCCGAGAGCGGCGCAGGCGGCCTCGACGTTGTAAGAAGTGTCGGCCTCGAGACTGACCTCGCCTTCGAGGGCGGCTGGACCGGCTATTTTGTCCATGTAGCAGTCAGGGGCGTGCAGCAAATTACCACGAGGAGCTGCGGCGAGAACAGCCATCGCATTGGGCAGGTCGAGGGCGACGTGATTGGTACACTCTAGAGGGTCGACGGCTATGTCGATTGCCGGTGCCCCGGCGATACCTTGCATCGAGCCTAGAGGTTCGCCAATCCAAAGCATTGGTGCGTCGTCGCGCTCGCCCTCACCTATCGCCACGCGTCCGTCAAAAGGTACGCTGTCGAAGATGGTGCGCATGGCTTCGACGGCTGCTCCGTCTGCGGCCTTGCCATCCTCCAGCCCCCTCCAAGCCGAAGCTGCTACCGCAGCGGCCTCAGTGGCTTGAAGAAAGTGCTCAATGAGGTCAGTGGTCGCCATGCTTCTCCGAATGAGTCTTAGCATTCAATCATGCGGGTCGCCCTTACTTTTGCGCAGGACCCGTACTCCTTCTATCCTAGAAGTCGGATACTGGCCCCCGGAGTCCTTCTCAATCGACTTGAGCATGTCCCAAGCGCACAGCAACCCTGCGGTGACTCCACACAATGCCTCCATCTCCACGCCGGTGGTCCAATGGGTGCGCACGGAGACTGTACAGCGCAGACCGTTCTCCTCTACCCTCCAATCAACCGTGCAACCCTCGATGGGAATTGGATGGCAGTGAGGTAAGGTTCGGGGCGTCTCCTTTACCGCCTGGATAGCGGCTATCGTCGAGGCTTCTCTGACATCGCCCTTTGGGGAACGACCGTTTGCCACGACATCGATACCCCTCTCGGAGAGAACAAGCAGGCCAGTGGCTACCGCCTCGCGGGCGACAACGGGCTTAGATCCCACATCGATTATCCCAGTCCACGACTCCTCGTCCAATCGATCGCCTCTCTCGCCTGTGTGCTCGCGAGTTCATCATCACTATTCATCAAACCGGCTTATCGGCGGAGTCGTAGTTGTGGCGAGTTTGCGGATAACATCTGAAATAGTCGGCGGCAATGGGGTAGCGTGGCCGAGGCGTTTCGAAACAAGGCAACTCCGGGCGCTGTCCCCGAATTGGAATCGGGTATCGCCCATGACAGGCCTATCACTGACGGCCTGAAACTGCAGGTAATCGACGAACTCTGTGTCGGCTGCTCTTACTGTCTGATGACCTGTAAGGACGATGCGCTAATCGTCGAGGGGCTTTGCGAGGTCATCGAGGATAACTGCACTGACTGCCTGAGGTGCCTCCTTTGGTGTCCAACAGGAGCCCTAGTGTACTCCTGAGGTGGCAGGATGAGCGAGCGAGCAAAGGCAGTGGTCATCGGCGCCGGAGTAGGAGGGCTGGCATCAGCTGCAAGCCTCGCACAGACACAGAAGTATGATGTCACAGTCTACGAGAGGATGTCTTTCGCCGGGGGCAGGTTCACTCAGCACGACCACGACGGTTTTCAGATTCCAACCGGCGCGGTCCACATGATCCCGCATGGCAAGAAGGGGCCCTTCGCAAAACTGATGCTCGGCAAGCGGAGCAGCGGTGGTCTCAACCTTGGGCGCCATGGAGTCGACTTCCTGCCAACCACCAAGTTCGCCTGCCAAATCAAGGATGGTAAGCTTCAACGGGCCAACTCGGTCTACGGGGTCTTACCGTGGTTCTCGCTCAAGGACACGCTGAACCTGCCGCGGCTGCTGATGAAGTCCGCCAAACAGCCATGGGGCAATGAGACCGAAGATGGTAGGACTTGGATGTCGAGGTACTTCTCCAATGATTTCATCGACTTTGTCGATGCTTTTGCCAATTTCGCCATCAGTCTGAGGTTTGAACAGATGCCTGCATCGACCGTCGTGAGGATGCTTCAGAATTCGTTCTGGAGCGACCGTCCCCACGTCCCCAAGGGCGGGTGCAAGGGAGTCATTGACGGATTACGAAGTGACTTACGAGAGAATGGGGCTCGTGTCAAACTATCTCACGAGGTCACTGAAATACTGCCCGGTGATGCAGAGGAATCGACCAAGGGCAACCGTTTCTGTATCGGTATCAGGCGGCGCGGTCGCGATGAGGGAGTGTGGGTAGGGGCCGATGCAATCATCCACAATGGCGGTCACCCAAACCTGCTCAAGGCGCTCTCGGACGACTTCGCGGTAACTACGGGAATCAGAGAGCAAGTCCGTGATACTCAAGCGGTTGGAGGCATAGGCTTCGTGTTCGCGCTAGATGACGATATTCCTCACCGTGGCAGTGGTGTAACGATGCTGCCAGGCTTGGAAAGAGTTGGTGGATATGTAATTCCGACCTTCTCCGATCCGAGCCTCGCACCTGAGGGCAAGCACATGATGATCACACACCAGTACGTGCCGGACCCGAGTGTGAAATCGGAGATAACGAAGGGACGTGAGGATCTCTACGAAGCCATCCCGTGGCTCTCTGACCATGGAGAGGAGTTGTGTGTCCACACCTACCACAGGAACTGGCCTTGCAATCGTGCCCCGCAGGGTGCCGAGTTGCCCTCGGATGTCGGCATAGAAGGAGTTCGCCTCGTTGGTGACGGGGTCAAGGGACACGGCTGGATGATGGTCGAAGGGATTGCATCGAACGTACCAGGGGCAGTAGCCAGCGTCAGTGCTGCTATGGACACGATGTAATCATCCAAGACCAGTCTTCCAGATTTCACCATCGGCCCGGATTTCCTTCTTCCACAACGGGGCCTGCCGCTTCAGTTCATCTATCAACCAACTACAGGCTTCGAAACCCTCAGCTCGATGGGCTGATCCGACATGGATGCACACGATGGGCTCACCCGCCCCGACCGAGCCAGTGCGGTGGGCCAGCACCACCGAGCTCACCCCAAACTGGCCCAGAGCCTGTTCGGCGAGCTCGTTCAGAACTCCGGGGAGTTCTCCCTCCCAAGCGTCGAACTCGAGTCGCTCGACAGTCACTCCTTCGTCCTCTCCACGCGTCAGTCCCACGAAGCTGACCACGCTGCCGCAACCATCCGAATCGAGCATCTCGCGCAGTCCCTCTGGGTCGAGTTGCTCGGGCTCGATGAGCACCCGTACCCGAGTCATGCAGTGCCATCCGGGTGCTGCGCTTGAACGCGACGGCCGGGGCCCAACCGTTCAAACGGTAGGCCTGAAGTCGCGGAGCCGTGAGCAGCGAGCCAGTACACATCCTCGGAGCAGGCCTCTCGGGCCTCGCCGCGGCCGCCTATCTAGCGAATGCGGGCCGGGAGGTTCATGTCCACGAAATCCGCTCAGATAGTGGGGCTCGCTTCGATGGTGACTTCCAAGGCATAGAGAACTGGACCAGTGGCTCTGACTTCTTCGATGAAATGCGAGAGTGGGGCTTAGACCCAG
>DAUV01000045.1:0-10005 GCA_002505325.1 Euryarchaeota archaeon UBA623 | reverse complement strand
CAACCGCGAACCTCAGGAGTTGCTTTCAGAGTAGTAGAGCGTGGGACAGCTGGACATTGTATCGATCAAGGCTTCAAGCAGATGGCGCTCAATGCGGGCGCCGAAATCCATTACGATACTCGCAGAGAACCCGGGGACTGCCATATCGTCGCCGCCGGTCCGAAGGAATCCAGCGCGGTGGCTTTCGGAGAGATATTTCACACCGACCATCCCAATCACGTCACTTTCCAGTTGAATGACAAGTTGGCGCCGGGGGCCTATTCCTACCTCATCATAATCGATGGCATAGGTCTGATCTGTACCTGCCTGTGGCGACAACAGAAGAAGACTTCACGCTATCTCAACGAGACCATAGCATGGTACGAGCAGCACTACGACCTGAATCGCAGACCTATCAAGAGGGTTGGTGGTAAAGGCGACTTCTCGCTGCCGGACAAATACGTCCACGAAGGTCGCTACTATGTGGGCGAGGCAGGTGGTCTGCAGGACTTCATGTGGGGCTTCGGCATGAGGTACGCGGTCACCAGTGGTGTACTGGCAGCCAGAGCAGTTCTCGGTGAGTGCGACTATGAGAATGAGGTGCGTAAACGCCTCGTTCCACTGGTCAGGGCCAGTGCCATCAACCGCTTCATGATGAACAGAGTCGGTAATCGTGGATTCAAGATGGTTGCCAATCACTGGATGCGAGATCAGCGCAGGAAGGGAGACGGTCTCGCGTTCATGCGCTGGATGTACAAGCCGGGACTAATACGGAGAATGCTGTGGCCAATGGTCAGACTCGGCATGCTCAGACGCAAACAACTCGCAGACGGTAGAATGGTTAGTCGCATGCCATTCAGGAAGGCTCTTTCTAGAGACAGCTGGGAACCGAGCGTCAGAGGTGAAGAGATTGCTGAACAGTGGGACCTCGTTCGCAGGGGTGGGGGCAAGACCTCCTTCGACAAGAGTGACGCCTGAAGGCGTCCATCCTGCTCCGTTTGATTGATATGGCGGCCCTCAGTGGCGCGAGCATGACCTCTTGGCCCGAAATGGAGCCGATGACAAACAATCTTGTGAACTACGGAGTAACGGACAACGGAATAGCCGTCATCGAGCTGTGCTCCGATTCAGCCGGTGACCCGTTGACTGAGGGGAAAACTCCGGTCAACACGTATACTCACGCGATGATGCGCGACATCGACGAGGCTGTGCTGAAGGCTCGCTTCGATGATGATGCGACTGTGATTATGCTGACTGGCCATGGAGAGAAGTTTTTCTCAGCAGGAGCCAGCATCAGCATGCTTGATTCTGTCAGTCCTGGATTCAAGTATTTCTTCTGCCTTCACGCCAACGAGACCCTGAGTAGGCTTGAGCAGACCCCCAAGCTCGTTATCGCCGCCCTCAACGGTCACGCCGTCGGAGGCGGTCTCGAAATTGCCATGGCGGCCGACATCCGAATCGGTCGCAAGGACTCTGGGCAGGTCGGTCTGCCTGAGGTCTCCTTAGGCGTCCTCGCAGGTACCGGCGGGACTGCCAGACTGTCTCGTCTGGTCGGTAAAGCGAAGGCGATGGAGATTATGGTCACTGGACGTAAATTCTCGTATGAGGAAGCTAAGGAAATGGATCTAGTTCATGACGTCTGGGCCGGTAGCCTCGACGAGTTTCGCCAGGACATCCTAGACTACGCTGGCCAGTTCACCCTACCCTATGCTGCCAGCAAGGCAATTGGGAACATCAAGCGCAGCGTCCAGAGCGGCATGGAGATACCTCTCGAGTATCATCTCGCTCTCGAGAGGGAGTTGCAGTCAGACCTCTTCCAAAGCGGTGATGCCAAGAAGGGCATAGCCGCCTATGTCAAGCGAGAAGTACCAGAGTTCGATGGGAATTGAGAATCCGAATCGGCCTCTATATGGGCAGCCGGCAGTTGTAGGCAACTGCAATTCCGTAATCGTACATCTCGGACACCCACCTATCGTCGACTAAATTCTCGGGAGGCCAAATCACCTTGATGTCTCCGTACCACTGCATTCTCTGTGAGATATGAGGGGTTAATGTCCACTGATCCACGTCTCCATGCAGGCTGATGACATCCACCTGCTCGTCTATGTCCTCGATGAACTCGTAAACTGGCAGACGGAGCAGCTTGATTCCATCCCTAGCACATCTAGGACAAACCAGATGTACCGATTTACCGAGTTTCTGCAACTCTCTGACTAATCTCAGACTAAGGTGGTCCTCCTCGTGGTCGATACCGATGATAACCCAGTTCTCCTGCTCCATTGCCCACTGTGCAGCTGCCTCTCCGCCTGCCAATCTCAAGGTGTGCAAATCAAATGCCACAGGATTGGAATTCCGGAGTCTGCCCTAACTCCTGTTCCGAACATCTCCGAACAGGCACTAGGTGTGATTTCAAACACCTCCCATGTTCGTGACTATGTTGTAAGTTAGGTTTCATTCCCCTACCCATTGTGGGCAAAACCCGCGGAGGAGAAGACCTTGAAAAATAAGATAGTGAAAATGAATGGAATGAAGAAAACTGGAGCGACTTCCTTGGCATTGCTGTTGATAGTTACTTCGATTGCGGGGTGTGTTGGAGGAGGCCCTGATATTGTGTGCGGTGATGGCACAGGACTAGTTGGAGATGAGTGTGTACCAGTTGTTACATTCGACGAAGTTTCCTACACACTGCGTGCCGAAATGATGCAATTTATTGGTGTCGGTGGCGATATTGACGGATTAGTAAATCCTGATCTTGCTGTTGATGTTGGTGACCAAGTCACCATAACACTAACCATGGGAGAAATCAATATCCACGATATTGAAATCGAAGGATACAACATCGCTACTGAGCAATTGAATGCTGAAGGAAGCCAAGATTCCTTTACTTTCATCGCAGACGATGAAGGGACATTCGCTTACTACTGTACAATTCCAGGCCACCGTTCCGGCGGCATGGAAGGCGCATTCATTGTCGGCGAAGATGGTAACACCGGAGCAATTGTTGAGGAAATTGGTGCTGCACTCGCTGTAGATACTGACGATATTTCCCGCAATCCTTTCTTGATGCCAGCACCGATCGACCGTGATATAGCTGAAACTGTTCATATTTACATGGAAGCTGTCGAAGTGACTGCAGAGATTGAAGATGGTACAACTTTCGCCTACTGGACATATAATGGTACAGTTCCTGGTCCAATGTTCCGAGCACGTGTTGGGGACACTGTGGTCGTTCACTTCAGCAATAACGCTGAGAGCACAATGGACCACAACGTCGACTTTCACGCAGTTACTGGGCAAGGAGGCGGGGCAGCAGCTACCGGAACCGCACCTGGAGAGACTACTTCCTTCTCCTTCCTTGCACAACACGCTGGACTATTCGTCTACCACTGTGCCACACCTGACGTGCCAACTCACATCAGCAAGGGAATGTATGGAATGATTCTCATCGAGCCGGAGACTCCTCTCCCTACAGTTGACAAAGAGATTTACATCATGCAAGGCGACATTTACACAAAGTGGAAGCCTGGAACCGATGGTCACCAAGAGTTCGACGATGTTGCAATGTTCGATGAAAACCCAACATATGTTGTCTTCAACGGCAAGTTCCACGGATTCACCGGAGAGAACACCATCAAGGCAAACGTTGGTGAAACCATGCGAATTTACTTCGGAGTTGGGGGGCCTAACACAATCTCATCCTTCCACGTCATCGGAGAAATCTTTGACACTGTTTGGAATTATGGAGCCGTAGGTGATGATCCTATGGTGAGTGTGCAAACTGTACTCGTACCACCTGGTGGAGCAGTTGTTGTCGACCTATCATTCGAAGTACCAGCAAACTACATCCTAGTTGACCACGCTTTGACCCGTGCTTTCCACAAGGGAGCTATCGGAATCATCGAAGTCACTGGTGCTGAAGACACGACTGTCTATGACGAAAACGGCGAGTAAAGCCGGGAACCTATTCTGTAGTGCAGGAAATTGAATGATAAGGGATGGATGATGAATTTCGAATTCAGCATGAGCAAGATGATTGACAATAACGTGGTTTGCCTGAGTGAACGTACGAAAGTCACCGAGGCGATGGAATCCATGCATAATGCTGGAGTCTGGTCTGTCATTGTGACCCGTAGGGGGCAGCCTGAAGGAGTTGTGACAGAGAGAGACTTGCTCAGAAAATGCTTCCGTCCGGGTGAAGACCCTTCTGAGATGGAATTGAGTGACATCATGAGTTACCCCCTAGTGACTATCGAAGAGGATCTGCCCGTAGGTTCGGTCCTGAAAATGCTGTTGATGGAGGAGATTCGTCGGCTATACGTGGTAAACGCGAACGGCGAAATCATTGGCCGGGTGACTCAGACGGGTTGTCTCGAGGAGACTATGAATCTGATAGTTGGGATGCAACAGATTTTCGAGCAGATGTGAATCACGCGAAGCCGCACCACAGGCTGGTTGAGGAAACGGGCAGCAGTTCATCGTCTATCTGCCAGACTCTCTGCCAACCCTCGTCAATGTAGAGATGTGCTTCGAAGGCTGTCGGTGACCATCCAGTGTGATGGTCGAGAATCTCAGAGGCGAATCGTGCTTCGCCGTTCACCCGACCCCATACGGACAGCCTATCTCCTGATATCGAGAGTAATGCGATAGAATCCTCGCCTGAAGAGCCAGCGAAATGGGCTGAAGACCAATCTCCATCAGTAGTCAACTCGGCTACGAAGAGATCCCTACCGCCAACGGACTCATCGGACCAATTTCCAAGCTCCAGTGAACCTTCCCACGTCCCCGCCACAACCAGTGAGCCAGAATCCAGAAGGAAAGCTTGGTTCAATGCGGTCATACCTCCCCTCACATCTGCAGGCGTCCTCGCGAAGTCGAGTTCCGCTAGAGTCTCTAACTGCGCCTCGGATAGATCCTCTCTCAAGACCGCCCCGCTGTCCGCATCGTCTCCGAACAGAAGAATCGGCGAGACCGCCAGAAGCAATGCCAGGAGCACTGGAAAGATTAGGAGTCGGCGGGGCGTTTCCTGGCCTGATGGTTCCTCCACGGGTCGCGGATAGGGAGGAGGGAGTTGTTATTCTCACCGAACCGGTTCGGTGTTAATGGCATCACCGAACTTGTCAGGCGACTCGGTAATGCTCTGTGTATCTAGCCAGCAAGCGGTGAGGTCATGTCCGCTAGTGAAGTAGAGAACATTGTGTCTGAGTATGTTGAGAAAGCCGGAGAGGGAGAAGTTCATTCCAGTCTCGCTCCAATCATGCTCGCTCTCTCCGTGACGCTGTGTCTCGGTGGACTGCTGATATGGCCCCTCGCTGTCCTCGGGATACCACTCCTCGTGCTCTCGATATCTAACTGGATGAGAGAAGAAGTCGACCTCTGGCCTTACCGATCCACTCGGTCCTCGGCAGGGGATTGGGGGGACGCCACATGGGCGATGGTGTGGATTATCATAACCGAGTGCATAATATTCGCCTCGTTCTTCGCGTACTGGTTCTGGGCCCGCTGGCACACATTGAGTTGGGAAAGTGCGGTGGGGGGCTCATGGCCAGCGACCGGGGTGGAGCACGACATAGCTCTGGTCGGTCTGAACACCGTCCTGCTGCTATCCTCGGGCGTGCTCGCGCACTACTCAGCCGGTTTTCACAGCGAAGGGCGTCTGCAAGAGGCGGGCAAGTCGCTCTATGCGGCTATAGCATTGGGCTTGGCCTTCTTGGCAATCCAGATGTACGAGTACTCCAATGCCGGGTTCCTGTGGGGCGATCATCCCTACGGCACCGCCTTCTTCTCACTGACAGGGCTGCATGGACTGCACGTCCTGGTCGGGCTGCTGGTGTTCATCGTGGTAGCAGTGCTGATGCGTAACGGGTACATGTCTACAGACAGGCACGACGGTTACCGCGCTGTCACGATGTACTGGCACTTCGTCGATGCCGTTTGGATCGTCCTCTTCCTCGTCGTCTATCTGGAGGTGATTTGATGGATAGGAGAACATTTGGCATTATTTCCGCCAGCATCGTCATCCTAGCATTGACCTTCGCTTCCATCTTCAACTGGTTTCAGGGACTTGGGGGCACGGGGGCCCATGCTGAGGTGTATGACGAGTTGTTCACTCTTTACTGGGGCCTAGGCACTGTGATAGGCATGGGGGTGTACATCTACTTCCTGTGGCTGCTGACAACCGAACCTGATGGATCGGGTGATGACATGAGAATCGGGCAGAGACCGGAAGAGAGGGGAGACAATAGGGTCGCGTGGGGCATTACTATTGTCATCGCCCTGTTCCTGTTAGTGCTCTCCGACGTCACATTCGATTCCATCGATTTCTTTGAGAAGCACGAAGAGCACACTACCGATGACTCGTTCACTGTCGAAATCACGGGGTATCAGTACTACTGGGACTACCAGTATCCCAATGGAATATCCTACACCAGCGCATCGGGAGAGCCTTTGCGTGTACCGGTGGATGTGCCCGTCGTCTTCGAGGTGACGAGTGGTGACGTCTTCCACTCCTATGCCCTGCCCGAACACCGGATCAAGGTGGATGCGATACCGGGGCGTGTGAACACCGGTTGGATTCAGGCTGAGGAGACTGGAACATACCCAGTCAGGTGTTTCGAATTATGTGGTGATGAACACACCATCATGATAGGTGTGTTAGAAGTGATGGAGAAGGATGACTTCGATATGTGGTATTCTGGAGGTGTTGCCTGATGCTCCCAATGCGACAGAAGCACTACCTCGGTGCCCTGCTGGCTCTATCGCTGTTGTTGGCCCTGACTCCGCAGTTAGGCGCTCTGCCGTCGGGGATTAACGGTGCAAGCATCAACAACGGATGTAGCTGCCACAGCTCTGTGGCAGATGAAAGCGTGATTCCATCGATTGAAGGTCTGCCGGAGACCTTTGTCGCTGGGGAGGCCTATATCTTGGACATCTCGTTCACTGGCGGGCCTGATGCTGGCGGAGAGAATCTCGGCGGCTTCAACCTGAAGGTCGACCGAGGCAGTCTGGTCGCCATCGACGAATCGGTTCAGATTATGGAAAGTTCTGCCACACACACCGAAGAGGGCAATGACCAGCGTGCTTGGCAAATCGAGTGGGTCACACCCAGCTCAGACAACGTTGTCGCTGAGTTCGTCCTCCTGGTGAACTCGGTGAATGGTGATTCCACAGCGAACTCGGAAGACCACTGGAACGTTCTCGAGTTCAAAGTCGCGGGAGTGAACGCTGGCTCTGGATCGCTCATCGACATAGACGAGCCAGCCTGGTTGATTATTGTAGGCGCGCTGCTGGTAATCATACTGCACATTGTCATCGTGCTGTGGCGCAAGGAGAACTTCGGCAAGGCCGAACTCATCCACTGGCTGAGCACGACTAACCACAAGGACATCGGATTGCTTTACCTGTGGGCATCGATTATTTTCACCGTGATAGGCCTAGCACTATCCATACTTATTCGCCTGCAACTAATGGTGCCGAATAACGACTTCATGACAGGGGGGTTGTTCAACGAAGCAGTCACCATGCACGGTGCTGTAATGGTGCTCTTCGCCGTCTCTCCGATGGCGTTCGCATTTGCGAACTACATGGTCCCCTTGCAAATTGGGGCTAGGGACATGGCTTTCCCAAGGCTGAACGCATTCTCGTTCTGGGCCTACGTGCTAGGCGGACTGACTGCAGCCTCGGGCTTCTTCTTTGGTGGTGCTGCGAATGTGGGATGGACCTTCTACTCGCCATTGACTAGCATCGAGTACACTCCTGGTGCGGGGGTGTCTCTCGCTGGAGCGGGTCTGGTCCTGCTAATCCTATCCGTTACTGCTTCGACCATCAACTTCCTAGTCACAATTCTCAGACACCGTATCCCCAGTATGGGATTGATGCAAATGCCGATGTACACTTGGACAATGCTATTTACTGTAATTCTGATGTTGGTGATATTCCCAGCACTCCTAGGCGCGGTGTTGATGCTGGTCGGTGACCGGGTTTTCGGTACGATGTTCTTCGATCCTTCCATTGATGGTACTACTTGGTGGCTACACATCTTCTGGTTCTTTGGACACCCTGAGGTCTACGTCGTGCTGCTACCTGGACTAGGCATGGCAATGGAGATTGTTCCGACGTTTGTACGACGGCATCTGTATGGCCGGCGAATAATCCTCTGGGCCTTGACTGTGGCAACTGTTCTCAGCGTACTCGTCTGGGCCCATCACATGTTCATCACTGGAATAGATCCAACCTTCAGGAAAATCGAAAGTATTGGGACTGAACTAATCACTGTGCCCTTCGGGCTAGTGTACCTGAGTCTATTGGGTACTTTCTACAAATCAAAACCTGACTTCACCAAACTTCCTCTAGCGTTTGTTATGGGGGCAATTGGTATCTTCCTAATTGGCGGAATTACCGGAGTTTACCTCTCCAGCTTAGCGATGGACGTTCAACTCAGAGGAACCTACTACCTTGTGGCTCACTTCCACTACACCCTAGGTTCTGTTGCGGTTATGACTCTCGGCGGAATCTACTACTGGTATCCCAAGATATTCGGCCGGATGCTGGATAGAACTCTGGGTTGGTGGCACTTCTGGCTTACTTTCCTCGGAATCAATCTAACTTTCATCCCACTCTTCGGGATGTGGGACATGCCCCGCAGGATCTATGTCTACGAAGAAAGCACTGGCTGGGCAACCGAGCAGATGTTCTCCACAATCGGCTCGTTGGTGGTATTCGTAGCCCAGCTGATATTCTTCTGGAACTTCATCCGTAGCATGAAATCAGGCGATGAGGCAGGTGACAACCCTTGGAACGCTACCACTTTCGAATGGTCCACCTCCTCCCCACCTCCTAAGCACGACTTCGATGTGCTTCCTGAGATGACTGAGTGATGGTAGACACACTAACAGAATGAACCGAACATGTTCGGGACGAGTGTGATTGACTTCGGTATACCACCCATGTTCGGGGGTCTAGATGGAAAATAAGGGACCTTGTGTCTTTAGATGGCTGGCATGCTTTTTCTTCATTATTTTCACCGTCTTGGCCCCCACCACAATGTCCTATCCCATTGGCATCACTGGAGAAGCGGTGGAGCACGGCTGCTTGTGCCATGGTGGAGGGATAGCTAGCGACAGCGTGAGCATAGAAGTCACAGGATTCCCAGAGAAGTGGGAAGCCTCTGTCAAGTACGAGATCTCAATCACCGCCCTGAGCTCGGTCAGTGAGGACGGCAGCGCCCTGGGGGGATTCAACCTGCATGTGGATGCCGGAAGCCTGTCTGTACTCGACGATGCGGTGCATGTGGTGGACGGTGAGGCCACCCATACAGAGTCGGGCAATATGGACAGGACGTGGACTGTCATCTGGACTGCGCCATCCTCATACGCCCGCGACATCAGTTACCGCGTGTATGCGAACACCGTAGATGGAGATGGTACCGCTGATTCCGACGACGCGTGGTCGGTGCTCACCGGATTGATGAAGGGGCCACCCAGTGACGATTCCCCTGGAGCGGGGGAGCCCAGTTTGATGCCCCCGTTCCTGCTCGGTCTTGCGGCCTCATTAATCATAGTCCACATCATCCCGCATGGTGGTGCGAGGACAGAGGTGAGTGACGAAGATGAATAAAGAAGGAGCCTTGAGAGGAGCAGGGGTGGCGATGCAGCATCTGTACATATCGATACGTCTGCCGGACGGTCACTGGGCCGGTGATGTTTCGAGGTCCAACCACCATATCATTTTGCGAATAGAAGAGCACATGGCCCTATCCAAGGGCCGTGGCTCGGCTCGAGGGAGGGCCAGCGGGTACGGACTGCAGAAGTTCAAGGATGAACTGTCTTCACACCCAGGGGTCGAGGCTGTCTTATTCTTCGATGAACACGCCGATTCGGTCGAAATCAACATCACCATCATGAAAGGGGGGGGCGGGTTCCTGCGGCCTCTGATCGAGGCTGAGGTGCTACCCCACACCCCATTCGAAGTCAGGGACGGCTGGGTAGATTGGGAATTCGTCACTGACAACATGCACATGAAGAATCTGGT
>DAUV01000070.1 GCA_002505325.1 Euryarchaeota archaeon UBA623 | reverse complement strand
CCTTTGCCGACGAGCGTTTAGGAAAGCGGGTGATAATGTGCAACGATACTCCTGGATTCGTCGGTAACAGACTCGGTGTATACTTCATCCAGAGGGCATTCAAAGCGACAATCGATCATGGATTCACGGTCGAGCAGGCAGATGCGATGTTGGGTCGTCCAGTCGGAATACCCAAGACAGCGGTGTTCGGATTGATGGATCTGGTCGGCATAGACCTGAGCGTACACGTGATTGAGAGCCTAATCTCACACCTACCTGCCGATGATCCGTTCCATGGCATCGTAGGTACTGGCGAGGATATCATTCAGGCAATGATTGCCGATGGATACACTGGCCGCAAGGGCAAAGGAGGTTTCTATCGCCTCAATAAAGAGGGTGGTAAGCGAGTCAAAGAGGCTAGAAATTTGACCACTGGCGAATACGCCCCTGCAAATCGAAAGGCAGCTTTCTCTTCAGCTAGGATGGGCAAACAGGGCCTCGCCCCTCTGATGGACTACCCCGACGAGGGCGCCCCCTTCGTCTCTGACGTCCTGCTTGACACACTGTCTTACGCAGCGCATCTCGTACCCGATGTGACAGATAATATCTATTCGATAGACACTGCCATGAAGGCAGGATTCAATTGGAAATCGGGCCCTTTTCAGATGATGGATTCGATAGGCTCCGCTAGCATGGTCGAGCGGCTAGAGGATAGTGGGCGCAGTGTGCCTAACTTCCTCAGGATAGCTGCCGACAACGGAGGATTCTACTCAAGCGAAGGCGGTGAGATTCAGAGACTCACTCCCGATGGCTCCATGGTCGTTGTCGACCGCCCTGAATCGACCCTTACGGTTGCTGACCTCAAGCGTAGGGGCAAGCCACTCAAACGCAATGGTTCGGCCAGTATCTGGGACATGGGGGACAAGATATTGCTAGTTGAGTACCACTCGAAGATGAACGCAATGGACCCGATGAACATCGAGATGCTGGTCAACGCGGTCGATATCGCCGAGTCAGAGGGTTGGAAGGGCATCGTAATCGGCAATGACGCTGCCAACTTCTGCGCCGGAGCGAATCTGGGACTGGTTCTCTTCGCGGTTAATCTAGCGGCTTGGAAGGACGTCGAGGATTTCATCGCCGCTGGACAAGACACGTATCAAGCGCTGAAGTACTGTGAGGTGCCCGTGGTTGCTGCTTCGGCCGGGATGTGCTTGGGAGGAGGTGCTGAGGTGTTGATGCACTGCGATGCCATCCAAGCTCACGCTGAGTCATATATTGGACTCGTAGAGGTCGGAGTAGGAATCATTCCCGCCTGGGGTGGTTGCAAAGAGCTGATGGCCCGCCTACGCGACTTCGGCTTGGTCTCCGAGGGCCCGATGGGGGCTGTCATGAAGGCATTCGAGTACATCGGGACAGCCCAGGTAGCGAAGTCAGCCGAGCAGGCACGCTCGATGGGATTCATAGGACCCAATGACTGCATTACGATGAATCGTGACCGCTTGCTCTCAGACGCCAAGATTCGCGCGCTTGAATTATCCGAGGGCTACGAGCCCCCAGAACCACATACATACAACCTCCCCGGTCCAACCGGCAAGACAGCGCTCGAGCTGGCGGTCAAGGATCTCGCATTATCTGGTCAGGCTACTCCTCACGATGTTGTGGTGACCAACGAGTTGGCTTGGATCTTAACTGGAGGAGATACCGACATGACCGAAACCACGGATGAAGACGATATCCTCGCTATGGAGAGGGAAGTAATAGCTAGGCTAGGTCGTCATGAGGACTCTCTGGCGAGGATGGAGCACATGTTGGAGACCGGCAAGCCGCTGAGGAACTGAGGTGAGAGAATGACAGTGTGGGAACCACCTATCAGAGAATACGACTTTCTATTCAACGAGGTATTCAACGCAATCGAATCGATAGAAGGACTGGGCTTTGAGGACTTTGACGCCGATTATATCTCCATGCTTACAGAGGGCTGGGGGATGCATGCCAAGGAAGTCTGGTTACCGATTAACGAACTGGGTGACAAGGAGGGTCTGAAGTTCGAGGACGGAAGCATCTACATGCCACAGGAATTCAAGGATGCCTATCGCAAGGGCATCGAAGAAGGATGGCTCTCAACTGCCTGCAAACCAGAGCACGGCGGTATGGGTGTACCAACATTCTTCCAAGCGGTAACTTGGGCCGAGTTCGGTACCTCTGCTTGCATGGCTCTGAGCGTTCTCCCAGCACTTTCGATTGGCGTCTACGAAGTTCTCACATCCAATGGCCGGCAGGACCTCATCGACTACTTTTCGTCAAACCTTGCCTCAGGTGAGTGGGCCGGTACGATGTGCCTGACAGAACCTCATGCCGGGACCGACCTCGGCATCATCACTACTAGGGCAGAACCAGAGGATGATGGCACCTATCGAATATCTGGCACTAAGATATTCATCACCTATGGAGAGCATGACATGTCTGAAAACATCGTCCATCTGGTTCTTGCTAAGGCTCCCGGAGCGCCCGAAGGCACCAGAGGAATCTCCCTCTTCTTAGTTCCTAAGTACTTGCCAGCAGATTGGGAGTCTGGTGGTGTTGAGGGAATCTCTCACGACTTAGTCTCCGAACACAACGGGGTGACCTGCTCAGGTAGTGAGGAGAAGATGGGCCTACACGCCTCTCCGACCTGCGTGATGAACTTCGATGACAGCGTCGGTTGGTTAGTCGGTCCGTTGCACGGCGGCATGCCGTTGATGTTCCAAATGATGAATCGAGAGCGTTTAGCCACAGGAATGATGGGTCTCGGTTTAGCTGAGATTGCCTATCAGAACGCCCTCGCTTGGTCGAGAGATCGTCGCCAAGGGCGTGATTTGAGAGGTATCCGCGACCCCAATGAACCTGCTGATAACATCCTAGTTCACCCCGATGTCCGCCGCATGCTCCTTGAGGCTAAGGTCAACAACGAGGGCTGTCGCGCCCTCGCAGTCTGGACCGGTATCCTGCTCGATCAGATGCACAGTGACGACCCAGAGGTGGCCGAGCCTGCTGAGGCTCTGGTGGCACTATTCACTCCCATCATCAAAGCTCACTTCACCGATCTTGGTTGTGAAACCTGTTCCACCTGCATGCAGGTCATGGGTGGAGCTGGTTACTGCAGCGAGTTCGGAGTCGAGCAATTCTATCGCGATGTCAGAATATCGAAGATTTGGGAGGGGACTAACGGAATCCAAGCGTTAGACCTAGCTGGGCGCAAAATCACCCAGAACATGGGCAAGAATCTCCGACATCTAATGTGGCCACTCACTGAGTTCATCGAGGAGAACCGCGACATCCCTGAGATGGGTGAGTTCAACAAGCCCCTCCATCAAGGTGTTAGGGGTCTGCAACAAATTACCCTCCTGATGATTGCCGAAGGGATGGCCAATCCACACTTCCTCGCGGCCGGTGCGACTGACTACTGTCGCTATTTTGGAAACGTACTCCTTGGGTATATGTGGGCCAAGATGGCAAAGGTGTGCCTAGAAAGGCAAGGTGAACCGTTCTACGATGCTAAGTTGGCCAGCGCGCGCTTTTTCTTCAAGCGAATCTATCCTGAGACAGTGAGTCTGGCTGCTAAGATACAATCAGGGCCGAAGACTCTGATGGATTACCCCGTGGAGATGTTTTGATGACTGAGGGAAAAGCTGGTCGGAGTCTGAAGATGCGCTTTGAACGTTCCACAAAGAGGGCCTGGGATCTTCCTACAAAACCATCGAACGAGAAACTCCTCGAGATGTACGCGTTATACAAGCAGGCTACGGAAGGAGATTGTGAGGGCAAGCCCCGAGGAGGCCTAAGGGATCGTGCTAAGCACAAGGCCTGGAAGGCCATAGTCGGAACCAGTGAAGTGGCTGCTATGGAGAGATACTGCGAGATTGTGGATTCATTGATGGGGTAGTCCCATGCCTATAGACGACAGCAAACTGGCCACAGAGTACAGGGGACTTCGTGGTCCAGTCAAATTCCGCCTATTCTCTCTCGTCTCTATGCCCGCGGCCAGATTTGCGGGACTTCGCTTGGACCAACTCGATGACGAAATATGCATCACATCGATTCCAGGTGGCTGGCGCTCGCAGAACCCTTTCAAGACAATGTATTGGGCTGTCCAAGGAATGGGTGCTGAGCTAGCGACCGGGGCAGCCCCGTTCGCGATGTCACGCGCCATGTCCGAAAAACTTCGGATGTTTGTAGTGGGCACCGAGGCCACCTTCGGCAAGCGTGCAAAGGGCCGAATCAAGTTCACTTGCGACGGAGTTTCAACTGCCCGCGACGCCATCGAGAAAAGTCGTGTGAGCGGAGAATCAGTCGAGTGCGATCTCAAATCAGTTGGTAGAGACTCCTCTGGGGACGTGGTTTCCGAATGGGTCTTCAAGTGGAACTTCCTAGTTATGGATAGGAGTTGATTGTCTGGTAAGTACTAGGCTCACTAAGGATGCGGGGATAGAGCATCCCATTATCTGCGGCGCTATGTACCC
>DAUV01000010.1 GCA_002505325.1 Euryarchaeota archaeon UBA623 | reverse complement strand
TTCCCCAATATCCGAGACATCAGTGGGCCGGAGTCTGAAAATCCAACCGTCCCCGTAGGGATCCTCGTTAATCATCTCAGGGTTGTCTTCGAGAGCAGTATTCGATTTGATAATCTCACCGCTTACGGGGGAATTGATTTCACTCACTGACTTGACCGATTCGACGCTGGCACAGGCCCCCATCGCCTGCACTGTGGTGCCGACTTCGGCTAGATCAACCCAGACGACTTCGGTCAACGCTTCTTGGGCAAAGTCGGTTATTCCAACAAACAATACGTTTTCTTCAATCCTCACCCACTCGTGGGTCTCAGTGTAATGCAGATTAGTGGGTACTTCACTCATGGTTCTCGACTCTTCCGTGATGCACTCGCAGAGTGAAGGTTTCGATAGTCACTCCTCCTCGCCCAGAGTACGTTCGAGATGCTCTTTCTCCATCTCGGCCCAAGTTGAGCCCATGCTGGAGACATCCGCCTCTTGCTGTTCCTCTCTGAGTCGGGCAAGCATCTCCTCTTCTGATTCTCGACTAAACACTCCATCAAGCGGCGAAGAACCGTGCGGCTTCGAGCCAAGATTGCGGATGTAGGCGTAGAGTAGAGTCGAAAGGACTGCAAGCAATCCAAACAACACACCAAACGAGTCCTCATCAGGGCCTGAGTCTGAAAACAAAGATATCCTGCCTTCGGCAAATGACAGGGCAGTCAGTAGATAGAGGGGAATGGCGAAGCCGATTAGCACTCTCTCAACCCGACTCGCAGCCGAATCCATTGAGCATCGAGCCCGGCTCCCCATGCATCAACTTGACTTCATCACTCAATTCATGGCGATTGTTGTATAAGCTTGAGAATCTTGTATGGGAGCAGAGCCCGATTGACCGGAGTCACCTCAAGAATTCTACCGTCGTCGCGCCTCCTAATGTCCTGTAGCAGCGGGTGGCGACTCTTCTTATGCAGAGTCAGAAGTGTTGGCATATCATACTCAAGCGCCGCTCTGACCACCTCCACAAAACCCTCGCTCTCGACCGAGAACTTGCCAACCTCATCGACGACGAGTATCTCGCAGTTGCCCACGGCGTTCCTGATAGCCGGAACACCAATCCTGTCAATCTCGCTTGGGTCTATGCCGTAGCCTAGGATTCGATTCCGTGAGTCTATCTCTCGGTGCGCCATCACCCCTCTTTCTCCAGTCTCGATATCGATGCATGCGTATCCGACCCTCTCACCATTCTCAATAATCGCCTCAGTCCTCATGCCCCCTATCACCTTCCGGCCAGACGTAGAACTGCGGGAATCAGCTTTGTGCTCATCAACGACCATGCTGACGACCTTGTCTAGGACCGCGGATTTTCCAGAACGGGGCAGCCCTGTGATCCCAATTTTCGGATGTATACCCATTTCTAGTTCCTCACAGACCATCGCTTACTCGATGGAACGCTCACCGTACGTCACCCTCGGATAATAGTCTGTTTGGTGAATGTACTTCATTAATGCCGGAATACGGAAAATTAATTCCGGCAATTTAACGCCAACCTTCCGCTTTACTGCCTCAAAGCGTAATTCACGGCTCCCTCGGTGGAGGGCGGTGGCAACGGCAAGCTCTCGAGCTCGTAATTGTTCACATTGTTATTCGCTGCCCACGCCCTCGACCACAAATCGAGGGCTTCCGAGTTGAGCTGGGCAGCCACGAAGAGCAGCCCCTGATCGACGCTACCGTGTTCTACAGCGAGACTGTCCAGGACAGCATCGGGAAGCTGCAGAAAATTCACTGAGTTACCCAGAACGCAGTCCGGCGCGACGACCACCCAACGTAGACGACGCTCCTTCCGGGCATTGACGATGGCTTGGCATGCCACCCTAGAAACTCCTCGCGGTTCAATGGGGCCCCCCCACAGTGCTTGAGAACGTTCGATGGACCCCTCTTTGATTTCAATGTCGTAGGCAGGGTGATTGATCCTGACTTCACCGTCTTCAAGACAAAAATGAGCACCTCTGATGAACGGGACGCCTTGCGTATCGAAGCCCCAGTTACTGATATCAGCTGACCAATTCGTCTGGTCAATCTCACCGACCCTGACACGAATCGGCTTGTCGGTCGGATTGAGCCAGTTACCCTCCTCACCCAAGCGGGGCTGGTCAGCGAGATCTCCTATGGCTTTGAGTACGGCATTCCTAGTGTAACTATCACGCGGCATCCTAGGGACGGCCCAAGTCATATCGGTCCATACAGACCACGGTCCACGCTCCATCTCGAGGAATGGGGCCTGACTATCCAAGCCCGAACTAGTTGACAAATCCTGGATTTCAAGTGGACCGAAACTAGTCATCATATCGGTGCTACCACCAATAGTCAATCCAATAACTAAGATTCCTTGGGACGCGCCCGGAAACACTCTCTGGGGCTCTGGAAATGACCACGATGACACCCATTGATTACTCTCCACCATTAGTTTACGCAGAGCCACGCTGCTCTTTTCGCGCAGAAGGGCGTCAGGAACAATCATGCGGATTCTACCATCTTCTCGAACCAATTTCATAGAACGCTCTAAGAACAGCCTGTATAGATTCACGTTGCCACGCAGGGCTGCAAACCTTGGGCTGCCGTCAGATTCGGTCGTACCACGCAGCGACTTTGATAGCCGCTTACGCAACTCACTACCCTCAGGATGACCTCGAAAACGATCCTTGATGCGCAACCATGGTGGCCTACTGACTAACAATCGGGGAGCCTCAGTCCACGGCCAATCGCCGCGTAGAGAGTCAGCACATCTGACACAACTCTTGAGCATCAACTCGGCCTCCCTCCGACCAATTCTAGCCTCGTCACCTTCACCAACGAGATCGACTAGACCGACTCTTGCTAGGGTAAGAAGCAGCCTCTTTCTGGTACAGGCTACAGCTACTTCAGAGGAATCCACCATCTGCATTCCACGCAGCAGTCTAAGGGTGTCTGCGCGAATCTCGCTCGGAGAGGAACCCTCGCTCCGGAGGACGTGAATTCTGATAGCCCGGCTGGGCACCACACCACCTCCTACGGCAGGGTCCGCGAAGGGCAGGGGAATGCCTGAACGGGTTCTTTCACCTGCTTTGACCGCCTCATCATCTGGCTCGTCGCGACCGTCCCTTACAGTCTCGTTGAGGCGCTCGGCATATGCCCTAAACCCAGGAGGCATCGCTGCTAGTGAAAGTGTAGCGGGGGGACTCTTGCTAATTTTGCTGCGAGTACTCTTTAACTCGTCTGCCAAGACAGCATGGACAAGCTTGCTGGGGGTTGAATAGGCACCTCTAGGAGACCTACCGTCGTTGACTGCCTCTAAGCGTGAGAGCAAGTGCTCGACAACTGCTCCGGGCTCTGAGAGCAGTCCGGCAGGGAGTGTGGGCCAGTGGTTGGGCATGGTTGCGGCTATCGGCGTTCCATGGGTGACTGCTTCTTCCCACGAATCCAGCCAACCTGAGAGTTGCTCTCTACGATCCGAACACACATGGTCGAGGCGTGCGTACCATCCCGATGCATCGCTCGCCATGGTACTACGGGGCATGCGACATGACACCCTTCTTTGAAGGGTACGGTTACTCGTTGGAGGCCCTTAACTACAATCACAAGTCGAGGCCAAAGGAGTCCTGTTCCAACTCAGTAATGGCCCTTCTCTGCAGTAGCCAAGCGACTGCCTCATCTATCTCATCAGCGCGAATGCCGACAGCGTCTAATTCGTTCACTAGGCTGTCGAAGTGGACTTGATTAGAACCTTCTTCCAAAGCCTCCTCAATGATGCTCAGGACATGTTCAGCAACGATTGCTAGTAGGGGGTCATCATCAATATCAAGTGAACCGTAATCGACAGCGGCCACCCCCTCATCGTCGACATTGTCCGGGACTACGTCGGAAACATCCTTCTCGTACACATCGAAGAGATTCCTCTGGTTCGGATCGGTCCAGGTTGACCTCTCAGTGACTTCACGCTGACGACGCAGGCGCTTCACTAGGGTCTCGATGCGGTGTAGTCGCTGCTCCAACCGCAGGCGCTCGCGACCCAAATGACCCTCGACTAATTCAAGTTCGTCCGTAGCACACTTGTCCAGCCATTCAGATAGGTCCCAAGACGGATCCAGCCTGAGCATAGTCTCCCACAGCCTCGCAACCGAGTCAGGTAATGACCTGACATCTATTCGTGGGCTTCCACTTCCATCGTCCTGCGGATGGTCCATGCTTCACCTGTTCGCATTGACCGTCTATCAAGTATCGCTTCAACTAGGGAAGGAGTTCTGTGGGTTGGGTTGATGAATGAAAAGCAAGTGCCCCAGTCGTGAGCGGGTATCGTCTGACAATCCTTCCCGGCGACGGCACGGGACGTGAGGTCACAGCAGAGGCTAGACGGATCATCGAGGTGTTTGAGAAGCACAGTCCAATGTCCTTTGATATCACTGAGATTCCTTGTGGCGGACAATATTTCCTAGAGACGGGCGAAGAGTGGCCTGAAGGTTCATTTGAGCACTGTCGTGACAACACTGATGCAATCTTCCTTGGAGCCATTGGATGGCCTGGGGCCACAATGCCGAATGGCGATATGGCTGGGGGTCAGGTTATCCTCGGGCTGCGCTCTGGCCTAGGCCTCTATGCTAACATCAGACCGGTCAAACTCTACCACGGAGTCCAGCATAAGGTGCACGGAGAACACACCGACATCTGGGACCCAGATTTGGTTGACATGGTGCTGATTAGAGAAAACACAGAGGGGTTGTATCACAGTCTTCTGCGACGTTCGGCCCAAGCCGCAGTTGGAACAAAGGACAAGCCTATCGATCAACCTGAATTTCCAGGTCTAGAGGGGGAGGTCTCATGGGACCCACGTCCTATATCACGTCATGGCAGCGAACGCGTCATCAGATTCGCTTTCGAGCTGGCCAAGCGCAGAGAGAGCCAGTTGCATGCGCCTCAACGAGTCACCTGTGTAGACAAGAGCAACGTCCTGCGCGGCTGCAGACTATTCAGGAGGATTTTCGATGAGATTGACAAGGAGTACGAGGGCATCGAGACAACGAAGGCTTTCATTGACGCCTTCACTATGTGGTTGGTCCGGGACCCAGAGGACTTGGACGTAGTTGTACTACCGAACATGTTCGGCGACATCGCCACCGATTTGGCCTCCGTGCTACAGGGCGGTATGGGCATGGCAGCGAGCGCCAACATAGGTGACAAGCACATGCTATTCGAGCCGGTTCACGGCTCTTCACCAAAGTATGCTGGACAGGGTAAGGTTAACCCGATTGCAGCAATTTCATCAGTCCAACTGATGTTTGACAACCTTGGTGCACGCCATGATGACCCTGACGCCATTATGTGCGCCGACATCCTAGATTCTGCCGTCTCATCTCATCTCTCAGAAGGCGGCGTAGTTACCTACGACCTTGGAGGGGCAGCCAGTACCAGTGAGGTAGGAGAAGCCATCGCCGAGCGCTGTAGAGAACTGCTGCAGAAACAATACTCATCCGTCTGATTATGTATCGACAGATGCATCTGAGATGATACCGAGAGCTGCGTTAAGAGCAGCTGTATTGTTCCACTGGCTTGGCTCGCAGTCCCCTAAAATAATCTCACTGAGGAGTCCCGAGGAGGCTCTGGAGACCTCGTCAACTATGGTCACCGTTGCCATCCTCGATGTGCGTGAGAGTGGATTGAGGTCGACTACTAGCACCTGTTTACCAGCGGCAACCAAAGCCTCGCACCTGTCCCCATCCTCGAGTGGGACTAGGACGACGTCGGCCTGTCCTATACCTTCTCGACAGCACTTAGCTCGTGGACCATCAAGGCCAGGTATGTTGTGCTTGGCTGAGTCACCCAACAGGACGACCGAGCCAACTGCTTCCTGCCAATTCCCCTTCCAACCTCTAGGGGGTACATCGGCGGCCACCACATCACGCTGCTCCGACAGCCTACCAAGAAGCCCCATTACCCTCTCAGGTGTACGGTAGTACAAGTTGACCTCGATGGGGCATCCCACTACTGCAGCGACCCGAATCAGTTCCTCACCTGCCAACACCACTGTGTTCCCATTTACCGAGATGACTGGGTGTTCAGCAGCCAATAGTCTGGCTGCGACTTCTCGGATAGCCTCCATGGCTGAGTCAGAGGTAGTCTCACCGAGCAGATAGTCAAAGGCTTCACCTCTGCCGTGGGCTATCATCGCCGAGTCTGCAAGCAGACCCTCGGCGGCTGCATCAACCAAACTCTGGCGAGCCAGAAGAGAAGCCCGCCTTGGGTGACTATCAGAAATCTCCCCCATCACACACCTCCCTCTATCAACATCGACATGTCAAGTGGGGTGATGCCCCTGTTGAGGGCACTCGATGAGACAAGATCGACCCCACTTTCGGACCAATCGCCTAAGGACTCAAAGAAGACCCCGCCGGAGCCCTCTAGAATGCAACACTGGCGCAAACCCTCCTTGGAAAGGGCGCGCTGAACATCACCGGCTCCCGTCACACCCATATTGTCAAGCAGAAGCACCAGATTTTCGTTACCACCACGAGTGTTTTGCAAGGCGTTCCACGCCGCTGCTGCTGCGACTGACTGTTCTACACTCTGCACCTCAATGACGGTGAAGGCCGCATGTTCGGCCATGTCGATTGATGAGACTAAGCGCTGGATGGCACCAATATCATCCTCGTCACCCTCAGCCATCGCAGCGAAGTCATTCTCCTTGAGCATCAATGCATCGCTACGGTCAAGCCTGTGAGTCAAACCACCACCACTGAGAACCGCCCACTTGTCCAGAAGCCCCCATTCAGTTTTTCGAGTCGCCGCGACTAGGATAGGATGTGCAGCCGCAGCCCACTTGGCAGTGTTTGTGGCTATCCCCGACAGTCTGCCGAGTAGGTTTAGCAGGACTCGTTCAAGTTTCAAAATATCATCCGCTGGTCCGCGTATAACGACCACCGTATCGCCCTCTCTAACAGAGCCTCCTTCGCTGATACTCCACCTAGCTGAGCATTCAGGGAAGTGCCTTTCAAGCAATCTGTCAGCGATAGGTTTCCCACATAGGAGTCCCACGGCTTTCCCAGTGATACTCGCCTCGACGAGCCGGTTGGGACCCGTTCCCCCTCCATGCTCGTCAGCCACCATCGCATCGACCCATCTATCGATGGAATCTAGGAAAAGAGACGTGGGCTCGCCGCCAGACCACAACAGATCGGAGCGGTCGTGAGGCAGTCCGGCCACGCTACGACGTGTGGCAGCCCCGCCTTGAATGGTCCGAAACGACATTTTACCATCCTCATCGTGGTTCAAGGATGCGCAGCATCGTTATTGGAGGAGGAGTCGCGGGTCTAGCGGCAGCCGTGCAGCTCGCCGCCGATGGTTCCACCGTCTTACTGGTCGAGTCGAAGGACACCCTCGGTGGCCGCGTTAGGATGCGTGATTCGGGCAGCTGGATACTCGATCCCGGACTTCATCTGATGCGACGCAAAGGGCCATTGAATCAGTTACTCAGGAAGTTGCGGGCCCCAAGGGTTCTGGGTTCGAGGTGGAACAACAGGGAGATATTGGCTATCGATAGCGATGCGAGTCAGGCACTGACTGCCCTAGCGACGATGTCAATGGATGCTGAGGTGATTAAGATTCCAGAATTTGTAATACCTAGAGGAGGGTGGTCGAGTCTGGTGGGACGTCTGATTGTGTCTACCAACCAGATGGATGTGATGCTCGATGTCGGCAGTTCCGCAGAAGCACTCGTTCTCGGGCCTGACGGTAAGCTTGCATCAGTGCGCATCTCGGGTAATGACATTGAGTGCGACGAGGTGATTCTAGCAGTCCCACCTTCTGAGGCCTCTCGTTTACTGGAGAGCGCCGGCCTAGACACATCGGAACTGAGGCGCTGCACTGAGCAAAGATCAGCTGCGCTAGATGTCGCCTTAGAAGGCAAGCCGATGAGACCATACTCAGGACTGTTCGATGCGAACAGGGGCATCATCGCGATTGATGTCACTGCCGAAGATAGAATTCCAGAGGGTGGCGATTCAAGCGCTTGTACCATTCTGCATGCAGTCAGTCTAACAGGCGACGGTCCAGAGGCCCTTCAAGACATCAAGGAATTCCTCGACTCACGCTGCTCTGGTTGGAGAAATATGGCCGCAGCACGCCGTTCGACGACCTCAATAATGCTCCACCCATGCTCTCGTGCCGAGAGAGTCGACGGCTTAGCATTCCTCGACCACGGAATTGCCTTGGCCGGCTGCCACATCATTTCGGAATATCACCTGAGTGACGCCGCAGTTGATACTGGCAGGAGCGCTGCGAAAGCACTCAAACTCAATCGCTGACATCGAGGCTGGACTCGGCTGCAGCAAGGCATGCCAACAAATCGTCTATCGTGGAACGCACCGTCTTGAGCTCTTCACCGACAACTCGAATGCGCAGTTCGACACTCCCACCGACTTCCACTATATCGGCCTCAAAAGTCCCGGGATCATCTGGTGAAACAGCAGCCATCAGAGCCTCTGCTCGAGATCTAGAACCGGCCCAGATAATTTCCGTCTCAACGCTGCTCATGAGTCTCGGACACCGGAACCCGCTTTCGCTACTGCGGTCGCCGCCTTCATCAAGGGGCAGCGCTCGCAATTGGGGTATGTCTGACTGGCTCGCTCCTATCACCACCGCGGAATCGGTTGCTGCAGGCCACCCGGACAAGCTCTGCGATGCCATCTCGGATGCCATCCTCGATGCCTGCCTGAGCATAGATTCGGAGGCGAGGGTCGCAGTTGAGACGCTGGTCAAGGGCAGGGAGGGGGAGGCCGCGATAGTGCTCGCAGGTGAGGTCAGCCTGAACGGCTCGGCCCCCAACTACGAAACCATCGCACGCGATACTGCAGCCTCGATAGGGTACACCGACCACTCTATTGGCATGGATGCAACCTCAGACGAGTTGTGCAAGGTCCACACTTACATCACCACTCAATCGCAGTACATCAGCCAGGGCGTACTCCCAAAATTTCAAGCAGATCTTTCCCAAGGGGCCGGAGATCAGGGCATAATGTTCGGATATGCCTGCAACGAGACCGAGAATACCGAAGAACTCAGAGGTCGGTACTTCCCAATCGCAGCTGCACTATCGCAGAGGCTGACCCGCAGGCTGGACATGATTCAACAGACTGGAGAGGTTCCTTGGATGCGCCCCGATGGTAAGAGCCAGGTTTCAGTGAGGCTGGACAGTAAGAGGATAGAGGAGGGAGATGGGGGGCACTATCCGGAGAATGTGGATACTATCGTCATCGCGGTGCAACATGCAAAGGATGCAGGGGGACCCTCCATTGAAGGAGAGAACGCCCAGAGGGAGTTCATCCGGGACACGGTGTGGGAACAGGTAGTCAAGCATGCAATTCCTGAGTGCTGGCTAGAGGGATTCGACCAATCCA
>DAUV01000071.1 GCA_002505325.1 Euryarchaeota archaeon UBA623 | reverse complement strand
CCATCGCCAATGCAATAATTGGCGGGTTAATCCAGAAGACAGCCCTCCAATCGAAGTTTTCTACCGCCCAACCACCTACTAGGAGTCCGATAGGAGCACCAACCCCTGCCATCCCCACCCAGATGCCTACTGCCTTCCCCCTTTCCTCAGGAGGGAAGACGACAACAATTACGGAGAGAGTTGCCGGCATCACCAGGGCCGCACCAAGACCCATCAAGGCCCTAGCACCAATCACTTGCTCGGAAGTAGTGGCATACTGGGCTGTTATCGCAGAGACCAAACCCACGATCGCAAGCCCGACCAACAACGCATGCCTTCTCCCGAACCTATCACCGAATGCACCCATCACAAGGAGCAAACCACCGAACACGATTACGTATGCATCCATGATCCATTGCAATTCGGTGTTATCGGCTCCCAATTCCTTCGAAAGTTCAGGCAAGGCGACGTTAACTGTGACATTATTGAGAAGGGTGATTACCAGACTCAGACTCATGATTCCGAGAATCAACCAGCGTCTTCGATGGATTGTTTCGGGGTCCATGGGCACTCCGATGGACAGAGTCCTAATAATCAACAGGTTTCAAGCCGTTTACCTGTAGCCAGTGGTCAATGTTACGCCCAGGGCTGGCACTGGCAACCGCGCTGATGCTGATGCTGATGCCATTCTCGGGGTGCCTCCAGGATGACATTCCAAAGAACGAGGTCGAGGACGAAAAATCACCACTGGGCGTATTTGTCACAGGACCAGACGGTCAACTGGTAGACGAAAACCCTCTCCCGTTGGTGTTCAATTTCAGTGACGTAGGTGAGGACGGAGCGGAGCCCAGCCTTGGAGTGACTTCGAGCGGGTGCATCTTCTTCATCGCATTCGAGAAGGTAATGAGATCCTGCGATCACGGAGACTCGTGGGTAGACGTCACTGGCCCATTATGCGCATTCCAGACAAACGACCCGTATGGTTGGGTCGATCCAGTAACAGACAGGATCTTCAATGTCCAGATGCAAGGTCTGGAGACTTCTTGGATTTGCTGGAGCGACGACGACGGGGAAACCTGGGTGGGCAATCCGCATGACTCAGGCTCGACACCCATTAATGACCACATAAAACTCGCAACTGGGCCCTGGACAGGAAGCGGTTACGGAATTGGGGGCCTAGTATCACAGGCATTCTACGATCAAGCGGTTTACTACTGCTACAACAAAGGCATCGGAATCTTCTGCTACACTAGCTTCGATGGTGGGGCGACATTCGAGGCAGGGGGTTTGCTAGTTGGGCTAGCTACGAGCAACGGGGGCCTTCATGGGGCTATCACCTCCGCACCCGATGGAACAGTCTACGTCACCCCAAGAGTCGAGACCCCCACAGTCATTGTCTCCAAGGACAATGGACTGACATGGTTCGAACGTACGATGGGCGAGGATCAGGGGACTCCATACCCCCGGAAGAACTCAGAGGTGGCCACTGACACGCAATCGAATGCGTACCACATCTGGACAGGCGCCGACGAGGGCGTATACATGGCGACCAGCACCGACTCCGGGGAGTCATGGAGCCAAACCAGCATGCGTATCAGCCCCAGCCAAGTAATCTCGACCGCATTCCCTCAAATCGATGCTGGCGACCCCGGACGAATCGCGATAACCTACCTCGGTAGCGAGAATGGCAGTGAGCTGAACCAATCCAATATCGATGGCGAACCGTGGGATGGGAATGCCCACTATGCCAATGCCAACGTCAGCTACTACCTCTATGTCACATACAGCCTGAATGCACTAGACCCGAATCCGGTGTTCCACACTGTCCGAGCCTCCTCAGATCCTGTTCAGATAGGTAGCATATGCCTCAACAGCGGCGACTGTCGTGACATCGGGGGATCCAACAGAAACCTCCTGGACTTCAATGACCTACATATCGACAGAGAAGGACGAGTGTACATCGCCTTCGCCGACGGATGCACTGGCTCTTGCGCCACCGATGGCAATTCCACACCAGAGGACTCTAGGAGCAGACGAGGCATTCTCTGCTACCTTGGAAGCGGACCGAGCCTGTTGGAAGGCTTCGGGGTCTTATCTGCCTTCGAATCCGAGTGACTCTCATAACGCGCTTCGTATAGCGTCCACCATGTCGCTTCCCAGAAGGGCCATGGAGCAGATGGGCTTCTCCGTCTGTTGCCTCATGTGCGATGCACCAGATGTAGCTGGCTCCATCAGATGCAAGGAATGCATCAAGGGGCACACCAGAGCTAGGGACCGGCTAACCTCTGGCAAAACCAGAACAAAGGCGCAACGCCTCGCTAGGGAACTAGTCACGATGCTAGCCGACCCCTTCAGCTACACCGACGACGACTCCCACGGTAAATGGATGCAAACTTACTCTGAAATGATACGCGAGCACCAGCATGACCCCAAGAAGGGCAGCGAGAGTCGCTTGAGAAGCCAGAGGCTCTCCAGAAAGACCTCCTTGATCCGAGAAGTGGGCAACAAGAACAAGTGGGTGGAGAACCCACCGGATGAATCGCAAATGGAGGAAATGCGAGAGATACTTCGGGATGGAGACTCAAAACCACCAATGACGTGGGACGATCTCATCTCCGAGATAGAAGAAATTCTGGACGATTGAATTCGAAGAGCATTGATATCAGACGATAGAGACCAGTATTCGATGGCAGCGGAGAGGGACCCCCGGGCATGGAGGGTAGACGACGACCCCCTCGAAGCACGCCAGAGGGCAAGCAGCCACTCGGCTGCTAGGGACGATGGAACGTGGAGGCAGCCACGAATCCGCATAGTCCAGATGGATCAAGGTGGGAGGATGACTTCCAGCTTCTTCGGAGACCCACGAACCATGGGTTCGGCTTCTATGCACAGGGGGTCGATATGGCACTTCTCTAGAACAGAGATCAACCATCTCGCCATAGCCACGGGTGCTTTCACGCTGGCACTAGCACTGATGTTCGATGGAGGGGTTTTGGATGGCGTGTCCTCTGAATTCCCGGATTATTGCCTGCTGTCTTTGATTTCGCTTGCACCGGCATTCATCCTGCACGAGTTCGCTCACAAGTTCGTAGCCAAGTACTACGGCTGTTGGGCAGAGTTCAGGGCTGATCCGGGGGGCTTGAGGTTCGGCTTGATCCTAGCCGCATTCCTCGGGATTGTATTCATGGCACCCGGAGCGGTGATGGTCGCGGGGAATGCTACGAGGAACCAATTCGGCAAGATTGCGGTTGCAGGTCCGATTACCAACATGGCTCTATGGGCTCTGGGATACAGTGCATGGCTTGTCCTAGGGGGATTCGTGGGCCTAATAGACGTCGTCATCGTATACTGGCTGTGGGGCAATGCCATCCTGTGCGCATTCAACATGCTTCCTTTCGGGCCCCTGGATGGGAAGAAGATCAAGACGTGGTCAGAACCCATCTTCTACACCTGCCTCAGCGTAGCAATAGCCATGGTTTACATCACAATGAACACCAACGGGATTCTGTAGTCGTGCGGCTTCGGGCTAGATTAGCGCATTCAGAACTGGTTGCTCGTCACAGTGGAAGAAGGTCATTAACGCCCACCATGTGATCATGTCGAGGCTGTTCACAAGATTCGCGACTCCCGTGCTCTCATCGCCGTAGTCCTTGCCGGTTGTGTCCATCCACTGCTCCATCTCCTCTAGTGTGTCACAGGTTTGGTGATAGCACCAGTACCCGTCTACGAGGCCACCGAACCCAACTGTGACCGTGCCGAGGTTGTCCTGGAAGCTGGCATGGTCACTTCGTGCGGTGGTGTCCTCGTAGACGATTATCTCGGGCCGATCCATGTCCAACCACACATCCGTCTTCCACGTATCTGCCGAGTAGTTGGCCCCCACCAGGGTGCCCATCTGCTCCTCTAGGCCCAATGCATCCGATCCTATCCAGTTGGATAGCCCCACCATCCCAGGTTGGTCGAGACTGTCGTGGTTCGGACCAGGTCCGATGTAGACGCGCATAGGCCACACCTCCGTGTCCTTCGGGTACCCGTCCTCGTCTATCTGGGGGTCCGGGTCCCCATGGGGGGCGCCCCCGCCCCCTGGCCAGTTCACACCCGCCATGTCGAGATTGATGTAGTTAGTAACCGTGACATCGGGGTTGTCCTCCTTGACGTAGTAGTCTGTCCAATAATCCGATCCCCTCTTGCCTCCCTCTTCCCCAGACCAAAGGCAGAACACCATCGTCCTCCTGCTCTCGAACTCGACGAGAGCACGAGCGGTTTCCAGCACCATGGAAGTTCCCGCGGAGTTGTCGTATGCACCGACGCGAGTTCCATACGACCTCGAACCCGTGACGTGAGGGTCAAGTAAGACCAAGTTCGCAGGAGGCGCTATGTCGAAGTGAGCGCCGAAAACCAGCCATTCGTCCGTGAAGACGCTCCCCCACTTGTAGGCGCATACGTTGTACGACTCGGGGTTCTGGTTGCCCAAGATGTCAGTGAACTCGAACCGATGAGTCATCACTTCGAGGCCGAAGGAGGAAAGCTCGGAAATTAGGTACTGAGCTGCATCCTCGTATGCGAGGTTCCCCTGGCCGGCCCATCTGTCCCAGTATCCTGCCTTTCCATCGACCGGGTCCAGTGAGTTAGCAGGGTCAGTGATTTCATGTAGCCTCTCGTAGACAACCCTCCCATGAACCACTCCCGATGAGTGCGTACCCCCTTCGCCCTCTGCGACTGTAGCCACCCTTTCCGATAGCAAGGCCTTCACCAAGACGGCTCCACCCGATTCCTGACTAGCGTTTAGGTAATCCAACGAGGTATTGCCGTCGACTCTTCTTACCGCAAAGCCAGACTCTCCCTCTGCGCCACCTCTCTCCAACCAAGAACCCCATGACTCGTTAGCGGCTCTGACAGGCCAATTGGACCTCCCTTCGTCTCCGACTAGCATCACGAGCAGCGAGACCCTCGGTGGGGCGAGTAAGTCGAGGGTTACGGACGCCCCCTTGTCGATGTCCACTACAGTTGAGTTCTGTACGAAACCAGTAATGGGGTCCCTAACCAGGTACGGAACGAAGACAGACATACTTTGCC
>DAUV01000107.1 GCA_002505325.1 Euryarchaeota archaeon UBA623 | reverse complement strand
GAGGCCCGTGCTTACCAGCTCGAGGCGACAGATGAGGCGCTTTCCGGATCGATGATGCTCGTTCTGCCAACCGCTGCTGGTAAGACGGTAGTCGCATGGATGGTAATCGCCGACCGATTAGAGAGCAGTGACGGATGGATTTTGATGATTGCTCCAACCGTCGCCCTAGTAGAACAGCATCTGCGTGGAATTGAGTCTGTGCTGTCAAGCAGTGCTTCAGTCACTCCGATATCCGTGACAGGTCAGAACCCGGTCGCGAAGCGATCTGCTCTTTGGGGCTCGTCTAGACTCGTAGTGGCTACCCCGCAGGTTGTCAGGAACGATGTCGCCCGAGGAGTCTTGGACCTCTCTAACTGCTCTCTCCTCGTTGTTGACGAGGCGCATCACTCGACGGGAGATCATGCAATGGCCCAGGTCGGAGACATGTATCTGTCACAGTCATCCGAACCGCTTGTCCTAGCTACTACGGCGAGCCCAGGTTCCAAGACCAATCAGGTCGAGGAAGTCTGCAGCCGATTGGGGATAGGTAGAATCCATCTGAAGACAGGTGCCGACGCGATGGTAGCACAACATCTAGCGGGATTGGAGGTTCAAGAAGTAAAGGTCAGTGTCCCAAAGCAGATCAGAGAGTTCGCAGAGCCCCTAGTCATGTGGCAGAGCGGCATCGTCGACCGGGAGAGGAGACTGGGTAGGTACGTCATGCCCGGAGTAATCAGCCATGCTGGGCTATCCAATGCAATGGAGCGAGCCCAGCAGGCAATTTCCAGAGGCGAATCCAGTGCCTACCAATCGGTTTCTAGAATTGCCACAGCGATGCGTCTGCATCACCTAATCAACCACCTGTTGTGCCAGGGCGTCGCCGCCTCAAGCGAGTTCCTCGAACGGCTCTCGAGGAGTGAACAGTCTCAGAACAAATCAACTCGAAACTTCCTGAGGGACGGACGGGTGTCGAGCCTGCGCGAGAGTCTAACCGAGATGGGCGAGATTCATACCAAGGTCAGCGCGGTCCGAAGGCTCGTCTCTGAGAGGCTTCGCAGGAACTCCAATTCACGCATCATCGTGTTCGCCACTTTCAGAGATACTGTCGCAGCCGTTGAGAAATCTCTAGACGGGTTAGATGGAGCCCGACCCATACAGTTTGTCGGTCAATCCAGCCGCGGGGGCAGAGAAGGACTGACTCCCAAGCAGCAGATTGAGAGGCTGGACAAGTTCAGGTCGGGTTCTGCGAATGTGTTAGTTGCGACTTCGGTAGGCGAGGAAGGGCTCGACATCCCTAGCGCTGATCTAGTGATATTCTACGAACCTGTATCCAGTGAAATACGGACCATACAGAGGCGCGGTAGGACTGGTAGGCACCGAGAGGGAGAGGTTGTCGTCCTGATAGCCGAGGATACGCGCGACGAGGGAGCTAGGGCGTCTGCCGAGAGGAGAGAGGAATTCATGCAGCGGGCCGTGCACAGGGTTCGCAGGAAACTCCACCGTAGCCCTCACACGGATCTCTCCAACCTAGATAGATTCCAGATTGGCTCAGAGGGCGGTACCATATCTGCCTCGGAGTTCGTTTCCAGTCAACGTCAGATGCACCGGATAGAAATTACCGAGTCGGACGACACCACAGTACCGGAAAGCAGTGAACCCCCTGCACTCCCTCCGGGCACATTCAGAGCAAGAGGGCAGGCTGGGTTGGAACAGTTTGGAGTTGAGTCCGTCATCGATCCCGAAAATGGGCTTGAACAGGATACTTAGTCAGTCGCCAATAACTGCAATCCTAGTCCTCAGTTGTGCCAGCCTAGTGTTGTGGTGACCCATGGAGAAAGAAAGCATCTCTGTTAGATGGATAACTGGTATATTGGTAGTGAGTCCGGTCGACCTCGAAGCCTTGCCCTGGTAGATATCGAGTACACTGTGCGATAGATTGCAAGCGCTTACGATGAGTTCTGCTCCCTCGGACTTGGCCTCATGGAGAACTGCAGCAGCCTGCCTCAACACCGTGGGCTCCTCAGATAACAGACCTGGAACTCCTACGCTCTGTGTACGTCCCTCCCACTGCACCGGCTTCCCTCCGATGGCATCGATGACCTGTTCGAGGTAGTCCGGATCGTGGACGTCATCGCCCCCGCAGGCTCCGACCTGTTGTATGTTTGGACCGTAGAATGCAGCGACATCAAAGTCGATGGGATTCAGTATCGCAGCCTCAAGTTTCTCAAGACCGACCTCATCCACTATAACGTGCAGGAGATGGTGGACTTCGACTCCACCTGAGAATCTCTTGCCGCAGGTCCTCTCAAGGACCTCATTGACCTCTCCGAGTAGATTGGGATTCTGTTTGAGAGCGGAGAGGTCCTCATGCAGGTTTCCAGCTGTAGCTGCACACGGTGTGATGATATCGAGACCGAGTTCCTCTGCCATTGCAAAGGTGCGAGCATTGAGGGTCAACTGCAAACGCCTGCTGGCCTGTCTGATTATCCCGGCTCCGCAACTGGTCGCGCCTCTCATCGGGACCAGTTCTATACCCAGTGATTGAGCGACTGGTTCCATCGTCTCGGCCACCTCAGTAGCGCTGCTATGAGCCACGTTACCAGGATGATAAGCGTACTTCAGTGGCATCAGAACCTACCATCCACTTCGTTGAATATCGCGACGACCTCATGGTGGTCGTCAACAGAGGAATTGAACTGCTTCGGCATCTTTCCGATACCGGCAGGAGGGGCTAACATTCCCAACATACCGTTGAATACATTGCCGCCGGTCCTAGTAAATCCGAACACCATGCGGGCAGTCACCCCTGAGAACAAGTTTCCAAGCAGTCCCATCGGACCGAGAACCTGTCTGTAGATTACGGTGTCATTCACTCTACCGCTGCTCTTCACGGACCAACTGTACCACCAGACATGCTTGCCATGGCGGCCGTTGAAAGCGCCTCTACTAAGAGTCGAGGTTCGCGCGTCGAGGAGGGCGTCAGCAATAATTCTCGCCGAACCATTCTGTCGGCGGATTGAAGCGAGGTCGGTCTCGGCCTTTATCCCTCCATTAGAATCCAATATATCTTGCATCGCAGATATGCTAGACTCTGAAGAGCGTGGGTCGTTAATGCGTGCCCAGATTCGTGCTAGGACCGCAGGGCCGAGGTATGCCTCTGAATGAGGGGTGGCGTCGGAGCAAGAATGTAGCAGAGGAGCGCTGCAAAAGTCGGTAATCGAATGTAGCATGTCTGCAGTAGAGGGGTCCATGACCCCCAATACACCCTGAGCTGTATCGGCACCTTCCCTAGTGGCTGCCACCATCCACGGCTTGGAGAACTCTCTGCCCCTCTCGAGAGACCAGTGATCCACAACTAAGTCTCGAACG
>DAUV01000044.1:1038-5347 GCA_002505325.1 Euryarchaeota archaeon UBA623 | reverse complement strand
GCGTTCCCTGGGTGGGCAGCCACTCCTGCTCCTACGCGCGGACAGATTATTGGCAACATGGGAAGGCTTCTGATGGAGTATAAGGAAGACATCGTTAGATTAGAAACAAGGGAGATTGGTAAGACGCTGAAGGAATCAGGAGGGGAAGTTCAAGAGGCCATAGACACCTGTCTATTCTTCCAATCGGAAGGACGTAGGTTGTACGGTCAGACAGTGAACTCAGAGCTACCTGACAAAGAGCTTTTCACATATCGCAGACCATTAGGGGTCTGTGGCATCATTAACTCCTGTAACTTCCCTGCAGCAGTGCCATTCTGGAAGATGATACCTGCTATCATGTGCGGCAACACCTGCGTCTGGAAATCGCCGCAGGACTCACCATTGCTCTCATTTATGCTGACTCGGATAATGCACGAGTCCGGACTTCCTAACGGAGTCATCAATCTCATCCACGGCAAGGGCAGCGGAGCGGGTCAGTTCCTTGTCGATGCCGTCGACGAGGGACTGGTTAACAAGATCAGTTTCACGGGTTCGACTGCGGTTGGCAAGATGATTGGTGAGACCTGTGGTCGCAACCTCGTCTCGTGTTCGCTTGAATTAGGAGGAAAGAACCCTCTCGTGGTGATGCCCTCGGCAAACCTCGACAACGCTGTAGAAGGGGCCTACTGGGCTGGCTTTGGAACCGCAGGACAGCGCTGCACGAGTCTCGGCAACCTGATTATCCACGAAGATATCTACGACGAGTTCATGTCGAAATTTATGGCTAAGGTTCAATCCACTAATATCGGTGACTCAATGCGTCACGACGACGTACTGTATGGCCCGATGCTCTCCGAGAGGTACGCCAAGGACTTCCTGAGGGACCTCGGTATGTGCGAGTCGAGCGGAGCCACCAAGCTCTGGGGCGAGGGCATGATAACCGATGACAGTAAGCCTGCCAACTTCGTCGGCGAGGCTTCCGAGGGCGCATACATGTGGCCTCACGTCTACGCTGATGTGACTGAGGACATGGAATGCTTCCACGAAGAAATCTTTGGACCAGTTGTGACCGTAGTGAAGGCTAAGGATTTCGACCACGCCCTCCACCTCGCTAACGCCTCTCCCTATGGACTGTCGAGCGCTTGTTACACCAACAATCGACTTGAGGCGTACCGGTTCAAGAGCGGTATCAAGGCCGGAATGACTGGTATCAACAACTCCACCACCGGTGCTGAGGCTCACCTTCCGTTCGGTGGTGTCAAGGGTAGTGGCAACGGCACGCGCGAGTCCGGCATATGGGTCATTGAGGCTTACTCATACTGGCATGCTGTCAATGATGAGCTCTCTGGTAAACTACAACTGGCTCAGATGGATGTAGACGAAGTCCATATCGAGGAAGCCGACGCTGACTACGCTGGTCTCGCTTAAAGCATAGTTTCTCCGCACTCCGGACAAGGCAGCCCGGGCAACCACGCACCGGGCATGTGCCCACAGTTCAGGCAAATCGAAGTCTCGATGTCCCCTCCAATCATGTCTGACGATTGAGGCTGTGTGCCTTGAACCTTACACCGTCGTTTGAGTCCCATAGGGACTCATGCAATCCCTTATGGGGCTAGGACTCCGCGATGCGGACATCAGGGATGGACCATGAGTGATGGCATCAAACTCCCGCTCCCGATGAAGAAGGGATTCGGTGCCACTGACCGAGTCGATGATTGGTGGAAGGGGCCGACGGCGATGGCCGCCTACCTCGGGATTATGATTGTGTACGCCACATGGCGCGGCTTCATGGAGGCAGACTTCTGGATATTCGAAGAGTTCGGCCGGAGCGCTGGTAACCAGACCATGGCCATAGAAAGTGAAGGTAGTCACGTCCTGAGTCCGTTATTCAGCCCCCTCGTCATTCCCGGACAGGGCACATTCGGGGGGCCAATTCCCGAGGCATTATGGTGGATGAGCCCGGCTATGTTCATCCTGATTTTCCCAGCAGGATTCAGAGGTACCTGCTACTACTATCGCAAGGCATACTATCGGGCCTTCCTCCAACAGCCCACCGGTTGTGCTATTTCCAAGCCATGGAACGAGTACAGTGGAGAGACCGGTTTACTTTTGGTTCAGAATCTACATCGCTACTTCCTATATGCAGCATTGGCTTACCTCCCAATACTATCGTACGATGTATGGCTATCTGTCAACTTCCACGACCCTGTGAGCCATGCTCACTCATACGGGGTCTCGGTAGGTTCCCTAGTGCTCGCTGTCAATGTTATCGCCCTAGCCGGTTACACCTTCGGATGCCATGCCTTCCGTCATTTAGTTGGAGGAGGGTCTAATCTCTGGACAAGCGGTTCTAGACCCATACTGAGATACCGGATGTGGAAAATTTCGACATGGTTCAATGAGCACCACAAGGATTGGGCTCTCTACTCCCTGTTCATCGTGATGTCCTGTGACTTCTACATCTACGCCTGCACCATGGGCTGGTGGACCGAGATTGTACTGTGGGGTGGTTTGTGATGGAGGATATTGTGATGCATGAACATGATGTCGTCATTATCGGTGCGGGCGGCGCTGGGCTACGTGCCGCCATCGAAGCCAGTGCCGCCGGAGTAAGCGTGGCGATGATCTGCAAGTCGATGCTGGGCAAGGCACACACTGTGATGGCCGAGGGCGGCGCCGCCGCAGCCCTTGCCAACAAGGACCACCGGGACTCGTGGCAGACTCACTTCCGTGACACGATGAAGGGAGGAAAGTACCTCGGAGATTGGCGGATGGCGCAGATTCATGCCCAACAGGCACCTGACAGAATTCGTGAGCTTGAGCAGTGGGGAGCCGTCTTCGACCGAACGTCGAAGGGGCTGACCAGTCAGCGCAACTTCGGCGGCCACACCTACCCGAGACTGGCTCACATCGGCGATGCCACCGGTCTCGAACTCATTCGTACCCTACAGCAGAAGGGAATTCACATGGGCATGGACGTTTTCATGGAATTCACTGTACGTAGGCTGTTCCAGGCCGACGGGCGTATCTCCGGATGCTTTGCATACGACCGTAACGATGGTTCATTACACATCTTCAAGGCCAAGACGATAGTACTGGCTACAGGAGGAATCACACGTTGTTGGGAGGTCTGCTCAGGCTCGTGGGAATACACCGGCGAGGGTCATGCTCTCGCTTACTGGGCCGGAGCCCAGATGGGCGACATGGAGTTCGTGCAATTCCATCCAACTGGGATGATTTGGCCACCCTCAGTAAAGGGTATTCTGGTCACCGAAGGAGTGCGTGGGGAAGGTGGAATGTTACGAAACTCAGAGGGTAATCGCTTCATGTTCGACTATGTGCCTGAGATGTACGCTGACGAATTCGCTGACACCGAAGAGGAAGCAATCGAATGGGTTGACGAGGTCATTTCGGGTAAGCTCGCAACCAAGCGACGTCCACCAGAGTTGCTGACTCGCGATGTGGTTGCCAAGGCGATTAACAGCGAGCGAGCGGCGGGCAGAGCCTCAGAGCACGGAGGTGCCTACTTGGACATCTCTTGGAGAGATGAAGATGAAGTCAAGAAGAAGCTCCCTGGCATGTACCACCAGTTCAAGGAGCTAGCAGCCGTGGATATCACCAAGCAACCGATGGAGGTCGGCCCGACCGCTCACTATGTGATGGGGGGAGTCAAAGTTGACCCTTACACTCAGGAGACTTCGGTGCCGGGACTGTACGCAGCCGGCGAGGTCGCGACGGGTTTGCATGGCGCCAACCGTCTTGGCGGCAACTCCCTGTCAGACCTGATTGTATTTGGCAAGATTGCTGGCGTGCAAGCCGCTGAAGCGGCCAAAGAGATGGGGTACTTCGCTGGCATTGACCAGTCCGAGATCGACGAGGTCGTGGCTGAGACGCTCGCTCCTCTGAACCGAGAGGAAGGAGAGAATCCAGCGAAAGTGGCGAATGATTTGCGCGAGATGATGCAGAACAAGGCCGGGATTATCAGGACGAGGGGGCTTCTCCTAGAGGCACTGGCGGACTTAGATGAGATATCGAGTCGCGCTTCCATCACTTCTCCAGGAGGAGGGAGAACATACAATCCCGGTTGGCACCAGGCCCTAGAACTCAGCGCGATGATTGATGTCAGTCGCATGTGCGCACTAGCGGCACTCAGGCGAGAGGAGAGTCGCGGTGCTCACACTAGGGAAGATTTTCCAGATACCGACCACTCTCACTGGGGCAAAGTGACCAGTGTCATCTCCATAGGGGATGACGGTTCTATGGACATCAGTTACTCCTCCTACCCGGAGATTCCTGATGACCTGAAGTCACTGCTGGACGCAGACGACTT
>DAUV01000044.1:0-648 GCA_002505325.1 Euryarchaeota archaeon UBA623 | reverse complement strand
TGAGCCGTTCGGCCGGATGATCGACTACACCGTCGCGCTTGACGAGGGTATGGTGGTCCTCGATGTAATCCATAGAATCCAAGCCGAGCAGGCCCCTGATCTATCGTGCCGCTGGAACTGCAAGGCTGGGAAGTGCGGCTCGTGCAGTGCTGAGGTCAACGGCAAAGCAAAGCTGATGTGTATGACTAGGATGGAAGATGTCCTCAAGGAAACTCCTGAGGAGGAACCAGTTCTAATCAAGCCCATGCAAGCTTTCTCTCTGACCAAGGATCTCGTTACCGACACATCATGGGCCTATGACATGGACCGCAAAATTGCTCCAATCAACGGTCCTGAGAAGCCTGATTGGGAGTTCCATCAGGAAGAAGCTGACCGGTTGCAGGAGTTCCGCTCGTGCATAGAGTGCATGCTCTGTGTCAATACCTGCCACGTGCTTCGAGAGCATCAGAAGTTTGACGAATTCGCCGGTCCTCGCTTCTTCGTCCGTCTGGCCGGCCTTGAGATGCACCCATTAGATACCGAGAGTCGCATACCCGAGATTAAGGATGACTTCGGCATCGGTTACTGCAACATTACAAAATGCTGCACTGAGGTGTGCCCTGCAGGAATCAACATTACCGACAACGCGATTATTCCCCTTAAGGAACG
>DAUV01000063.1 GCA_002505325.1 Euryarchaeota archaeon UBA623 | reverse complement strand
ACTAACTGCCCCGGTCCGTGCCAAGTGATTCCTCCACCTCGGTCAGTCAGAGATGTCGGGTAGCCATGTACTACGACACCATCTCTGACCGCTTTTGGCCCGACGGTAACAACTTCTGGGTGCTCTACTATGATGATGGTGTCAGGAATCTCGTCTTCGATTCTTTGCTGCTGCATCTCTTTCATTGCCTCGGCCATGATGTGATATTCGACAACTCCGGCTCTGAGGATTCTCAACTCACTCATCCTATCACTCAGCTAATGTGTATCGCGTGACCCAGCGTCTTCAGGACACTCTCGTGGAAGGCCTCTGACATAGTGGGATGGGCGTGAACTGTCCCGGCTACGTCCTCTAGCAGCGCGCCCATCTCAAGCGCAAGGACGAACTCTGAATGCAGTTCCGCTACATGGGTACCGACTGCTTGCACTCCAAGGATGACGTGGTCCGACTCCCTCGCAGTCACACGGATGAAACCTCCAGTTTTCTCCGCCTCGATGCTGAGTGCCCTTCCGCTTGCGGCTAGGGGGAACTTGCCGACGATGACCTGCTCACCACGCTCCTCCGCCTCGTCTGGTGTTAGGCCGACTGTGATAATCTCCGGCTCGGTGAAGACTATGGCCGGAATCGCGACCTTGTCAAATTCGCGCTTGTGCCCGGCTATGATCTCAGCAACCATCTCACCTTCAGCGCTGGCCTTGTGGGCAAGCATTGGCTCTCCCGCTACATCGCCGATGGCATAGACTCCTGGGACCGAGGTGCGGCATTGCCGGTCAATCCTGATGAAGCGGCCTGCTGCATCCATCCGAACTCCAGTATTCTCCAGTCCCCAGCCCTTGGTATTGGGCTTCCTACCGACCGTTACAAGGATCTTGTCGACCTTGATCGTGTGCTCCTCTCCTTCCTTCTCGAAGGTTAGTTCTATCTTCCTCGATGCCCCCTTGCCCTTGATTACAGCTCCTCGCGCCAGGGCGTTGGTGTGCACTACTACTCCGTGCTTCTTGAGCCAAATCTCCAGTGGCCTTCGCAACTCCTTGTCCATGATTGCGAGGATACTGTCGAGTCCCTCAACAACTGTGACTTCCGTTCCTAGTTTGGCCAGTGCGCAGCCCAGTTCGAGTCCGATGTAGCCGCCGCCGACAATGGCAACACTCTTGGGCAGACTATCAAGGTCGAGCGCACCGGTCGAAGATAGAATGAACTCCTCGTCACATGGCATGAAAGGCAGGTCGATGTGGCTTGATCCAGTTGCTATGATGATATTCTCTGCTTCGATATCGACAGGGCCTTCGGATGTCTCAACAGTACAGTTCTTCGGTCCATTGAAGGTCGCCCATCCCTTGACTAGGTCGGCACCAGCGCCCTTCAGAAGTCCCTCAACGCCCTTGTTCAGACGCTCGACGATGGAATCCTTCCAAGACACTAGGGCGGCCATGTCCACATTCGGCTCACCGCTTACTGAGAGGCCCATATGGCCACCATCGGAGGAGTGCTGCTGGAGCGACTCGAAGCGCTCTGCTGCGTGAATGATTGCCTTGCTTGGGATACAACCACGGATGAGGCAGGTACCACCGGCCTTGTCCGCCTCTACAACTATCGTCTTCAGACCTAGTTGTGCGGCCCTGATTCCTGCTACGTAGCCCCCTGGGCCCGCTCCGACAACCAGCACGTCACATTTGCGAGTCTCGCCCATTTTGCACCTCACATGAAGATGAGCGCAGGGTGCTCGAGCATTCTCCTCAGGTGCTGCACCAGAGCTGCGCCATCAGCTCCATCTACGACCCGATGGTCGAACGAACTCGATAGATTCATGATTCGACGTACGACAATCTGGCCGTCCTTGGCCACAGGCATATCCCTCGCCTTGTGTATGCCGAGTATGGCTACTTCAGGGTGGTTGATGATGGGGGTGGCCCCGAGCCCACCGTCGCGGCCTAGGCTGGTGATGGTAAATGTCGATCCCGTCAAGTCGTCTAGACTTGCTGTACCACCTCGAGCAGCGCCAGCGACTCTTTGCAGTTCGGCTGCTGCCTGCCATGCATCCATGGCCTCAACGTGCTTGACCACAGGGACATACAAACCTCTCTCTGTTTGAGTGGCTATTCCTATGTGAACGGCATCGTGGCGAGAAACGACTTCACTTTGGTCATCGTAGTGGGCATTGCACTCAGGATGATCCGGCATTATCTTTGATAATGCTAGCATGATAAATGGCAGATAGGTCAGTTTGGGTTGGCTCTCGTCACGCGAGGCGTTGAGCATCTGCCTAAGCGCCTCAAGCTCGGTGACATCGGCCTCTTCGAAGTACGAGAAGTGAGGAATGGTGCGTTTGCTGATGGTCATCTGCTCAGCGATTTTCCTGCGTAGACCGACAACTTTGACCTCGGTTACGCCAGTGCGCTTGGTCGAGTATGCAGAGGGTGCCGCTCCCGATACTGCTCCGCCGGCTGCTATGTAAGCGTCGAGATCAGCGTGACGAACTCGTCCTGCGGGGCCCGAACCTCTGACCTGAGTTAGATCCACTTCTGCCTCTCTAGCACGGCGTCGGATAGCTGGGCTCGCCAGCACTTTGCCAGACGGTGCCACAGGT
>DAUV01000053.1 GCA_002505325.1 Euryarchaeota archaeon UBA623 | reverse complement strand
GAACATAGATGTCTAAGATGGAATCGCCATCTACTTCCCTTAGCCAATCCGGGGGCATCTCAAAGCACCTATGGGGGGCCTTGCCTTGAAGTCGTTTCTCGACTCCCCATAGCAAGCCTTACTGATGCCCTTTCCGCGATACTTATGAGGGTGTTTCGCGCGCATGTGGGTGAGAGATAGCGATGGCTGGAGTGACCCCCCTATACGATGCCATCTGGGATGACTACATCCTATGGTCGGTATTTGTCGGAGCCATTGCTTTCGGATGGCTCTATCATCATTCATACTTCTACCGTTCAGGAGATGGTGAGAGTCCCAATGTCGACAATCTGGAAGTGGGGGTTTTCCCCAAGGAATACGACAACCTGAGGCTAGAGGTCACTTGGACTGTCCTGCCATTCATTCTCATCATTTGGCTAACCTACATTTCGTGGGCTCCTCTCGATGCAGTTTGGAGTGAGACTGGTCCTGATGGGTTCCATGGCAGTGAATGCCAAGAGGGAGAGTCGTCGGAGAACTACATCGATGCTGACGGTTATGTGCGATCCTCGTGCTATCACGATCTCGGTATTACTGGGCAGCAATGGTTCTGGGAATTCGACTGTTACGAACTATCAGAGGACATTTGTTCAACAGGCTACGCTACTGTCGAGGGTGAGTTGAAGCCACTGCTGACGCTAAAGACGGGTGAGACCTATCTGGCGACGATGGATTCAATCGATGTCACTCACGCTGTGAAGAACTCGGGATTTGGGATAATGGAAGATGTTGTTCCCGGCCAAATTACCTATCTCTGGATGCCGGCTGTTGAGGATACTTCATTCTTGATGCTGTGTGCTGAATACTGTGGGGACAACCACGCCTATATGACGGCACAAATTCTTGTGGAGTGATTCGAAATGGGAAGGAGTACTGTCTCACGGAAGCTAGTCCTGATTTCCCTGCTGGCCATGGCTATGATTGTCGTGCCCACTGTTACATCATTACCCTCCGGGATCTCTGGTGTCAAAGACACAGGGTGCAACTGCCACGGCACCGAGTCCAGTCCTTCTGTAACAGCATCAATCTCAGGGCTTCCCGAAACCTACAACGCCTCGGAGATCTATAATGTGACAGTCTCATTCACCGGTGGACCAAGTTTAGATGGGAATGCGAATCTAGGCGGATTCAACCTATGGGTCAGCGATGGCACCTTGACTATCTCGGATTCATCAACGCAGCTCTGGGGTCCTAACGAAGCGAGCCACACAACTGAAGGCAACGATCAGCGCTCTTGGAATCTTGAGTGGACTGCACCCGACAGTGGGGCCGATGTCGAATTCATCCTCCACACAAACTCAGTGAATGGAAACGAGGGCGACAGTGGTTCCAGTGGCGACATGTGGAATCGAGCACAGACAACGGTTCTAGGCTTCGGTCCGGAAGTCCTCCCTGATGCTGATCCGTTCAAAGTACTCGCCACTCTGATTATTATCTCCGCGGTGCTTCTAAGCATCGTCGTACTATACGTATTCTACCGTAACAATCCTGATGGTTTCGAGTGGAATCGATTCGCCCCTTGGATTACAGAGTGGCTCACCAGCACCGACCACAAGAAGATCGGGACGTTGTACTTTGTGCAGGGGCTTTTCTTCCTAGGTGTCGGCGGAATAATGGCGCTGATGATTAGGGTCCAACTGGCGTCACCAGGCAACGACTTCATCACACAGGAATACTACAACCAGTTCTTCACTTTGCACGGCACTACCATGATCTTCCTCGCTGCGATGCCGCTGATTGCTGGTTTCGCCAACTGGATAGTGCCTCTACAGATAGGAGCTCCAGACCTCGCCTTCCCACGCCTGAACGCGCTCTCCTTCTGGCTACAGCCTGTAGCAGCCCTGCTGATATTCACCGGAGTGTTCAGTGGGGCTGGTGCGGACACCGGGTGGACCGGGTATGCGCCCTACGTCGTCTCCGAAAACACACACGCGGGAGTGAGCATGTGGGCCGCTGGTCAGATTATGCTAGTGGCATCGTCAACTCTGACTGGAATCAACTTCCTCACCACTATGGCGGTAATGCGGGCACCGGGTATGGGCTGGTTCCAAATGCCACTATTCACTTGGTCAATTTTGGTTGCCAACCTGATGCTCTTCCTGTCCATCCCAGCCTTCGGCGTCGGTTTGATTCAAGTCTTCTTGGATCGAACCATAGGGACCGCATTCTACGATGTTGCAGCCGGCGGAGATCCGTTACTCTGGAGTCACCTTTTCTGGTACTTCGGACACCCAGAAGTGTACGTCGTCATCGTCCCGGCATTCGGTGTGATTTCTGAAGTGATAGCGACTAGTGCGAGGCGTTCTATCTTCGGTTACAAGTCAATGGTCTACGCAATGGCGGGAATTGGTCTCGTGTCTTTCATTGTCTACGGTCACCACATGTTCACTTCAGGCATGTCCCCCACCCTGAGGTTCGTCACCATGCTGACGACGATGCTGGTGGCAGTTCCTACTGGAATCAAGATTTTCAACTGGCTAAAGACAATGCATGGAGGGTCTCTTGTCTATCGTACACATACGCTCTGGACACTAGGTTTCCTAGTAACTTTCACTCTAGGTGGTATCTCTGGTATGTTCTTCCCATCAATGGGAATGGATGTGCACCTACACGAGACTTACTTCGTAGTAGCTCACTTCCACTATGTGCTGGTTGGTGGGACAGTTTTCGGTTTCTTTGCCGCGATTTACTACTGGTTCCCGAAGATGACTGGTAGAATGTTGGATGAGAAACTTGGAGTGTTGCATTTCCTAACGGCTTTCATCTCATATAACGCACTGTTCTGGCCAATGCATAGACTCGGAGTTGTCGGGATGATTAGAAGAACACACACCTACTACATCACCACCGATGATTTCCAAGCCCTGCCTGAATGGGCGGCTGACTGGAACATGCTGATCTCAATCTCAGCATTCCTGTTCTTTGCCAGCAACCTGCTACTCGTGGTGAACATGATCAAGTCCCTCATCAGAGGGGATAAGGCCCCTGCCGACCCTTGGGGTGGCTGGTCCTTCGAGTGGATGACCAGTTCGCCCCCTCCGACTCCTAGTTTTGACCCTCACAATCTACCCGAGTTGAAGGACGCCAACGAGCATGTCGCCAACGAGCCGGGAAGACTAGGACAGATGTTTCGCAGGCTAATGGTGGATGATACATCAGAGGAGGAATCGCATTGAGTGATGATTATCATGGTCATGACGACCATCATCCGAGCCCTTGGGGGCCCCACGACTGGGGTCACGGTGCTCCTCACAACTCATTCGCTCCACTCATTCTATCGATAGGTTGTGGTATGTTCCTCCTTATGCTTGGAGGCCTGTTCTCATTTGGAGAGTACAATGGCAGATACCTTCCAATGGTGTTCGTCTCACTCTCTGTAATCGCTGCCTCCTTGATAGTCTGGTGTCGGCAGGATATGTCGTTTGACGGTTCGTACGAACCCCGTGCCATAGGTGTCCCGTTCAAGAACATCCAGATTCGCAAAGTCGGAGTGTGGGTCTTCTTGATGTCGGAGATGATGATTTTCAGCTCATTGTTCTCAACCTACATGCGGTACCGACAAGGCATACCACGCTGCGACACCGTGTTTGAGTCGGGAGAATGGGTCGAGGGAGTAGCAGTGACATGTTACGAGCCGGCGAGTCAACTCATCGCGTCGAGCTGGTGGCACATTGCACCTGGAGCGATCAATACCTTCGCCCTGATTATCTCGTCATTCACTATCGTTCAGGCACTGCGCTGGGCCCACAAACCCGTTGGCAGTGTTGACGAGGAAGTTCGTAGGAAGAGAGTTTACCGCTACCTCGGAGCGACCTGGTGTCTAGCAATTCTGTTCCTAACCCTGAAGATGGTCGAGTGGTTCATTGGCTTCCACGTGCCCGAGATTGGCTTCCTCGGAATCCACGAGCACGAGATACACTCTTTGTATAGCGAGGGTTACCTAATCAACAACGACCACTACCAAGCACATCACTACATCGACGAAGTGACTGGTGCACACATGGTGGCTAACATTCAGGTCAGCGCGACACTGTTCTACGTCACTACAGGAACTCACGGACTGCACGTGTTTGGTGGCATTTTGGGGCTTACCTATCTTACCTACAAGGCTTGGACTGGTGCCTACACCCCACAGAGCGCCGTATCCATTGAGTACTTCGGCCTTTACTGGCACTTTGTGGACCTAGTCTGGGTCCTAGTCTTCCCATTCTTCTATCTATACTGAGGTAATCACATGACACACACAATCATGGGCAGGGACGCATACTGGATGAACTTCTTCGGGCTTATGCTACTCACCTTAATCGAAGTTGCAGCAGTAGGGGCGGATTTGGGACCCACTGCAGGAGGATTCGATATGACAGAGAGGCAACTGACCTTGTGGATTCTCACTGTTATCGCTATTCCGAAGTTCGTGATGATAGCGGCCATCTTTATGCATCTGTGGGGCGAGGATGATTCTGGTATACTGACTCTGACCGCTCTTTTCCCTGCCTTCTTCATCATCATCATGGTATTGTTCATCGGACTCACTCACCCTGATGCCTCCACGGGCCTGCCTGCCTGGTGCAGACCCGGGACATACGGACTTTGAGTCCGAAAGGATTCATGGACATCGACGGCTTCGCAAACCTGCTGCAGACGTCGCTTAGCCTGGTATAGCGCCGGATTTGAAATCCGGTGTCCTTGTGACTCGGGAGTTCAAATCTCTCCGTCTGCGCCACTATTCGTTTGGAATTGAGGCTGCGCCTCGGATAGATATTTGATCTTCGTGATAAGCCATGGAGATTGGGGTGGTGAGTACTGCTTCTCCATCCACATTGACGAACATAGTGGGATTGTGGCTATCATTGCTGGGCTCCCCATCCCCTCCCACGGCTCGGACCTCCAGCCTAGTAGCGTTCCTCATGCTTATCTTCCCCCATTTCCCTACATGGGTGCCCTTCTCCAATGGGCCCATCACCATCAACATCTGCAACTTGCTCAATCCGAAAGCCATCAACAATGACCCGTGGCCCTGTGTAGGATAGGCACCGGGTGTGACTTTGAATCCACCACCGAACGTCTGGCACTGACTCATGCAGAACAAACCCGAGAAATTGAATATCTGACCTGGCTCGTCATCTATCTTGATCCAGCCCGGTTGGTTCCTCCAGCCAAATATTGCCCTGATGCCAAGAGCTGTGTACTTCAACTGCCCTCGAATCCACTTGAACTTCCCCTCATTCTTCATGCGGTTTACAGCCGAGGTGACTCCGCTGTCAATCTCAAGGAAACTCCATCTTACCATGTTCCCACTGACCTCAGGCTCCCCATCCACCGAATGGTGCTCTGGGTCAGGAATCGACTTGTGCCCCTTTGCGGGCGGTCCTTCGACTCTGAAAGCTCCGACCCTCCTATCGACTCCGCTGACTAGTATGTCGACTGCTCCCTGCATATCTGGGAATTTGTTTCCCTTAGGGGTTGGGATGCCATGGGCTCTAGCGTAGTCATTGCCGCTCCCTATTGGTAGTATTCCGAGCACCTTGCTAGAGCCCCTCAGACCTGATGCGACCTCGTGAACCGTACCATCCCCTCCGACGGCCACGACTATCTCGTGATCACCGCTAGAGAGGCTGTGTGCTATCTCTGTGGCATGGCCGGGGTACTGCGTATTGTGAAGTTCCACCTCGAAGCCAGCTAGCCTCAGTGCAGGCTCAAACTGGTCCCATTGCTTGACCGAAAGACCATCGCGGGCATTCGGATTGAGTATACAGGCTACACGCGGCATGATGCTCACAGGACGGGGTTTTGACTTGAATTCTCTCAATACAAGAAATGATGAGTAGAAGACAGTTCCCAAGTCCGGGACCGATGGACGGAGAGGAAGATTTCATGCGTCACGCCCTTGAGTTGGCGGAGCGAGGAAGAGGGTGCGTGATGCCCAACCCATTAGTAGGATGCGTGTTGGTCCGCGACGGAGTCATAGTCGCTGAGGGATGGCATGACCACATCGGTGGTCTGCACGCAGAACAAATGGCAATTGCAGACGCCGAGGTGCGAGGTATTTCCACCACTGGTGCTACCGCCT
>DAUV01000087.1 GCA_002505325.1 Euryarchaeota archaeon UBA623 | reverse complement strand
ACCCCGACTTCCTCGAGCAGCAGTTTGAGATTGTCCACGCCTACTCTGAGCTCGGAATAGATGCCATACTGTCCTGCACTCCCTATGATCGGGGCATCGAGGCGGACGAAGGCATCGGCTCTTGGGCCGAGTCCAACGCAGTCTGCTTCTCGAACTCTTACACCTCACTCGTCACCAACAGGGAGTCGGGCCTCTCCGCCTTGGCTACCGCACTGACTGGATGGGCCCCTCGATGGGGACTACATCTCAGAGAGAACAGGACGCCCAACATCCTAGTGAGGGTGGAGTGTGCCATGACGGACTCCACTGATTGGAGCATCCTAGGGGACTGGATTGGCAAGCAAATCAGACCGGAATGGGACCTGCCGTGGGGCCCGATGCCACGAATCACCGGACTCCCTGAGTGGACCAGCTTTGAGATGCGAAAAGCTCTCACCGCGGCTGCTGCTAACTACGGATGTCCACTGCTATGGGCAGATGGTCACACCGCTGACGCACCTGCCGTGGAGAACTATCAGGGTGAGTTGACCTTCACTGAAGATGACCTTTCCGAGCGCTACCGCGAACTCTCCCCTCGAGGACAGGTCGATTTGGTGGTCATCGGCTGTCCGCAGGCAAGCGTCGGCGAGGCTCGCACTGCTGCTGCTGCTGTCAGGGCGAGGATGGAGTTGGGAGAAGTCATCCCGGACCAACGACTTTGGGTGTTCATGAGCGGCCACAATCACGACTTAATCTCAGCCGATGGCACCCTCGACGTGCTAGAGGAGGCAGGAGCACTCGTACTCCGCGACACCTGCCCCGAAGTCACACCATACAATCGCTCGCGTTACAACCACCTGCTGACCAATTCTCTGAAGGCCGAGCACTACCTGACCAGCGGACTCAATCGGATGCCGACCAGTGTCGCCCCTATCGAGCAGTGCGTCGCCCATGCATTCGACCCGACTCTCGTTACAGGTGAGCGCCCAGTGCTAGACTCTGAGGCTGCCAAACCGATTCCATCTGCTAAGACACAGCGTCGTGGTAAATACGAGGCCAGTGGGAGTGGTATACCCAGTCAGAGCGAGTGGGCAGTCTCAGGAAAGGCCCTAGTTACTGACGTTCCAATCACCTATCTCGGCTACGTCAACTCCGACACCGGATTCATCGAGGAACCCGGCCACCCTCTCAATGGACATTCTATTGAGGACACCGTGCTAATCTACCCGAAAGGCTCGGGCTCTACTGTCGCACCCTTTGTACTGATGGGGCTAATCTACACCGGTAAGGGCCCTATTGCTATTGTCAACCGCGACGTCTGCCCGCTTACCTTGCCCGCAGCCTCCCTTCTGGGGGTCCCCTATGCTCACGGTTTCGGCTCTGACCCCACTATGGAAGTCAATACGGGAGATGATGTGGAGATATCGCTGAGTGGCGGTATGACTACCCTGAGGGTCGTTAGTAGGGCAGGAGAGGTTTGATGACTCCCGGTGCTTCGCACCGGTTCCATGTCTAAGCGAAGCGACCCCGAGCCTTGCCGAGAACAAGACCTCGGCCTATTCGAGGTAATCGCTCGGGATGGTGCTGCGCGGATAGGGCGGCTACACACCGCACATGGTTCGATGAATACACCCGCCCTGCTCCCTGTCGTTAACCCTAATCTTCGGACAATAGAACCGCGTGAGATGTGGGAGAGGTATGGTGTCGAAGCTCTAATCACCAACTCATACGTTATCTGGAAGCACGACGACTTGAGAGAGAGGGCGTTGGACGAAGGCGTACACTCAATGCTTGACTTTCCTGGTGTAATAGTCACTGATTCGGGTACCTTCCAGTCCTATGTCTACGGTGATGTCGAAGTCGGAGTCTCGGAGATAGTAGAGTTCCAACGCGATATCGGTGTTGATATTGGTACAATGCTCGATGTTTTTGGACGCCCTGACATGAGCCGCGAAGAACTCGAGGAATGCGTTGATGAAACAGCCCTGAGAGCCAAGCAATCACTTGAATCAGCAGGAGACACCTTGCTTCTAAATGGGCCAGTCCAGGGTGGTCTGTATGAAGACCTGAGGGCTAGGGCTGGCAACCTGATGGGCTCAGCTGAGGGGGAGTTCAGGGGCTTCACCATCCATCCTGTCGGAGGCATCGTCCCTTTGATGGAGAATCAGCGCTATCGCGAATTGTTCCAGATTCTGCTCGCCGTTAGGTCGACCACCCCTCCAGATCGCCCAGTGCATCTGTTCGGCTGTGGCCATCCGATGCTGTTTCCTTTGGCCATCGCTCTAGGTGCTGATTTATTCGACAGCGCGGCCTACGCAATATTCGCTCGAGACGACCGAATCTTGTCACCTCATGGCACTGTCAGACTGAAGGGGCTCACCGAGTGGCCGATTCACTCCGCAGCCCTATTCGGGCTTACTCCTGAAGAGGTTCGCGACATGGATTCCGAGAAACGCTCGGTCCTACTCGCTCACCACAACCTTGAGGTCACTCAGGCCGAGTTGGCACGTTGCCGCGAGGCGATTCGCAATGGTTCGATTTGGCAGCTTGCAGAACGACGCAGTCATGCATCACCGCAACTCAGAGATGCATTCACTTGGGTGCTGGAGCAACTAGAAGAAATTCCAGACGGTCCCGTCGGCGTCTCGGCCCTCAATCTCATGGCATCCACAGACCCTGTGAGGAGTGGAGGCGAGAAGCTCAGTGACGACATTGGGACAAGGCCACACATCCTGCATCTACACGCCCTCCTATCTATGAGATGGAGATTACCAGGGTCATGGTGGGACGGCTCTGACTCCGAACCTGAAAGGGTTGTGTTGATTGAAGGGACAACTCCGCCGTGGCGTGATTCCGCGCTCGGAGCGGTGGTATCGGCACTGCTTGAAGAGCCTAGGAGCATCATCATGCTCTCGACTCCCCTTGGCCCTATTCCGTTCACCTTAGAGGACGTCTCTCCTTGGTGCCACCTCGATTGTCCCGACGATGTTTGGTTAGATTCGTATGGCGGCGAGGAGATTGCCGAAGGACTAGCCGAACTAGGTCTCGACGAATTCCCTCTAGTTCGCGCCGAGCAATGCACCATGCCCGAAGGTAAACAAGTCGGCGATGTGAGGAATTGGCTCGACCGCTGCGCAGTGGTCGACAAACTCACAGTACTGTGCGGAGTCTCACCGAGCGACGGCTGCAGTCTGACTGAGGGTATGAACTCCCGTCGTTCTCGCACAGATCGGATGGTCAACGTACTGTTGGAGGGTGAACACATTCTCTCACCGCGTCTGTCTGATGGTGGTATCAGCCTCGCCCTCGACGGTGCCCGGCGCCTCAACGCTCTCAATCCCGGCCCCCCAGGTCGCTT
>DAUV01000036.1:926-3564 GCA_002505325.1 Euryarchaeota archaeon UBA623 | reverse complement strand
CTAGTGGTTATGACAGTAGGTTCCCAACCTGCTAACCCGGGTTCAACTCCCGGTGTCCGCACCAATCACATGCGATGGATTTAGCATCTCTAATGCCCAAATCTGGGCGAGCCCACCACTTCAGTAGTTACCGATGGCCGATAGGCAGCGCTCTACCAGAGTGCCAAGCTCACCAATCAACGCATCCTCCTCGTTTGCGAATCTGAGTGTCACTGCTCCGGACTTCCTTGACCCAAGACTGGCAGGGAGCATGTCGGGGTAGTAGTACAGCGGCAGCAGGTAGACCCCAACGTGGTGGAGTTGTATCCTGACGCTGGCGAAGGGCCTGCCCGATTCAGTCTCGATCCTGAGGTCTCCTGGCTCGTCCACGGTGACCGGCAGCCCCGCAGAACCGTCTCTTACTATCTCAGCCAGCCTAGCCCAAAGGAACAGGTGGCTGGGGTTCTTCATCGCTCGACCTTCTTGCCGCTGGTCCAGTCATAAATGCCCTTCCCGACCTTCTTGCCTAGGTCACCTGCCTCGACCAGTTGGTCTAGCATTGGGTGCGGCCGGTAACTCTCGTCATCAAAGGCATCCGCGAGGTTATTGAGAATGTCACGTCGCACATCTAGGCCAACGAGGTCGCTGAGTTCCAGCGGCCCCATAGGATGCCTGTAACCCAGACGCATCGCCGTGTCTATGTCGCTTGCCGAGGCAACTCCGTCAGCCAGCATGCGAACCGCCTCGTTGCCGAGGACGACCCCGAGGCGACTTGTCGCGAAACCCGGGACATCGCGCACCACAATAGTTGTCTTCCCCATCGCAGAACCGATTGATTGTGCGGCTGCGATGGTCTCCTCGGAGACAGTGTCGTGGCGCACCAACTCAAGCAGGCTCATCAGCGGTACCGGATTGAAGAAATGCATCCCGACGACCCTCTCGGGGCAGCCCGTAGATTGTGCTATCTCTGAGATTGGTAACCCCGAGGTGTTGGTCGCGAGCATCGCGTGACTCGGTGCTAGACGCTCCAGTTCGGCGAAGATATCTTGCTTCAACTGCATGTTCTCTGGAACCGCCTCGATGACGAGGTCAGCATCTTTGACCGCCTCAGCCAAGTTATTGACAGCTCTCAGGTTTCCCGACCATTCGGCCTTCTGGGCGACCGAGGTCTTGCCCCGCTCGATACCCATGTCCCAAAAATTCTCGATTGTAGCCATCCCTTTGGTCAGGCCCTCTGGAAACGCGTCGTACAAACAGGTCTTCCACCCGGTCTGGGCGCAAACCTGGGCTATTCCCGCACCCATAGTCCCAGCGCCAACGACGGCGACACTATGGACATCCATCCAATTACTCCCTGCCATAGGCTGCAAGCGCGGCTTGGAATAGCCTCTGGCGTGGCACATCGTGCTCTATGAAGCAAGTGAATGGAGCGACGTCCTTCAGTAACTCAATGGCGCTAACGTAGGCGCCGTATACGAATGGGTCAACTGTATTGGTGGCTGGAATTTCAATTCCCAACTTGACTAGGCCCATTCTTGTATCATCGTCCCAGATGGCGTACGTGTGGTTGGTGAAGTGGAGGTAGGCGGACAGTCTACGCAGATCAGATCTCGCCTTTTCGGTGAAGCTCTCTAGCAGAAGCGTGTCCGGATATCTGATGGCGTACAGCGCCAACATAACCTCTCTTTGAGTCTCCTCGCGCCAATCTCGCTTCTCCAGTCCCATCCAAGAGTCAATCATGTCTAGCATCTCGGGAGTATACGGTCTGCGGACTCTGTACAGTAGTTCCTCGTAACCATCTGCATCTCCCTCTTCGGATTGGTGGTGTTGGTGAAAGTATTCAGTCAACTTATCGAAGAACGGTCGACACCGCTCTTTGTTGAACGATGTCAGCGCTACGTGCTGCATATCGAGGCCCCCGGAAGGTTCAGTTTCCCTTCCATTCTCGGTACTGAATCCACTCCTGTTGCATGTACTCGTTGACCAGTCTGCTCTCGTCTTCGTCAGTGGGGGTGACTGTGGATACGTACTCATCCCAAGCGACATCATCACCTTCGAACTCCTCTCCGTGGACGGTGTAGCGCTTGCCAGCGAATTTTCCTATTCCGCGCATGAACTTGTCCGAGGGGATGTAGAGCTCCGGTTCGCCCTCCTTGCGGACTTTACTGATTCTGCGCATCTCGTCTCTTAGCTCTTGGAAGTAAAGATCCCTGCTGGCTTCGTTCAGATGCTCCCTGTCTGCAGGCTCCTGCGCCTCTCGTTCGTCGTATCTGCCCTTGACTCCGTAGACATATGCCCATTGTGCACTAGTAGAGTCGTCCGTACCGAACAGATCCAGGCCTGTACTAACCCACTTGTTGACGTACTTCTGAAGCAACTCGCATGGGATTACGCCCTGTTTCACTATCCGTCGCAGGCCATTGGCTCCAGTTCCGAGATGGAACGACTCCTCTTTGAGCATCGGGCCCATGCTAGCGGCTAGTGGCTTGAAAGACGAGGTACTAAGCATCTTGAGTTGATATTTGCCATCACGGTCGATGAAGTGGGTGAAGCAGAAGAAGTCAAGCCAGTGGTCGATTGGTGCGTTGAAAGAGCCTAGAATCCTAGTGCCCTCCTGAGCGTTCCTCTCGAGTAGCTTGGCTGCCTCGCGCATACCCTG
>DAUV01000036.1:0-523 GCA_002505325.1 Euryarchaeota archaeon UBA623 | reverse complement strand
AGAGCCGATTTACGGTCGTACTCGGTCGGCGCCGAGGCCAGCAGATGATTCTGTTGCTCAACTGATGCGAACTCTGTGTCGCCTTGGACACTCACCATGTTGATGATGGCGTCTCGAATGGTCTGCTGGGGAATTTGCATCCTACGATTCCACTTTGGTTTGCCTTCGAAATCGCCAAATTCGATTTGGTTACCAGCAGTGTCCCAGTCGAACTTGATGTCGAAGCGGTAGTCACCGAGCCACGAAGGATCGAAGCCTATTCTGGTCTGCCACTCGTTGAAGTCGTCAATCCATCCCTCAAAGTTCTGAGTGTAGTCAGCGACCACTTCAGTATCCGCCATAATCTCCCGACTCCCTTTTCGCTTTTGAAGTAATATCCGAACGTACAAATCAATCCTTGGGGCTCTTTCTCCGGACCGACTCGGAGAACTCTTCGATTATCCTGTGCTCGATGAGTTGAATCATCTCGCAGAGTGTCGATTTGGAGACGCCTACCTTACTTGCCAAATTAGTCAAGGTAATC
>DAUV01000113.1:1699-6360 GCA_002505325.1 Euryarchaeota archaeon UBA623 | reverse complement strand
GGTCGACGAATATGTCAGACTACAGCCTGACTTAGTGTTCTTAGCTCTTGATATCCCTTCGATGGATGGCCACATAGCAGCGCTTGAGATGCGCGAGACCGATTACAGCGCAAGAATAGCTATTGTTACCCCTAGATCTGGTACTGCCGTCGCTCGGGATGCCGCTTACTCTGCAGGAGCGGTCGGTGTACTCGTCACCCCATTGACTCAATCAGTGTTTGACGAGCAGTGGGATGGGATGATGGGAGATGTCCCCCCTGCCCCTGGTCTCGCCGACCTTGACGAACTCTATCCTGAGGTAGAGGAGGCGGAGATGCCAGAATTACCGATGCCACCCCTGATGCCGTTGATGCCGGAAACAGTCGAGATGCCAGCCTCCACATCACCTCAACCGGAGCCAGAGGAATCACCCAAGAAGAAGCGTAAGTGGTTGAGAAGAATCGTACTATTGGTGGTAATTTCAGGTATTGCAGCAGCTGCCGCCCACTATGGCGGCCTCATCGATCTCAGCGAGTATTTCGCAACACTGGAGCCCTATCTTCCATAGGTTATGCGTCCCTAAGTATAATCAACCACCTTCTTCAACAAGACCCTATGAGTGAATCTGCTATGTTCAAAATGCCAACAATCGATCTTTCTGCTAAATCCCTGCTGACATTATCTCAGTTGGGAATTTTTGCTGTTTTCGCCTACTGGTCGGTAGATGGAGGGGTAGAGGACAATTTTGACTACCTCTTTCTGGTGATGATGGGGGGTGCTGGTTTGGCACTCTTCCTCTCAGTCCCGAACGCGAGGATGGGAGTAACCTTGGGAATTCCAGCGTTGATGGTCGTAATGGGCCTGGCTATGGGCGAGAATGAGATGATGTTCTGGGCTGTTTTCATGTTGATCATGATAGGTCCAATTGCCTACATGCCAGCAATGGCGACCGGTGACCCGACACTGGGCCTAGATGACGAGACCAGACTGCAGAGGCTGGGCATAATCTGGGTCGTCTTCGCTCTGTTCATGATGGTCGGGATGGTCGGATTAGCGGATATGGCTATGGAGGGCGAACTCACAGAAGATGACAATGATGGAAATGAATATACCGTGACACTGGACTCCACTCAGCAGACAATCGCACAAGGCGGGCTGGCAGTTGGTGTAATCGGAGTTCTAGTGTTCCTACTAACAGCCGTAATGGGCAGGGAGGTAGGGTCGATGCGTCCTTGGCATGGTGGTGCGATGACAGCGGTTGCTTTGTTAATCGCCGCTTATCTCTCGATGACGGGAGAAGGAGCACCTGCAGAGTCGCCGATGGATTTTCTCATGATTCTCTGTATGGTTGGCCTTATTGCGCTAACTCCCTGTGTTGCGTATGAGGGGTCATCCGACTCATCTGAGGGTGAATGAAAGTCATCTAGACATCAATGCAGCCCATGTTGCATCGGCGTATGCCTTGGCCGCCACCACAGGGTCGTCTGAGCCATGTATCCCTGTGCCCACGATTACCCCGTCGGAACCAGCCCTGATGGCATCTGATGGATGACCATATCTCTGTCCTAGGACACCCTCCTCGGCTGATAGGTTGACTCCTGGTGTCCAGATCATCTTGCCATCACCGACCTTTTTCCGCAGCGAGGATATCTCGTCAGGCGAGCTGCCGTTGCCGATGTATCCGAGAACATGGGGTGAAGCGGCACCGGTCGTAATTGTCTCATCAGTGTAGCCCTTGGAGAGCAGGTTGCCTCGACTCGACATCTGAGCCAGTAGGAAAACCCCTCCTATTCTGCGTACCTCATCCCACCCTGCGGCGATACCATCCACGATGTCCGGCCCTGATACGCTATGGGCGGTGACGATATCGGCCCATGAGCGGATGTCGTAAATTCCTCCCATCTGCGTTTGTGATACTCTGCCTATGTCGGCAAACTTACGGTCTTCGAAGAGCATTAAATCATGTGATTGAGCAGCATCTACGACCCCTTGCCATGACTCCTGCGAGAAGTCCTCGACCATATCCACATGAGTCTTGAGTGCAGCGATGTGAGGACCTACTTGATGGATGAGTGACACCAACTCTTCAGTACTACTGAGATCGGCCGCCAGCACGACTAATGTCCTCTTCTCAGCAGCCGTTTCCATGAAGCGATGCGATAGGGGATGGGCGCAACCTCGCCATCTAGCGCCCCATGCCTCATCAGCTCGCATCGAACAGCCTCGCCACCGACCCTCTCTCAAGGCTTTCCCTTTATCTCGTCCAAATCAGGCCTACGGCCTGAGCCGCTTTGTTCATGGACGGGCGGCAACCGATACTACTTCATGAGCGGGAGCGTTACCGTTCACACGGTTGAGGTTACTACTCGAGATATGGAGGGGTTGCCTGATGCTCGAGGCGACAGCGTGGCCTCTATGTTGGCCACCGATCATGGTATCAAGGTTGGAGGAGTACGAGTTAATCTCAGATACCTAATCAAGGCTGAGATGAGTGAAGATGAGATCGAGAGAACAGTGTATGACCTGTTTGCAGATCCCGTAATCGAAATTGGATCTTGCACCGGGGCCTTGTTGGATTCTAACGATCTGTTCCCTCATCCTCCTGAGGCTGTCATCCAAGTCGGATTCAAACCCGGGGTGACAGACAACGCAGGTCAGGCTGGTCTCGACGGACTCCTCACCCTATATCCAAGGCTGGCAAGGCAGTCCCAGGTTGCAACAAGTAGGACCTATATGTTCTGGGATCTTCCTGAAGGCACTGATTCCTCTGAGCTTGCCGCTATGCTTCACAATCCAATGATTGAGCGCTGCGCTATTGCGGGAGCAGAAGATTGCGCCGCTGCTCGTTGGCCTTCTCTAGGGTTCCCTGACAGGCCTCCCGCTGTCTTCGCCGAGCCCGCTATCGTTGATCTCGAGGTGAGCGACAAGCAGTTAGAGGAAATTAGTGAGACAGGACTTCTCGCCCTCAATCTGAATGAGATGCACGCCATCCAGGCGCACTATCGGGACCCCGGGGTCAGAGTAGCGAGGGAGAATCTAGGGTTGCCCCCTGGGGCTCCGACGGATGCTGAACTCGAGTGTCTTGCGCAAACTTGGTCCGAGCACTGCTCGCACAAGATATTCGCAGCAAGAATCAATCACAAGGATAACGTGACAGGAGAATCTTCTGTCATTGACTCACTGTTCAAGACACACATCGTGAAACCAACATTGGATATTCAGAAAGAAGTCGATTGGCTTCTGAGTGTATTTCACGACAATTCAGGCGTAATCGCTTGGAATGATGAGTGGAGCCTGTGCATGAAGGCTGAGACCCATAATTCACCAAGCGCTTTGGACCCATTTGGAGGGGCAATAACTGGGATAGTCGGAGTCAACCGAGATATCCTCGGTACAGGGCTCGGCGCCCGACCCATCGCCAACACCGATGTTTTCTGCTTTGGACCACCAGACTACACAGGAGACCTTCCTTCCGGACTGTTCCATCCCTCTAGGGTGTTCAGAGGGGTCCACGCTGGGGTGCGCGCTGGGGGAAATGAATCAGGTATCCCAACAGTCAATGGAGCCATGGTATTCGATGAGCGCTACCTCGGCAAACCACTGGTTTACTGTGGCACCGTCGGCATCATGCCTCGCCACCTTCCCGACGGCCGAGAGAGTCACGACAAAACCCCAAGCCCAGGCGATATCATTTACATGGTTGGAGGAAAAGTCGGTAGCGACGGTATTCATGGAGCCACCTTCTCCAGCCTTGAGTTGACAGAAGAGAGCCCTTCTTCTGCGGTACAAATCGGCGACCCGATAACTCAGAAGAAGATGATTGATATGATCCTCGAAGCGAGAGACACAGGGATTATTCAAGTCATCACCGACAACGGCGCTGGTGGCTTGTCTAGCAGCGTCGGAGAGATGGCCGAACTTACCGATGGCGCGGAGATAGACCTAGCCGTCGTTCCTCTCAAGCAAGCGGGCCTTTCTCCGTGGGAAATCCTAGTTTCGGAGTCTCAAGAGCGCATGACAGTGGGTGTAAGACCGAATGACTGCGAAGCATTCGAAACTCTTGCTGAACTCCACGAGGTTGAGGCTACGAACATCGGAGAATTCACTGATTCTGGAGCATTCGTTGTGCGCTTCGCCGATACTCCGGTAGCTCACATACCGATTTCTTTCTTGCACGATGGATGCCCACAACTGCAACTTGAATCAGAGTGGACGCCCCCTCAGCACGAGCCATTCTCCCCTCCCTCGTTGGCTGCCACTGGCATGGGCGATGTATTGTGTCGTCTGATAGCGAGACCGAATGTGGCGAGTAAGGAGGAGTGGGTTCGTTCCTATGATCACGAGGTTATTGCTCAGTCGGTGATCAAACCATTTTGTGGTGTTAACCACGACGCTCCCGGAGACGCCGCGGTCATCGCACCTTTACTCGGTGGAACACAAGGGGCCGTAATATCGAATGGAATCACTCCTCGTTACTCAGACATCGATGCCTATTCTATGGCTGCTGCAAGTGTTGACGAGGCGTTGCGTAATGCAGTATGTGTTGGAGTTGATCTCGAAATGATAGCTGGCTTGGACAACTTCTGTTGGCCAGATTCTGTGGAATCCCCTAAGACACCGGATGGTCGTTACAAACTCGCTCAGTTAGTGCGTGCTAACCGAGCAATAGACGAAGTCTGCCG
>DAUV01000113.1:0-1275 GCA_002505325.1 Euryarchaeota archaeon UBA623 | reverse complement strand
TATTCAGCCTAATTGGCAACCACAACGATGTGCGCAAGGCAGTATCAAGTGACTTCAAACGACCAGGCGACCATATCTATCTTCTCGGAGAGACACACCAAGAACTCGGTGCAAGTGAACTCGCCTTTATGTTCCGTGACGAAGGCGCAGGGGGCATTGGTGGTGAGATACCACGAATCAACCCAGAACGTAACCTCGCAATGTATCGCGCTCTAACCTCGACAATGTCCGAAGGCCTAGTTGCGAGTGCCCACGACTGTAGTGACGGAGGTCTTGCGGTTGCTCTCTCTGAGTGCTGCTTCGGATCCGGGTCGGGGGCTTCTGTAGACATATCCTCCCTTGAGAGAGACTGTAACCACCTCGATGAATGGGGTGCTCTATTCGGTGAGAGTCTCGGTAGAATCCTTGTTAGTGTGACACCGCAAGACTCCGATGCCTTTGCTGCTGCGATGAAGGGCAACTCTTGCAGCAGATTGGGAACAGTGGAAGAGGGCGATAAAATCACGGTATCTTATGGTGATACCGAGGTATTGCAAGCCTCTTTGTCGGAGTTGAAGAAGGCTTGGCAAAACTCGTTAGGGGGTGATTCGTAATGTCTGAGAGACCAAAGGTTGCAGTCATCTCAGGCTTCGGCATCAACTGCGAGACGGAGACCATGGCAGTCTTCGAGATGGCCGGGGCTTCAGCGGATAGGATCCACGTCAATCGTCTGGTGAATGGCGAGGTCAGTCTCGATGACTACCACATCATGGCAGTACCCGGGGGATTCTCATTTGGCGACCACCTCGGTAGCGGCCGTCTGATGGGCAACCGCCTACGTTTCGGTCTTAGGGAACAGGTCCGAGAATTCGTTAGGGCAGGTAAGCCCGTGATAGGAATCTGCAACGGCTTCCAGGTCCTAGTCAAGATGGGCCTCCTTCCAGGTGATGATGAGGTCAGCCTAACTCAGACGGCTTCACTCGCACTCAACGACAGTGGACACTATGAGAACCGCTGGGCCACTCTCGAGTTCGATTCCAACAGCCCCTGTATCTGGACGAAGGGACTGAGCCGCATGCGCGTCCCTGTGCGCCACGGGGAGGGCAAGTTCGTGACAGACGACCGCATCCTGCTCGATCGGTGGGCCGAAACCGGTCAACTGGTAGCCCGCTATGTCGATCCTTCCACTGAGTACCCCGGTGCCAGCGACGAGGTTCTGCCATACCCTGTCTCACCTAACCAGAGCTGGAGAAACATCGCCGGTGTTTGCGACCCCTCCGGCCTCGTGTTCGGCTT
>DAUV01000047.1 GCA_002505325.1 Euryarchaeota archaeon UBA623 | reverse complement strand
GCGGACCCACCGCGATTCGAACACGGGTTTCCAGCTCCGGAGGCTAGAGTGATATCCAGGCTACACTATGGGTCCAGTGACATCTCCAAGGCCCATCAGTAATTGAATCGGTCGCATGCTGAGCGCTGACCTTGGGATGGCGGACCCACCGCGATTTGAACACGGGTTACAAGCTCCGCAAGCTCATGTGATATCCAGGCTACACTATGGGTCCAGCGCTATTTCGAGCGAAGGCCTCTGTTTAACCCCGACGGTATCTGAAGCATCACATGCTTAGTGGAAGCACAGTCTTCCAGCGTGGTTCTGCGAGTTTCTTGGCGTTGGGTGCGATTCTGGTGTTCTTGGTCTTGTGAGTCAACACTCCATGCATCCCCTCAACTGCGAATTTTACACGTAACTCTAGCATGCGGTCCCTCTCAGCCGTATTCAACTGCTCGATGTCCAAATCGATTGAAGTCACAGCACCCTCGTCGCCCTCGTTGCGAAGACTCAACGTGCTGCCATCAATGTCGGCTCTTGGGGAGAAATCGTAGTCCTTGGGATCGCTCATCCGGACCTCTGCATCGACGACGAGTCGGTTGCGGATGGAGACCTTGGTTATCTCCATCGACTTGACCATGAAGCGCCATCGCTGCTGAGTTCAAAGCCCTTCGCACGAAGACATGCCGGGCTCATACGCCAATCTCGCTGACTCGTGGCACTAATATGATGAACTCAATCACTAACTCCCAGTCGTTACCTTGGTCAGGGTCTACGTCATCCACTGGCAGATCGGGGTCGCATTGATCAGCAGTGATGGTCCAGTACCAGGTACCTTGTCCGAAGCGCTCTCCGGGTTCATTCAATAGTGCCTCGACCAGTCCATCAGAGGAGTCAGCGGTGATGGTGTAGCCGCTCTCTGGGTGTGAGTTCATTTCACCTCGATCTAAACTACCACTGGCGTTCTCGGTGAAGTTGTCATGATGAGTTGAGACGAAGGTGCTCCAACCAGAAGCGGGGACGCTGAGTGACAATGTGAAATTGTCCTCGGGCCACATTATGGGGAGTAGGTCTCTTGCAAGTGTTAGAGTCGCGTTGACCTGTATTATCCTCGCTCCTGCTCCCGGTTCGTGGCTAATCTCGTAGCTCTGGCCCTGCTCTAGGTATCCCGACCAATCAACCTCTACGTGCTGCTCCTCCCAGACCACGTTGAAGGTGCGTGAAATGACCATCAGGCTCCAGATCTCTGTCCTCATGGCCCCCTTGTCATCAATTACCGAGACCGAGCCGGTTCGATTTCCCGAGATGTCGATGGTGAGGTCGACGTAGGGTGAGGAAGCGTCGGCATCGTTGGTCTTCTCGCCGTCTCCGTCAGAGTCCGTGCCTAGGTCAAAGTCCCACATGAATTCGACAGAGGCTCCCTCGGGATCGGTCGAACCGCTTGCGTCGAGCCTAGCCGTCTCACCAGCTCTAACATAAGTGGGCATCTCGATTTCGATGGTGGGGGGGGAGTTCACAAAGATGGTCATTGAGGCCCTATCGACCTCGCCGTTGTCATTGAGCACAGTGACCTCGACCTCGTGATTTCCAGCTAATTCGAAGGTGTGGCTGACTATGCCCTGCTTGGTGTCGCGTGACTCTCCATCGCCGAAGTCCCAGCGGTACTCTTCGATGAAAGTAGGTTCTGGAGTGGTAGACTCCCTAGCGTCGAAATTCACCGTCTCGCCGAGGTTAATCTCCTGCTGGTCAGCACTGATTCTGGCATTTGGGGTTGTCGAACTGAGGCCCGAGCAGCCGACTAGACTGGTCGCTAGTAGCATCACCACGATTGCTGACGAGACTCCCCTAGTGCTTCCAGTCATGCGCACACTGTCGAACTGACCACTCATAGGGCTGTTGGAAACTGGCTCGTTGCCACGCGGTTTACGAGAGTTCATGGACGGTGCCGCTCAGCGGATGGTGTGTCTGGCGCAATGCTCACTGGCTACAGAGTGCTTGGTTTCGATCTCGAGACGACCGGGTTCAGCCACAGGTCTGACAGGATTGTGCAATTCGCGTTTATTGGCAGCGATGCAGATGGTAGTCACATCAACCTGCAGTCACTGGTCAATCCAAGAGTAAAGATTCCTGCTGAGACTACTAAAGTGCACGGCATTACTGATGATGATGTCAGGGAGGCGAGCGACTTCGCCCAGCATATTGCAGAGATTTCTTCGATAGTGGAGGACTCGGTCATCGTAGGACACAATGTGTTGCAGTTTGACTGGCGCTTCCTCGAAATGGAGTGCTTGCGCGCCGGCGTCGAAACTCCGCGGCCCCGGGCTATCATCGACACTCTGGTCCTAGCAAGGCGGCTTAGAATACCGGGGCGGCACACGCTAGGACACCTCTGCCACAGGTTCGGGATAGATATGAAGAGGAGTCATCAGGCCGATGTGGATGCAGGTGCAACACTGTTGCTACTGTGGAGGATAATGCAGACCCACCCCAACAAGTTCCGGGGTTCAGTTGACGACTTGCTCGACTCATTTTCTAATTGACTTGAGTAGTGGTGTCCACGGGAGTACCTCACACCAGTCTCCGAGGTGGACTATCTGGCCATCCACCCTGACACTGCCAAGATATATTGCCCCATCGTAGCCCGAATCCATCAGTTCACGCATCTGGTCGAGTGCTTGATCACGCAGAATGGCTCCGAAGCGGTGGTCTGAGTGCGCCAACTCACCATCGACTCCGATTGGTGGCATCCGCTCGAACAGTGCGGCGCCTGATTCAGGATCGAACCTGACAGTGTTGACTACTTCGTCACGGAACATGCTGCCCGGGGGGAGAATGCCGTCCCTTCTCGCATTCCACCACACCGGACACCAGGCCTTCCACTCGCAAAATCCACACTGCATCTCTCCGGGAGTCCCTTCCAAAGGCTTCTCTGTGAACCTCATGCCCTCCCAAGCTGCAAAAGCATCGTCAAGGACAGAGGGTCCGTCAGCACGGTGCACGGTCTGGTTCGATGAGTACCAGCCCTCGGCGTAGACTGGGGGGTGATCGGGATTGATTTCCTTCAACAGATCCCGATAAAATCTGAGTTGACGACTGACCTTCTCGTTGAGTTTCTGCTTGGGAGGATTTCCGGTCTTGAGATCGGCGACTATCCAACCCCTCGATTTACCGTTCTCGTCGAGATCGGCTACCAGCAAATCAAGGCGCCCCATCAAGCGACCACACTCAGACACTAAGGTCCCCTCATTAGCCAGTACAATGTCTTGGACCTGCTTCCACTGGCCAACAGTGACCTCGGAGAGCCCTACCTTATCCATGTTAGACTTGGAGAACAGGATGTTTAGCGCTCCGACGAGACCGTCGTGCGCTTTGGTAATCATCTCGTCCTTCCATCGAGGGTGGCGCGGAGTCGCAAGGAAGATGTCACGTTCGAGTGCCCAATGGCGGTCGAGTACGGCTTTCGAAGTCGGAGGGAGCCAACCGTCCTCGGAGTCCTCCCTGCCAGAAAGATCGAGGTTGCACAGGTCCTCAACAGAGTTGTGTACTGCTGTACCCATGGCAGCAGGCATACTGGCCTTGCGAGGAAGTCTCTGTCGAGAGAGCCAGTATTTCCGAGGACAATCCTCGTAGCGATTCCATGAGGAAGGTGAGAGTTGGTGCGCAGTGAACCCTTCTTCCAAGCCTCTCCCCCAAGGTAGGTCCGGGCGTGACAACGGTTAACAGCATTGGCTGAGATTACGTGACATGACGGAGCCACCGAAGGTAGAGGTAGACTCGAAGATTAATGCATCTGGTGCTCTAGTCGTCAATTGCTTCCCATCTATTGGTTTTGTCAGTAGCATCGTGGCGCATTATCTCGTCGACAAGTTGGATCTAGAGTTAGTCGGAGGTGTCAGACACCCCAAACTCCCTCCCGTATGCTTAGTCCAAGACGGTAAGCCATTGCCGCCGATGAGATTCTACTCAGGAGAGCCTATCTGCACTATGGAGAGATGCGACAAGGTAGTCCTGATAGCATCTGAGATCCAAGTCATCCCGGAACTGAATCTACCTCTGGCCGACACTCTGCTCGATTGGTGCACGGAGAATGGAGTAGGTGCGACTATTCTAATCGACTCGTACGCACAAGGAATTGGACAGCAGCACTCTATTTTCGACGATGACCGGAGTGAAGAGACCATTCTCGGCATAGGTTCCACCGATGCCTCGCGTAGTACTCTGAAGGAGCTCGGGGTGCCACTGCTGAAACAAGGCGTCGTCGGTGGCATCACTGGGGTCATGATGGGAGAAGGTAGGAGACGAGAGATTGATGTGATGACAATCCTTGCAGAGTCCGACGGCGAAATTGGTGGCAGTATGCCAGATGCTAGGGCGGCGGCTCGTATCATCGAGTGCCTCGACGACCTACTCCCTGCTGTGCATCTCGATCCCGAACCGCTGTTGGCAGAGGCACAGAGGATTGAGGGTGAAATCCGTGAGATGATGGCTGTGCACCTCAACCCACCAAGTGAGAGTGGAGATGCTCCTGGCTCAATGTACGGTTAGAAGTCACCCAACGAACTCTGGCGCTCAACAGGGGGGTTCATCCCTATCATTTCAGATAGTTCGGCCTCTGAAAGAATATCGACACCGAGTCTACTGGCCTTGTCGAGTTTTGAACCTGCAGATTCCCCTGCAACTAGATAGTCCAACTTCCCGGAAACTGATGACACCACCTTACCGCCCTCAGCCTTGATTGACAGGGCGACCTCCTTCCTTGGACGACTGAGGGCCCCGGTGATACAGAACGTTTGACCCAGCAGTGGACCAGCCTCCTGCTTGGGCGACTCCTCAGTGATGTCGAGTTCTAGGCTGAGTTCTTCCACTATGGTCGAACGGGTGTCCAGACCATCGAGGAGGAGTCTAGCGACCGTCTCTCCTACTCTATCGATGGAAATGAGTCGGTCAATCGCCGAGTTGTACTTGTTTGGTTTGCCATCATCATCCATGCCCGCTTCCTCGTCTTTCTTCTCGACCAGTTCGAGAAGAGTTTCGAGATTGCCTACCTCAGTCGCGATGACTGATGATATCTCGGGCCCTATCCTTGGCAGCCCCAGTGCTGCGATAAAAGTGCTGAGATTCATACTCCGACTGGCCTCCAGCTCATCGATTACGTTACTAGCTGACCTATCCGCCATCCTTTCCAATCCTGCGATGTCCTGATGAGTTAGTTTGTACATATCGGCCAATGTCCTGACGAGTCCTGTTGCGCAGAGTTGTTCGGCCAGTTTCTCACCTATCCCGTCCATCTCAAGGTGCCTGCACCAGTACAGAATTGTCCTCTCTAGCCTCGATGGGCAATCGAGGTTTGTGCATTTAATGAAAGCTCCATCCTCAATCAAAGGAGTTGCGCAGCGCGGGCACTCAACGGGAATGGTGACGGGTTGGCGCTCAGGCAGAGCCTCTGCGAAGGGTTGTCCATCGGAGTGCCGCCGACCTGCAAGATCGGCGACGCTTGCAGGTCCGAGCACTTCCACGATTTTGGGAATGACATCCCCTCTACGAACCACCCTGACTTTGTCTGAGACCATAATCTCGAGTCGTTCCACCTCACCCTTGTTGTGCAGAGTGGTGTTCTCCACAGTTACACCCGAGACCCTTACTGGCGCCACTCTGGAGACAGGGGTCACGTTTCCTGTCCTCCCAGTCTGCCATTCGACATCCATGAGCACTGTGGTAGCCTCCTCCGGGGGGAACTTCCAGGCTAGGGCCCAACGTGGGTGATGGGCGGTCATGCCAAGGAGTTCGCGCTTGTCCAGTCTGTCGAGTTTGATGACGACACCATCAATTTCCCAATGAGCGGCGTCCCTTCCATCGGTCCACCTCTGCACAACCGACATTATTGCCGCACTGGTTGAGTCGTCATCGGATCCACCTACGACTTCGTTTCCGGCTACTTCGATGCCCTCTGTCTGCAACCACGAAATGACCTCGGAATCGTACTCAAACACAGGTGGCTCGGGGCTGTCTGGGTGCCTTGGGCCAATAGTTGGGAACTCAGCACCGTAAGCGAGGAAGACGAGGTCCTCGGCTCTGCCCTTGCCAGCCTCAACGTGCTTCTGCCTGAGTGAGCCAGCAGCGAGGTTTCTAGGGTTCGGAGCTACCTCGGCGTAGCTTTCTCTGAAAGTCTGTAGTGGCATTACCACCTCTCCTCTGACGTGACAATCGCCAGCCCAATGGAGAGACTCCGGGACATTCGGGATTCTGCGAACGTTTGCTGTCACGTCTTCACCTCGAGTCCCACTTCCTCTGGTAGCTGCTCTGACCAAACGGCCCCTACGATATTCCAGTGACAGCGCGGAGCCATCCAATTTGGGCTGGCACACAAATCTGCGGCTTTGAGCAGTGGTCTCGGAGACGAAGTGTGTGACTTCTTCCTCAGTGCTCGACTTGTCAAGACTACGCATCGCGAACAAGTGATTCACCTTGACAGAACCAGGAGGAGGATCCGAGCCGACCTTTTTCAGTTGGGGATGTTCAGGAGCCAGCCTGCTCAATTCGTCCCAGAGTTTGTCGAACTCGGCATCCGTTATCTCAGGACTAGCCTCATTGTAGTAAAGGTGCGAGTGATGTGCTATCTGCTCGGCTAGCCAATCCACGAGCGTTTGCTCGCCGCCTTCGCTGGGCCGCTCCGCTGCCATGGTACACGAAGGTGGCCTAGTGCCTTCAACTTGCGGTTTAGGAGCCCTACGGGCTCCTATTTTTAGGCAACATGAGCAAGATTAGAGTGAAAGTGGTGGGCCTGCCAGGATTTGAACCTGGGTCGCGCGACCCCCAGCCGCGAAGTATAGGCCAAACTAACCTACAGGCCCTTGGGCTCTCAAAGCGAGGGGGGAATTGGTCAAAGCCCTGTCGGATACTATTGCTCTCTGGCGATGCTGAACGGTGCGATCTCATCGAGGAGGTCTACGTGACCTACGAACATCCTCCTGCAGCAGTATCTCTCGATACCTAGATTCTCAAGGGTGCTCTGAGCATCCTCGCCACTCTCGACTGCCTGCTTGTACTGCTCGTAGACGTGGGCAATCACCTTGCCACAGCTCCAACACCTTACTGGAATCAACATTCTATCATCACCTATACGACTTCTGCCACTTCTTTCGAGCACCGCGTCCCATTTGATGCTTCGGCTCCTTACGACGTGGATCATTGACGAGTAGGCTACGGTCGAACCTCAGATACTCATCACGCAATTCCTCGTCATCGCCCTCAGCACCACCGTTCCACTTTACCAGTCCTCGGGCAATGGCCGTGCGTATTGCATCGACTTGCCCCATCTGGCCGCCGCCTTGAACGTCTACTACGACATCGGCGTCTGCTAGGCGGTTCATGGCCTCGGCGATTTGTACGGGCTCCAGCGCCTTTCGACGAGCGAGTTCGGGCTCGATAATGTGGATTGGTTTGCTATTGATTCGGACGCGTCCCTTGCCCTTTCGCACCGTGGCACGGGCGACAGCGGTCTTGCGCTTGCCACTCATGTTGACGGAAATCTTTCCTTTCGACTTCTTGGCCATGTCACTTACCCTCCCATCGGGATGCATCGACTCCCAGTGATGAGCTTATCTCACCGAGACGGACGAACTTGAGTGGAAGTGGTTTGTCGATTGACCCTGTGTCTCCCCACGCGTGCCCGTCGGGGAGTTCTTCGCCTGCTAGGTTAGTAGGTTTGCCAATCATCACCCTGAGGTCGCGCAACGCGCCACGCCCGCTGCTGTTCTTTTGG
>DAUV01000057.1:37555-43727 GCA_002505325.1 Euryarchaeota archaeon UBA623 | reverse complement strand
CTTGAGCATGGGATGAACGCGACTGCGATACGATTCAAAAGCAGAGGGCGAACCGTTCTGTGTGCGCCGAGTGTCCGCCACCCTACTAATCGCCTTACTGTTAGTCAGTTCAGCACCTCTGGCTCAGGCAGGGGCGAAAGGTGTCATCTCATGCATCAACGCCGACCAGTCGATGATGCCGGCAAGTTGGGATCTCGATGATCAGTCATGCGTAAGAGTCGATTTGGGAGAGTTGGAGCCCGGCGACATTATCTCATTCGATTTGACCACTGATTCTGAAATAGATATTCTCATGTTCTCAGTCAACTCGATTTCAGTGTACCAGAACGAACAGTCCTACCGCAGCGATTCAATCTGGGAGCGGAATTCAGTATTCGAGAGTTTCAACGGAGAAGGCTCTTGGCATTGGACAGTCCCTGACGATAGGGAGATGACTCGATGGTATCTTGTCCTCGACAACTTAGCCCATCCCCAAGACGGAGGAGGTGGCGCTCAGGGAGGTTCGATAGCATCAATCGCACTCGATTCGGAAATGATTACTCCTGGAATTTTCACCCTCGCCGACACCATCGTTCGACTCGATCCTGGTGAGCATTCAGTATTGCACGGCCCATTCATAGTGGACGCTGGCACTCAAGTCAGGATGGAGGCCAACACCATGGAGGGAGCTCCTGACGTCTTCCTGATGACATCCTCACAGGTATCTCTGTACGAGCAAGGTGGCACCGCAGCCGCACGCGTCGAGGGCACTGACATGCTACTCATCACTCAGGAACGAGACATGGTCTGGATGGCCACCGAGACCTACGAGGGAGAAGACCTCTATCTGGTGGTCGATAACAGGGCGGGCCCCGCTGGAGGAGGCGCTGGAACCGAAGATACCGCAGTCACGGTTACACTCACTCTGACTCCAGTTCTGGAACCAGTAATCAGCGGCGACGTTGCTCTTGAGATAATCAACGTCGGCGACATCGTCACTCTGGACGCTACGCAGACTCCGAACAACTCCGGCCAGATTCTTGAGTCCGGCTTCCACTGGGACACCAATGGGGATGGAACAGATGATACTGTAGGATCGTCTGTGAGTGTTAGCTGGCCAGATCCAACTAATGTCACTATCAGACTCACTGTAGTGGCGATTGATGCGCGTAGCGCCAGCTCATACCAGTCAATCGAGGTCGCAGACATCTCTGAGCCCGAAGTGAGCATTGGAGCCTCCGCCATACTGGAGCGCACATACGGGGACGACGTGGTACTCAGTGGGCAGGTGAGTGATAATTGGGGCATCGCCACAATCGAGTGGTTTGTCGATGACGTTCTGATACGAACCAATTCAGGCAACGACGAAGGAGCAACCGTGTTCAACCACTTGTTCAACTCCAGCTACTCCGCCGGCCTCCACACTATCACCCTGAAGGCCACCGATAATTCGGGTATGATTTCTGAGGACACCGCAACTATCAGTCTGTACGACTCCACCCCTCCGGTCATTGGAACACATCAGGAGGAGGTGACTCTGCAGATAGGGCAGACCTTCCGCTTCGTGGCCAACGTTAGTGATGCTGAGTCAAACAACCTGTTGTTCTCGTGGGATTTCGACGGCAATGTGGACTCCGATTCCGACGGCGACCCGAGGAACGACGACGACGGCTTTGGTGACTCAGTGCTGTGGAGCTATGATACCTCAGAACCCATGACTGTAGTCTGCCGGATCGAGAACGACGCCGGGCTGGTTTCCGAGTTTGAGGTACTAGTCAATGTGCTCAGCGGTAACGAAGATGATGGATTGGATTTGATGCGGCTGGGACTCATGGCCGCAGGTGCCCTCATAGTGGTGATTCTGTTTGCTCTGTTGACCTGGCGATTCATGTCCAATCGTAGACTCGCAGCGATGATTGCCGAGGATGATGAGCCCGAGCAGTCTGTATCCGCGGCCCCCTCGGTCGAGGAGCAGAAGGCCATGTGGGGTGGAGCAGAGTCCACCGTGCAGATTGAGCAGCCTGCCCAACAAGTCTTCGGTGACTTCTCAAGTGGGATGTCAGGTTCGACCCAAGGTATCTCCACTGCAATGGGTGAGCCTGAAGGGGAGGAATTAGATCCCGACATCGCAGCGCTTCTACAACCATCCGAAGAAGAGGATGCCTCAGGCCCAAGTCCTGCCAGAGAAATCCTATCCGAGTTCGACGAAGACGACTCTGTCGAGAGGGAGGATCTCGATTACTCGCATGAGTCTCAGACCGAGGAACCTGTGTCAAACTGGTCTCCTGGAGAGGATGAAACTGAGGTCTTCCAACCCGAAGAGATTGAGTCGGAGCCGGATCGAAAAGTTCGCCAGAATTGCTCTTCGTGTGACAAGAAGTTTGAGGTCGAACTACCCCATGGAGTCGACGCTGCTAGGACGGCTTGTCCTCATTGCGGCTCTATTGAATCAATCAGCCTAGGATGATTCATCTATAGCCTCGGTTATTCGATGCAAAGTTGGTTCCTGTAGGGCAATACCCTATAGCGCACCTCTAGGAGGTGCGAGCATGGGTAACACCGGTGTCCGACTGGTCTGTAGGGCGCCGAGGGCGAACAATTCGCATACTCTACTGATGGCCCTGCTGTTCTTGCTCCCCATCCTTTCTCCCTTCTCTGCGGTGAGCGGCGAGGCGAGAATAGAATCTCAGGACTTCGAGGTACTTGACCAACTGTCCGAAGTTCTAGAGGAGCGCCAAGAGATGTTGGACAGTAACTCCGTAGCGCAACTGGCAAAACCAATCATCGAAGGAATAGGTAACTCGGTAGTGCCTACTGGGCCATCCGACCCCCTCTCCAATGTGAACGGGTCAATTGATGGAGCGAGTATGGTGGCGACAACACCTCCACAACCACAGCACCCCGGTCCCTACAACCTGCTGTTGGACCCCAGTATCAGTTCTCCCGGTCAAGTCGATAACATCTGGCAGACTCTGGTAAATCTGACCGACTACGTGATTTGGACAGAGTACATCGACCTCGATGGTAACACGATCCAGAACTTTGAGGTGGTAACATTCTCAGCCAATCTGTTATCTCTGTTCGATATCAACTCCGAACCTCTTCTGCATGAGATTGATGTCGACAACGACGGAGATGATGACATCGAAGTCGGACTGAAGATTGCCTGGGAATTCCTCGGTGGATGGGGAGTAGAAGAAGGAGTGCTTTGGATTGAGCCCGGTATTTCGTACTCGGTCAAGGTACTCGACTCTAGTCAGAATGATCTAGATTGGAATATGATGGACTCGTTGCAAGTATCACTAATCAAGGCATTTGCATATTCCGGTCAGGACTCCATACTGGCTCTCGGAGAGGGTGAAACCTACATCTGGGTTGTCGACTCAAGATTCACCGCCCAACCTGATGACTTCACTCTCCGAGTAGGAATAGAGAGATTCTATTTCGATATCTCTGGAGCCAGTTCCGATCTAGTATTCACTCTCATACAGGCACTCACGTTAGGACTCATCAATCAAGGAGCGGATGAGTCCGGAATCACCTTCGCTGCGATTGCCGCACCATATGCGATCGAGTTCAGGAACCCTGGCGGACGTGACTGCCCGGACCGATATTCTCCTGACGAGATGCTCTTCGCTACTTACACGGAGCTGAATTGCGGAGTCTCGGCGGGCTTCGGATACTTGCACTTCTCTCCACCTGACGAAAGTGGTGATAGAGACCTCTGGGAACTGGCATACATAGAGCTCTCATTCCACCCCAACAAGCAAGCCGTAGTCATTCCCGAGGAGGCTGATGTAGTCATTAGGACAGATAGCGTTCTGCCCGAGAACAGCATCGTCGATGGTGAGAGGGGGCTGACCACAATCGAGTATTGGGCAGACGAGAGAACCGACTTACACATCCACTTCCACGAGAACAGGTCGGAACTCCCTCCTGAGGAGTCCAGCGATGGAGGTAGAGGCAATGTGACCGACTCTGTAGGGTGGTTGAGAGGGTTGCCAAAAGGGTCCTTGTCTGAAGGGGAGATAGAGCGCGTTTTCCGTATGCTTGGCTCTGACGGCTCGCGTTCCCAACTCCCAGGTGAACTTCCACAGAGGCTTGGCTTTATCATCGGAATCAAGAACTTCTCCAGAGACAACAGTGAGAATGTCGACGACCCCACCCTACCGGTAAATCCAGCAAACCCTCCTAAGACCTTGATTCTCATACGGTCGGTGCAATCAGTAGAGGAACTCAACTATGACTCGTGGTTCATCAGAGAGGGTGCTGCAGAAGACCACAGAAAGATACACATCAGAGCGAAAGACCTGCCGACGGCACTGGTCCTCTACGGATCTTTCGAGCTTAGTAGCGGGAGCTCAAGTGAGGGCGGACTTGACTCAGAGGACAGTCTCGACTTCGTATCGAAGATTGTGGATAATGTCCTAATCAACATAGTCGATTTGTTCTTGGACATAGGAACCATCCTGAATGATGTCCCTTCAGCCGTGGTGGATGTAATCAGCGGTGGTGTTGATGGAACCAGTGGGCTCGCGGGCAGGACAGTCCACCTACTTCTCACAGACAACTGGCTAGTCACCAGATCTGATATGCCGTTAACCAGCCTTTCAATTCAGATAGGTTCGAGTGACCATCCAACTGACTCAGGCGACCATCTGATGCTGGCAAAAGACAGGGGACTTGGTCTAGTTCAAGGCAGGAGCGGACCAATCGAACCCCTAGCGCCAGTAGCGGCTAGCATCGGGTTCAGTGGCCTCATTGCATTCTCTCTAATTGACGACAATGAGCTGGATGAACAGGTCGTTATACTACGCACCGCATCTGATGAGAGTTTCTCATTCACCTACATTGACTATCACTCAAAAACTCTCGAAGGAGCCTCCTTTGAGGCTCTGACACTCAGTGACATCCCTGACAATCTCTCCATACAAGTATCAGCAAGCGGAATGGAATACCTCGCTTCGTCTGGTATCGAGTCGATTGCCTACACGGGTATGGATGGCACACAGCGTCAGGCGGCTACCATTACCGGTGTACCCGACTCATTCAGCACCACATCAGGCTTCGTCACCGGATGGTCATCCTCCACTCCTATTTCATCGATTGAGGCGCAGATTAGCAATTCAACTGACCCTGTCAGATTGACGGGTGACCACTTCCTCTTCCATCATGATCAGATAACTGGAACTTCTACTATCTCAACTAGGTTGACCGGGCTCAGTGAAGTCAGTTGGACAGAGCCAGCTGAGGAGGGGGCCACGGGTCCTGCTGGAAGGGGAACCGCTCAGATATCGGCGGCAGGCGACCGAGCCCTGAGCATCAACGTCGACCACGCTCCGACTGTGGGGGGCGACTCACTCTCAGTGATAGCCTCAATTGACCCACTCCCCTCTACTGTCAGAATCCAGATACCGACAGGATCCGACTCAGGAAACAGTCTAGATGTGCCTGAATTCAATACCTCAAATGGCCTCTCCGGAGTAGCTTTCTTCATCAGCGGTTTCGCCGACCTTGGTAGGTCGGTAAATAGCGTTCTATCAGGTATCACCTCAGACATCTCGACTAACTCGGAGTCCGAAGGGGACTTCTCCTTCGGCCTCCAATTGGAGGCTGACTCAACATTCGACCTGACCGTGGAGGCTGTGCATGGCGACGGTTCGCTCAGAGCACCCACTTGGGTCCATGGCGTCGCCTTTCAGGCATCTCCCTCAGGAATTGCCGATGGCTTCCACTTGAGAATATGGCTGCCCGAACTTCCTCCATTAATTGATTTCTCGATCACTAGGCAGAATAAGGTCAACGGCCAGAACTGGGGCATAAGTGTGGGCCTTGAAGGCTGGGTGCCGGCACACAGTGAACTCATGGTCCAGATATACGGAATCAACGGTCAGGACTTGCTGTTGACCCTTCAAGGTCTGACGGTAGGAGCATCCACTAATCTCGGACTCGATGCGGTATTTGAAATCAAATCCGTCGGTGAAATTACCGAGGTCACAACCTCGACCCACTATGTTCTCTCTGAGAGGTTGGACTGGGTCCACGTTCTTCTAATCAACAGAGAGGCGGGAAGCAGAACCGAGGTGATGATTCAGGACATCCCGGAGACCGTTGATTTGCAAGCTAGTATAGGCACGGCGATATCCATTGATATGACCGTCCCCGAACAGTACAGGCGCGATGGCTCCTCAGT
>DAUV01000057.1:31705-37158 GCA_002505325.1 Euryarchaeota archaeon UBA623 | reverse complement strand
GACGTCCCCGGCTGGATTAACCTGACTACAGCTCCCTCGCTTGAGTTTGACATAACCCAAAATCTAGCTTTCCAAGGAACCCCGACTCTTGACTTCAGGGCTTCCGAAGAGGGCATGTCATTGTACATAGAGGTCTTTGGTAGGGCGATAAACAAGAGAGGAGACACAATCCTATTAGCCGAGGGAATGACCGATTTCATGTCGATTAGTACCACCAATACATTTGGCCTTTCCATCAGATCAGGCGGCGATGGAGTCGAACGTCTGTACATCAGGATGAGCAACGTCCCTGTCACACCTCCATTGGTTCTCGAGGAGATGGAGGCGCTGGGTGAGAATCTAAAGCGGGCCACCGTCAATATCAGGGAGTTAGTGGGCCCGTACAGCATCATCGAGGTGGATGATGTTCAGGGTGAGAGAATTATCGTCTCGGCCCGTGCTTCAGCTGACATCGAGGGCAATGAACTCGATCTCCGGGGCGTACTCCTCGATGCTCAGATTACCGATGGTATTCCGACCGGTACAACTCTGGGAGTCAATGGACTAGCCTCTGATCTCTCATTGCTCAACATGGTTCCAGGTATGAGCGGCTCAACCAAGCATGTGATGGTTGTAGAGCCATTCTCCTCTGCGATTCTTACGATACTTGCGACGTTCATAGGGGGTGATTGAGATGGGGCTGCTAGAGAAGCTAAGGAGTGAGGACGAGGAGGTTGACACTCAGATTGCCCACGAGGTGTTAGAGCGGATTGAGGATGAAGCTAGGAGATACATCTCACCGACTCGAGTGATTTTCGCCTCTGTGGCAGTCCTGCTCCTTCTCGCTGCGAGCCTGTTCGTATTGACCTGGATTGTTCCATATGACCGTGTGAGTGTAGACGTGGTATATCGACAAGGAGGCCCCGGCCACGTAGTGCTGGTCGAACTCGACAACGATGGCAGCCGTACTATCGAAGACATCGACCTACAGGTCAGATTTATTGACTCAGAGGGAATAGAGATTTCCCGATCATCATTCCTCAGGGACAATCTACCAGCTCACTCGTCGGTTTCCGGAGATGATATGGAACTGCTGATCGACGGTGCCTCAGTGTGGGAGAATTACACTATCGAAATCCTGCTCTACTACGACTCCTACGCTGGCCAGAGGAGCGAAAGGTGGACTCACAATGTAGGGGAGTGGACAATGGAGATTTTCGCCGACAAGTCGCAGTATCGATTCCTGTAGTGTCCAATCATGACTTTTCATGGGTTCGTAGAACCCATACGCTCAAATTGAGAGGGACGAGGCGATAGCCGATGACAAAGCGCTTAGTGACACTGATGATGACGATTCTTCTGTTGTCCTACGCCCCTATTCTCAATCAGTCACCTACTGAGGGCAATACCGCCGTGGAATCCTTGAATCACATTGCTGAGAAAGTGGAAATTTCTCCCGACCCAAACAGCATTCAAGACCTCGGTGCCCCACAAATCTACTCTGGCTTCGAAGATTTCCGAGCGACAAGAGCCGACTCTAGCATTGGCGTCTACACTCAAGCCGGATTACTCCCGGCAGTTCAGATGAGTGTCGAGCTGGCTAATCCACGAAACGACCTCGCAATAGTCCTCATCGACGGCGAAGTTGGTCTCTGGGATGCGAGGCAGGCCCTGCTTGAAGCAGCTGATGTCAAAGTCAGGTCTACCATTCCTCCCTCTGGATTCCTAGTGCAGGCTACACCCGAAAGTATCTCTACACTTTCTCAAATCAAAGAGGTTGAAGCGGTACACGAAGTCCCGGCCGGCCTTCTTGTTCACCCCGATTTGAGAATGGCTAACGGGGACCAAACACTACTCGTCGAAGTACTTGGTTGGAAGAACTCGGACTTGGTCCGACAAGATCGACCAGGCATGGGTTTCGAGGATTCTCTGAACATTGCCGCATCACTCTGGCTGCAGGAGGCGTGGTCACCAGAGGAAGGCAGAATGTGGGGTATGATATCCCATAGTGAAGTGGCCGATTTAGCCAGACACTCCTCTGTCGCTTATATCGCCCCAATGCCTCTTCTAGTTCTGCACAATGACCAAGCCAGGGTCCACATGGGCATCAACTCAGTTGAGACCACCTTCATCACCGGATTGAACGGCAGCGGACAGAAGATTGCTGTGGGCGATTCCGGCCTCGACGATGATCACGGCGACTTCACAGGACGAATCGCCGGCCTGACCTCGGTCACCCCCGGAGATTCATCGACAGCAGATCTCTCAGACGGGCATGGCACTCATGTTGCCTGCACGGTGATGGGTGACGGATTCCGCAGCAGCGGCACCTACCGAGGAGTAGCGCCCGAGGCTCAAGTTTACTTCCAGGCGATGGAGGACGACGATACTGGACAGTTATACAGTTACGGCATCAACAGCATGTTGAATTCTGCTTACAATAACGGCGCCCGATTGCACACAAACAGCTGGGGCGCCGGTAGTGGAGGTGGCAGCTACTCAACCCAATCAGAGGATGCGGACTCCCGTACCTCGACATGGGACCAATACTGGTCTTATCAGGGCATGACCGTGCTGTTCGCAGCTGGCAATGAGAGGAACGAAGGAGTCTCTCCACCTGGGACTGCAAAGAACGTAATCACCATCGGCGGACACAAGAACCGATACAGCGGTGCTCCTGATGAGATGTACTACTGGAGCAGCCGTGGTCCGACTGATGATGGGAGAATCAAACCAGACCTAGTCGCCCCGGGGGACTACGTCAGGTCGTGCAAATCGCAGGAGGCGGACAGTGCTCAGGGTTCATGGAGTAACAATTGGTACCTCGAGTATAGTGGCACTTCGATGTCCACCCCGGCTGCGGCCGGAGCGTCTGCCCTAGTCAGAGAGTACCTGATGGAGGTGATTGGCAGGCAGGCGCCACAAGGCGCCCTAATCAAGGGACTTCTGATACTAGGAGCTCAGGATATGGGTACTCGCGACATACCCAACAACGATGAGGGATGGGGCCGGCTGAATCTCGTCGAGTCGCTGATTCCGGACAGCGATGTTGGTATCTTCGTCGACGACCGCTCCCGACTCTCTAGTGGACAGACGAGCGAGTACTCCTTCGATATAACCCGCGCTGGCGAGCCGATGAAGGTGGTACTGACTTGGTCTGACTACCCTGGCTCATCTTCTTCTACGACTCAACTTAGGAACGACCTCGACCTTGAGGTCATTTCTCCTAACGGACAGATCACGTACAAGGGCAACGCCTTCGTAAACGGACGATCAGTCAATGGCGGGACCAAGGACTCCACCAATAACGTCGAGGTCGTGCTAATCGACAACGCAGCGACAGGGACGTGGACGGTGCGCGTGCGAGACGCCCAGCATGGTGGCAGCCGGACTTGGCAGCCATACGCTCTCGCTGTTCGCGGAGTCAATGTCAATGATTTGAGTCCAGATCCAACCTTTGTCCAGAACTCATTTGAGATTTCATCCCCCATCCCTCAAGTCGGAGAGGAGGTCGACGTCTCCGTCATCATTCAGAACCAAGGTGCCGGTTCGGTCGCCGACCTATCGGTCATCGCCCGAGCTGACAGCAATCTGCTTGGCACCCATCAGTTGAGTATGTCTCCTGGGGAATCGGCAGTACTCGAGTGGAACTGGACGCCGACACAAGAGGGAGATGTGGAGTTCACATTCCACATAGACCCGAGTGATACAGTAGAGGAAGTCTCAGAGACTAACAATTACCTAACTCACACTGTCATTGTCAGCGCACCAGGTGTCAGGGTGTCCACAGAACAGGAAACTGTCACCCTCGGTGATGCGTCAGACAGTTCTACCACTTGGCAACTCTCACTGATGAATACCGCTCTGTTTGAGACCAACGCTACAATAGAGGTCAGTGACCCTGTGCGGATGCAGGATGGAGTGCAATACGATTGGTTCACGTCGTTCACCTCAAACACCTTCAATCTCGAGGCAGCCGAAACCGAATTAGTTAGTCTGACTATGGTGCATCCCGCACCACCACCTCCAGGACTCTACAGCATGGTGGTTACTGGTACAGACGTTGAGAACAGCGTCACTTCAGAGTTGGCGATATTCTTCGACGTGCCAGTGCTGGCTGGAGCTGAAATTGTGATGCCAGGGGAGCAATTCCTAGTGAGTCCGCTTGAGTCCACAGAACTGCAAATTCTAATCTTCAACGAGGGCAACGGCGCCCAGGCCTATGATGTGGAACTGGTATCTCCAGCTGGCTGGCATCTCGGATTCGACACGCTTGGCGCCTTCGCTGGATCTTCACATGGTTCGACCGGGACCATGGCTAGGGACGCTGGACGAACAGTCGACATCACAATCAATCCTCCAGGGGCTATGATTCCCGCGGAATCCGTGTTCGATGCTGCGATAATCATCCACTCACGAGTCAGTTCCGACTCTTGGAGCGAGGACATTTCACTTGTGGTTAAGGCGATAGACGAGGTCAGTATGACACCTTCCTCTGATGGCGCAGAGCACGACATCTCTCCCGACGCACTACTGGAAATCGAGGTGGATCTCAGCAATCTTGGAAATCGGATGCTGGACCTACAGCCATATGTGCGCAACATCCCTGGAGGATGGACTGTGTCAGGAGGCCTGAACACCATCAGCATCCCCGCGGGAGAATCTGGTGTCTGGTCCGTGGCACTACAGGGCAATGGAGTAGCTGTTAGCGGGGATTTAGAACTTAGATTCGCTACTGATGATGGCTTTTACGTAGACTGGAACAGAACTCTAAACGTCCTCTCGGGAGCAATCCCCTCTCTGAGTTTCCACATGGTCGCTCTGCCCGACGGAACCGTCTCAGACTATCCACTTGGAGTTGGGTCTCACCCAGTTGGCGAGCCCGGCTTCGACCTCGCTTGGACAGTTACTAACCAAGGCTCTACCACATGGCGACCTACTACTTACCTCGAGGTTCCAGACGATGATTGGTCATCGAGTTGTTCCGCTCCCTCTACGCTTTCAGCTGGTGCCTCATCCACAGTTTGGTGCACGGTAGTGATACCTCTGTCAGCCGAGGCCTCATCCGAGCCCATCGTCACACTAGTTATGCAAGGAGAGGGCGTCGAGGTGGAAGATTCGATATCACTGCTGGTTGAGTCTGTTGCTAGGGTGAGTTGGACTTTGAATAATCAACCTACAGGGCATGAGGGCTACCCTACTACACTGTACATCGATTTACAGAACACCGGCAACTCGGAAATATCTCACATTCTCCAAGTATCCGGTCCCGATGGCTGGGCCCCGCTGATTCTCGATGGAGTAGTGGTTAATTTGAGGCCTGGAGAGACCCGGAGCCTTGATGTCGGATTCACTCCCAATTCTGGGGACGATGGGATTCTCGTGGTCGAATTGGCCGACGCCGATGACGTCGAAGCTTTTTCATTCAGCGTGGAGATCGACGTACTTCCGGCTGCTAAGGTGCAAGGAACATC
>DAUV01000057.1:6968-31291 GCA_002505325.1 Euryarchaeota archaeon UBA623 | reverse complement strand
TCCTCAAGTCTGATCCAAACTGAATCACTGAGCAAGATAGCCGACAGTTTCGGGTTGGGTGAGAAGGAGGAAGGGGAGAGCAGTGGAATCCCCTGTTGGATTTGTAGTCAGGACATCACATTGGAGGCGGCATGGGCCTGTTCCGAGTGCGGTGCTAGATACCACAGGGCAGGTCAGGTGCAGGGCTGCGACGTCCTCTCCATGGGTAACTGCCTGCACTGCGACGCCCCTTCCGACGATCTCGTCGAAGCGTGAAATTACCGCGACCCAAGGGGTCGCGTCGCCCGAAGTCCTTAGAGGGGCGGTTATGTCGGGGTGTCGATGAAGCGCAGTTCATCTGCAATCATTCTAACCGCGATGTTGTTGCTCACAATCGTAACACCGTTAGCCGCAGCAGCGGTATCAGTGTCTCTTTCTGCAAACCCTACGGCTCAGGAGGCTACCACAGATGACGACGCTGAGTACGACATCATCGTGACCAATGACGGGGATGAGGACATCTCAGTTTCCCTCAGTACGCAGCAGGGAAATGACTGCAATGGATTCAGTTCCTCCTTGGACACGTTCCAAGTCTCGGTCAACGAAGGCGAATCAGAGACTGTCAAACTAACCGTCACCGTGAATGACCAGGCCGACGGAGATTGTGAGACAACGGTGAACGCCCAAGCCACTGGTGGACTAGGTTCTCCCGCCAATGACGATGTTACAGTGACGACAACCGCAGGTGATGGTGGCGGACTTTACTCGGTGAAGTTGACTACAGATGAGCAGTTGAAGACCTACGACGGCGACTCAACTGAGTCCGATAGCGTTGTCTGGGACGTCGAGGTTGAGAACAACGGCGAGCAACAGGCAAACGTCCAGTTGGAAATGACTTCGGACAGTGATTGTGAGTCCGACACTCTCGATGCCACCGTAGACCCTCAGGTTCTGCAACTGGACCCAGAGGACAAAGAGACGGTCGAAGTGACTGTAGACGTTCCTGACGGTAGTTCAACCGAAGCGGGAGATCACTGCTTCATTCTCAAGGCCACTGTGACTAACGACCCCAATGCGGCCGACCAAGCTGAGGACAACATCACCCTGACTCTCAAGATACCGGAGCGCAAGGAGTGTGATCCAGATCTGCAGTTCACCTCGCACAACCTTGATCCGGGAGATTCGGCCACCAACTCGTTCGAGATCGAGAACATTGGGAACACGGAGTGGACCGTGACTGCCAACGCACAGGCTCAGGACTCCGACCATGATATTGCAGGATGGGTGGACTTCGACAGTCCCCTGAGCAAACTTCTCTCTGAGCCAGGCGGTTCACAAGACAGCCATACTTTCACCTTCAGCGTGACTCCGGATGACTCCATCGAATCTGGGACACAAGTGGGAATCAAGATTCAGGGGCGTGCTGGGACTTCAATTGGATGTGAGCAGATTCTAACTGTCACCGTCGGCCAAAGCCACGATGCTTCCATGACTCTGAGCAAGAACAAACTCAGCAACGTCGAACCGGGCAGCTCCGACACAGTCACAGTCCAGATTACCAATCAAGGTAATGGCATGGAGACCATGTCCATCGGTGCTACAGGATTGCCTCCAGGATGGCAGATTTCGTTCTCTCAGACCTCAGTTACTGTTGGCAGTTCACACTCCGGCAATAACAAAGAGACAGTGTCTGCAGAGATATTCGTTCCCGAGGACGCTAGCGCGGCTGAGGACACGGTCATTACCTTCACAGTCGGACGTGGTGGAGGTAGCACCCCTTACGACACCAAGGACCTCACAGTGTCAGTGGCTGCGCGTCACAGCGTCACCACTTCGATACTCTCGACCCAGCAGACAGGCCGAACGGAACAGACAATCCAGTTCCCCATCGATGTGACCAACTCAGGAAACATTCAGGACACTTTCAAACTACAGGCCTGCGACCCAGGAGATAACACAGGATGCAACTCTCCGATGTGGGAGTCGTCATTCTCTGATTCGCAAGGAAACACAATCTCACAAATTATCCTCGATCCCAGCCAGAAGCAGACCGTCTATCTCGACATCTTAGTTGAGGGTGAGGAGGACGCTGATTCGGTCAGCGTGCTTGCGCGGATAGCTATCTATGGGACCTCTGTGGTGGATGAGCACACTGTCAGTGTGGTGGTCTCGAACTTCAACTACGCAATGGCCATCTCTCCTCAGAATCCTGGTGAAGTACCTGATCAGATCGAAGCAACCCTCCCTCCGGGTGGTTCCATGACTGCCGCATTCTGGGTCGAGAACACAGGCGACTATCCTGGTGGAGACAAAGCCGTGATTACCGTCATCGGCATGGAGTCGTCAGTACTCAGGACGATGTCGATTGAAGGCGTCGAGATCGATGGGACAGTGACGTTGGGGATGGGAGAGAGAGTACTCGTCGAGGTCCATATCGACGTCCTCGAAGGAGTCGCAAACGGCGTCTCTGGCGTGGTCAAGGTTAGTGCTTCTTCGGAGAGAAATACAGCTCAGAGCACTTCGGTCGATATCGTGGTCGAGGTGAGGACCATCCACGATCTCAGATTCACCCTCGAAGGCGAGGATGAGCAGACCTCCGAATACCCGGACAAGGCCTATTTCATCCTCTACATCACTAATCATGGCAACATTGTCGAAGATGTCCAAGTCCTGTCCAGCGAATCTCTTAGGGGTTGGGCTGTCAATGTCGATTTCGATGAGTTTGAACTCGAACCTGGACTGACAAAAGAGGTTCACGTGAGTGTCACGCCACCTAGCGATTTGCTTGACGATGATACCTACATGTTCACTGTCACTGTGCAACCCGAGGGAATTGCAGTCGCTGGTGAACCCATCGATTTGACAGTGACCTCACAGATGCCATCGACCTTCATCGGCCTGTCTGAGGAAATGGCTCAGGCGCTCGTCTACGGGTCTATTGTTCTGGGCGCAATTTTGGTCATCGTACTGTTCTTTCGCTCTCGTTCGGAGAACCGCCGAATAGTCGAAGCACTCGAAAATCAGTTTGAGGACTAGTTGCGACTCCAAAGTCGAGTCCGGATAGGCTTATTGCCGAAATTCAGGTGCAATGACCCGTCGGTCCCTAAGGGGACCGTCGGGTGTCACCATGACTTCAGTTCCCGAAGCATATCTCGCTGTTGCTGTTATGACGCTTGTAGGGATTGGATTCCCAGTGGGGAGCTTCATTGCAGCAGCAGTTTTGAGGCCGAGAAAATCTCCCAATGACCCAACAAAGATGCGCTCTTGGCTCCTTCCAGGCTATGAAACAGATCAGAGCCTGTACATCCGCAGGGACAGCACCTATGAGTGCGGTGCTGAGCCTTTGGGAGATGCTCACATCAACTTCCATTTCCAGTACTATTGGTATGCTATCATCTTCCTCGTATTCGACATCGCCTTCATGTTCCTAGCATTTGGCGGTGTCATTGCTATACAGGATGGTATGCTGAGCGAAGATATCCTCGGTGCCCTAGCCACCCTAACCGCGTTCATCGTGCTAATGGGGCTGGGAGTCTGGCACGTCTTCCGCAAGCGAGGAAGAATCTACATCTAAGGTGAGTTAATGTCAGACGAGGGTCAGAACTACTCACTCTTCAACAGCAGGATGCTGGTCGATGTAGTAGGCGACGTGACCGATGAGGCTCTGAAGGCCAGTCGGATGAAGGATATCATCGGAGTACTAGCCGGCAGGATGTTCAACTGGGGCCAACGTAAGTCCTTGTTCCCACTCCATTTGGGCATCAAGTGCTGTGCTTTGGAGATGGCTGCGGCGGGAGCTAGTCGATTTGATGCTGAACGCTTCGGAGTCTTCTTCAGATCCAGTCCCCGGCAGTGCGACGTCCTACTTGTCAACGGTCCGATTAGCAAGAAGTTCGCCGACCCCATTGTTAGACTGTGGGAGCAAATGCCAGAGCCGAAGTGGTGCATAGCCATGGGAGAGTGCGCCATCTCCGGTGGCCCCTACTTCCAGTCATACAACATCCTCGAAGGCGTCGATACCGTGATTCCAGTAGACGTCTACATACCCGGATGCCCCCCAAGGCCCGAGGCCCTGATAGATGGTTTCGACAAGCTGCGACAGAAGATCATCCGAATTGGTGCGGCCCCCGGCGACTCCATACCGCCGTCTACATCTCCGTTAATCTTGGGAGACGAGTAGGAGGTTCTAGCATGGGTAATATTGTCTCATCAGATTTCCAGAAGGCAGCGGCCGAGGCACTGGCTGTTGCAGCGTCCGTTATTGAGGGAGTGGATGCCGAGGTAGCAGAACGCTCTAGTGGCACCAATCCGCGACACGTAGTGGTCATCAACGCCTTACCAAGTAGTTGGAGAACCCTCGCCGAGAATCTCTACTCCGAGCACGCCGTCGATTACTGCTCCATGGTCACCGGAATCCACTGGCCCGAAGGAGATGAGGAGAGGAAGTGGGAGGTGGTCTACCATCTAATGAGGACCGGAGTCAGGGACCCTCCCATTAAGGACGGCATAGTTCGACCGATTATTGTGAATCCCTCGAGACTCAGGGGAGCCAGTATCCCCCTTGAGATTGAGATTCATGTCTATATCCCAGACACAATGACTCCATCGGTGGATTCCGTTCAAGACATTTGGAGAGGGGCGGACTGGAACGAGAAGGAGACATGGGATCTCGTCGGCATCGACTTCGATGGCCACCAGGGGATGAGAAGGGTGCTGCAGCCACATGAGACCCCGAAGGGTTACCATCCTCTACAGAAGCAACACCATCTACGCTATCACGGCTTCGAAGAAATGTACGACGACGCCCAGGGATTCATGCGCAAGCCGGCAGACGTTGGCAAAATCAAGTGAGGTGAGAAAATGGCGGAGATGTGGATTTCAATGGGCCCGCAGCACCCCATGACGCACGGCCTCTGGACCCTCAAGGTAAAGGTCGATGGCGAGACCGTTGTTGACACAGAACCTGACCTTGGATATATCCACAGAGGTGTGGAGAAAATCTGCGAGGCACGCGATTTTACTCAGATTACGACTTACTGTGACCGACTCTGCTACGCTAGCGCCAACACGTGGTCTCACGCCTACATCTACGCTGCCGAAGATCTCCTTGAGGTTGAGGTGCCCGAGAGAGCCGAGTACATTCGCTTGGTGGCAGTAGAACTGCAGCGCATTGCTAGCCACCTGATGTGGTTGGGGGCTTACGGGCCCGATATCGGAAACCTCTCCGTGATGGTCTGGTGCTTGCGTGAGCGCGAGATGATGATGGATCTCCTACAAGAGTTGGGCGGCTCCCGGATGCACTACAACTTCCCGCGCATTGGTGGCGTCAAGCGTGACCTACCTCATGGCTTCGCACAGCGTGCCCGAGCAAAACTCAAGTTATTCCTCAACAGGATTCAGGAGTACGAGGCACTGTTCGACGAGAGTACGGTGTTTCTGCTGCGCAGCCAAGGAGTTGGCTATGCCAAGCCAGAGGAGATGATCAACCATGGAGTCTCAGGTCCTAACCTTCGTGCTGGGGGGGTGAACTACGACATCCGCTGGGCTCATCCCTACTCTGTGTACAGCGAACTCGACTGGGCGCCTCCGGTCGAACGCTCATCGATTAAGGGAGCTGACTGCTACGACCGCTACAGAGTCAGAGTCGAAGAGATGCGTGTCAGCGCATCACTTGTTTTGCAGGCACTAGACAAGATGCCCGGCGGCGCTGACACCTATCATGAGCCCGAAGATCCAATGATTCTCGCTAAGGCTCCTACTCGGGCCCCAGAGGGGACCACAGGTGCACATCACTTTGAGGACAGCAGGGGCGAGTCGATGTTCTACATCGCAGGTGGTGGTGAGGGCCGTGGAAAGCAGCCGTACAGGGTATCGATACGGTCTCCTATGTTCATCACGCTTCCATATGCGGCCAAGTGTATGATTGGCTACAAGGTCGCCGACATACCAGCCATCATGGGCTCCTTCGACCCATGCATAGGAGAGACTGACAGGTGATATGATGGCGAGTAGAGACTGGTTAGATGTGGTGGGATGGTCCGAGTCCTTCTCCGGTTGGTCGATGGATAACGTGCACAACATCATGCCCTCCAACGATATCGACATGCAGGTGACGATTCCAAGCACATGGGCATGGCAGGAACCAATCACCCTAGGTCCAATTTTCAACATGCAGAGTGGATTCGCTAGCATTCAACCCGCTCTTGAGTCATTCATGCATGCCACCATTATGTGCACAGTAGTCTTCACCACGATGATGCTCACCATGCTAGCCATCCCGTATATCGAGAGGAAATTTATCGGGCGACTGATGGACAGACTCGGTGCCACCACCACTCTCAGGAGTTTGTGGGTGGGTGAGAGCGGTGTCACCGCTGGTGAGTGGTGGAAGCAGCTACCGTTCGGAATGGGTGTCCCCATCGGCTGGGCAGTGAAAGCACTCAATTCTACATGGGGAAACTCGCACGACCTTGAGACGATTGCACGAGTCAACAACCGTAGTTACCATGGATACTGGTTTTTACTTCCCGGCTTTTTCCAGGCCTTCGCTGATTTCATGAAGTTCGCTACCAAGGAACACATTGTACCGAAGAACGCCGACAAGGTAGTCTTCGAGGTCGCCCCAGTAATCATCCTAGCGACCACGGTTATGGTGTTCGCATTCGTCCCGTTTGGGCCACATATTTACGCCGCCAATCCTGAACTTTCACTACTCTTCATGATGGCGATATTCGGGATAGCTCCTCTAGGTGTATTCTTCGCCGGCTGGGCATCAAACAACAAGTACACGCTGATTGGAGGTATGCGCTCTGCAGCTCAACTTACCGCTTACGAAATACCTCTCTTGATTACGGTTCTTGGAGTTGCGGTGCTGAGCGGCTCGTTCAACATCATTGAGATTGTCGATTTCCAGATGGGGCAGGACCAAGGTAACGTCTGGAACATCTTCCTGATGCCACTCGGTGCCCTGCTCTTCCTAGTCACGATGATTGCCGAGGTCGAACGTATTCCATTCGACATGCCCGAGGCTGAAGCTGAGCTCGTAGAGGGCTGGTGGACGGAGTACGGGGGCATACGCTGGGGACTGATGTTCGCAGCCGAGTACATGCGCTCGTACGCGGCATGCATCCTGTTCGCACTATTCTTCCTCGGAGGATGGGAAGCACCGTTCCAGCATACGCTATCTGGTCTCCCAGTTGTTGGCGGCGTCCTCACAACAGTCTTCTCACTGATACCAGGTATGATTTGGGTTCTTCTCAAAGCGTGGCTGCTATTCGCAGTCTTCGTTTGGATTCGTGCTTCTCTCCATAGGGTGAGAACTGATCAAATTCTCGAGTTTGGATGGCGCTATCTGTTACCACTCTCTATGCTTAATCTCGTCATCGCTGTCTTCCTGCGTCTGCAGTTCTGGACCGGCGAACCATGGGAACTTTGGGTCCCTGTGGCAGTCACGCTGATCTCAGGAGGGTTGTTTGTCATCCTCGCAATCGATGAGGACAAGGAGGCACTTGAGATTCAGCGGAGGCCGTACAGTACGCAAGCAGTGGTCAAAGCATCACCGGGGAGCCACAGAGATTAGGAGGTGAGAAGATGAGTTACAAAGCTAATACAGGACACCCTCACGCCACCCCCAACTTCCGTAATCTAGTCATCAGGCCAATGTGGATGACTCTCAAAACCGCTCTGAGGACTGTTCCTTTCGTTGGCAAGTTGAGCATCCTGAAGAATAACTACCACGGGAAGCCTACGACCATGGTTGACGCTACTACCATGCTCAGGGTCGGTTCGAATCACCCGAGCGTCGGGCAGAGCTTCGCCCCCGACCGCGAGACCAGTCAGGTCATGCCGTTTGTCGAGCGACCAGTTACTGTGATGTACCCCTACGAGCGTTTGGAGGACCTAGAGCCGTGGCTGTTCGTTCCAGGTAACTACAACGGCCGCATAGGAATCATCTGGGAGACCTGCACCGCTTGCAAGGCATGTGTCAAGGTGTGTCCCAATGACTGTCTGCACATGACTTCCGAAGTCAGGGTCAACGTCCTTGAGCTAACTGAAGAGGGAGATGACCACCACGGTTACGGCGAAGAGCTGGAGGAAGGAGGATATGCCGCAAGAGAGAAGGGAGACTACGATGGAATCGCTTCAGGCTTTGACCTCGTAAATGCCCATACTGACGCTCCCCAACAGTACGATTTCGCCGAAGTCATTGAACTCACAGGCGACAAGGCGACTGTACGATGGTCTGACGGCTCAGGTATCGAGACCATCGATTCCAGTACACTCAAGCCTGCCGAGCAGGACATCGTCTCAGGACAGATTGACATCGGCAGGTGCATGTTCTGCGGGTTGTGTGCCGAAGCATGCCCGTTCGAGTCCTTCTTCATGACCAATGAGTATGATGGTATGGCAGAGTTCTCGCGAGAGGAACTTTGGATGGATGCCAGTAGGACCCGAGTTCTTCCTGCAGTCCATCAGGAAAGGGTAGACTTGGAACTCGCCAAGCGCGCCAAGAAGGAGCAGAAGAAGCGAGACAGGAAGGCTGCAAGGGCGGAGGCCTGATTATGACAATCGACTTTGAGGCATTGGTGTTCATCATATTGGCTGTGACCGCCATAGGAGGAGCCCTCGGATGCGTCTACGCTCGGCGCGTCGCGCATTCACTACTCTCACTGATGATGACTTTCTTCGCCGTCGCGGGGGTCTTTGTGATGGCTAGCGCAGAGATGCTGGCGGCCATTCAGATTCTGGTCTACCTAGGTTCGGTAATGCTCGTAGTCCAGTTCGGCGTCATGCTGACGCGTAAGCAGATACAGGAGGATGCCTAATGAGAGGTCTTTCAGTACTCGCTCAGTTAGGCGTCCTCGCTTTCATGCTCGTACTACTCTCCGAGATTATGTCCCACTCGATGTGGGGCGGAGAGGGTAACGCCCCTTCGACTCTAGACTTCGCAGTAGCTCTGTTTGGCGAGTGGTGGTTGGCCACCGTGGTTCTCGGGGCCCTTCTATCGATGGCGATGATTGGCGCCTCATACCTTGTTCGCGATGAACGCCTTGTCAATCTGATATGGGATATGGAGGGAGACCAGTGATTGAAGCCAGTTGGATAGCTGGGCTCGGGGTCATCCTGTTCAGCATCGGCCTGATTGGGGCGTTCACCCGCAAGAACGCTATCGTGGTGCTGATGTGTATTGAGGTGATGTTGAACGCTGCCAACCTAAACTTCGTGGCTGGAGCCAGTCATTACAGCGATATCGATGGGTGGGTGTTCACCGCCATCGCCATCGCCATCGCTGCAGCCGAGGTAGCAATTGGACTGGCCATCTTGCTTTCTCTCTACAGTACCCAGGAGACAATCTCCCTGGACGAGGCGAACATCCTGAGGAACTGAGGTGAGAGAGTGAGCGATACGAAGAATGAGTGGAACCTTCTTGTTCCGATTATACCCTTCCTACTAGTCGCCCCATCGCTCAAATTCTTGGCAGACTGGGAGTCCGTCGAAGCCGCCTTTCTCATCGTAGTCGTGCCTCTGCTGACCTTCCCCGCTATACTGGTCCTCGGACAGTTTTACAACGGTAACGAGACTTGGAAGCACCGCTACAAGGAGGGCGGGATTTTCGCTCTTGGATCACTTGCCCTTTCCCTTAGCATCGCCATTTGGATACTCTATGACTACGTTGTAGGATCCGCCCACTTCGAAGCGCATTCAGTGGTCAACCCATTCTCGTGGCTGACTTTCGATGTCATCGAGCAGACCGGCACGCAATGGGAAGTCAGCACGGGCTTCGCCGACATCGGAGTCGGAGTCTGGATAGACTCGGTCACCCTAATGCTGCTGTTCGTAGCCACTTTCCTATGTTTCCTGATATGTTGGTTCAGCCTCGGTTACATGAACACAGACAAGATCAATGAAGACAGCAATCACCGCTTCTACGGAGAGTTCGTTCTATTCGCCATCGGCATGTTCGGCATGGTGTTGGCTGACAACTTCCTGTGGCTATTCATTTTCTGGGAGATAATGGGGCTTTGCTCCTACCTTCTCATCGGCTTCTACTACTGGAAAGATAGCGCAGCCTACGCCGCCAAGAAAGCCTTCCTGACCACTCGCGTGGGCGATGTGTTCCTGATGGTCGGACTCCTGATACTCTACGACATCTACGGCTCTCTGGACTTCGCGGTAATCTTCGATGATCCCTCGACCGGGGTCGGAGGTGTGATAGTAGAATCTGGCGAATTGTTTTGGGCTCTGCTGATGTTATTCATCGGGGCAGTGGGCAAGTCAGCCCAGTTCCCGCTCCATGTATGGCTACCTGACGCCATGGAGGGCCCGACTCCTGTGTCTGCTCTCATACACGCCGCGACCATGGTGAATGCTGGGCTTTACCTCGTTGTACGGATGGTACCTTTCGTGGATATCCACGTTAACGGCGTTGCCGGACTCGAAGATTTCGCCCTGATAGTCGCATGGATTGGCGGCATCACGGCGTTCATGGCAGCAGCTATCGCATTCGTTCAGAACGACATCAAGAAAGTACTTGCATACTCAACAATGAGCCAGTTGGCCTACATCTTCACTGGATTGGGTGCCGGCCTGTTATTCCTAAATATCGGCGAACATCACGCGGGCTACTTCGTCATTGGGGCCTCGATGTTCCATTTGTTCAACCACGCCATGGCCAAGGGCATGCTCTTCATGGCCAGCGGCTCGGTCATCCACGAGGTGCATCACGCACACGATCACGTGCGCGAACTCAGTGAGAAGTACAGTACCAACGAAGGTGACGACCACGGTGACTTCGACCCGCAGGACATGCGCATCATGGGGGGTCTCGCTGCTAGAATGCCAGTCACTGCCACGGCTATGATGTTCGGATCGATGTCTATCATAGGCATCCCACTCATCGGCGGCTTCTGGTCCAAGGAAGGCATCATCGCTGAGACTTGGAAGGCCTGTCTAGAAGAGGAGCCACTGATGTTCGTCCCGGCTCTGTTGGTGTTGGCAACTGCAGGGATGACCGGATTCTACATGACTCGTATGTGGCTGATGACCTTCGCTGGTCCACCGAAGAGTGAGGTTGTCGGACATGTCCACGAGGCGACACCGTGGATCAAGGAGCCGTTAATTGTCCTCTCCATCATTACCGCAATCGGGGGCTTCGCACTCGCTCTTTTCGGCGCGACAGAGTATCTAGGAGACCCTGAGTACGACCATCTCTCCTTCCATGGCCTCCTCTACACGTTAGAACACGCCTTCTTACCTGAAGACAATAATCTCAGATTGGTTGGCTGGATCACCATACTTATCGCCATGGTCATCGGTCCTGTGATGGCCTCGCGAATTCACGGCGGCGGACTAATCGACGGTGTCGAGGCGAATCCTCTAGTCTCTTGGCTAGTCAATCTGTCAAGCAGGTTTGGTTCGCAAGATGTCTCCGAACTAGCGGACTCTCAACTCGCTGAGGCACTCCAGAGGAGACTATACTTCGACGATCTCTACGAGATGACTCTCGCCAAGACAGCCGTCCCTCTTGCCGGACTCTCAGCTTGGTTCGACAAGAACGTCATTGATGGCGTAATCAAGCAGATTGAGTCCAACTCCTCAGCCGGCTCGTTGCAAGTCAGAAGAATCACCACGGGGAGTGCTCGTGACTACATCTTGATGGCTGTGGTTGGAATGCTCTCCATATTCGCACTGGTGTGGGGGGTGAGCGCTTGATAGACGACCCCCTGTCAGTAATCACACTCGTCCCATTGGCTATGGGACTAATCTTGATGATACTCCCGAGAGTTCTTCCGAATTCATCTGCAGAGGGACTAATACAGGTTTCAAGAAACATCAGCATGGGCGTCGCCCTTGCCATAGCCACTATGACGACCATGTTGTTCCTAGGGCAAGTAGGCAGCATCGACTGGACTAATATCACGCAAGGCGGATACGTGCTCCAGAATGAAGCGGTCGACCTCATTCCCGCAATTGGCGTTACTTGGAAGGTAGGGGCGGACGCCCTCTCCTTCCCAATGATCTGGCTCACTGCCATCCTCATACCAATCTCTATGCTGGTTGAATGGGATGCCAAGCGAGGGCACCTCTTCTTTCCCCTGCTGTTGGTGATGGAGGGTGCCCTACTGGGTGTATTCGTAGTTCTCGACCTGTTCGTATTCTACGTGTTCTGGGAGCTGACCCTGATACCGATGTTCCTCCTGATTCTACTCTGGGGAGGGGAAGATCGGCGCTACGCGGCGATGAAGTTCTTCATCTACACATTCACAGCAAGTGTCTTCATGCTCATCGGAATTCTCGTGATGTACTTCCATACGGAAACTATAGCGGGCCTGGGAAGTCTGTCCGGCCATCACTTCGACCTCGTTGCCATGACTGCTCAAGAGAATCTGATTCCGAGCGAGGGGCTGAGGCACTTCGTCTGGCTCCTCCTGTTAATTGGATTCGCCACCAAAATGCCCAGCGTACCTGTGCATACCTGGCTGCCTGACGCCCACGTTCAGGCTCCGACGGCAGGCTCGATGCTATTGGCCGGAGTGATGCTGAAGATGGGAGCTTACGGATTTCTGAGAATCTCAGTCACAGTATTCCCAGAGTCTACTATAGTGTTCGTGCCTCTATTGATTTTCCTCGGGATGGTTAGCCTCGTATACGGCGCATGGGTGTGCATGGGGCAGACTAATCTCAAGCGAATGGTCGCCTATTCCTCAGTCTCTCACATGGGCCTAATTTTCCTCGGCATCGCCACTATGCAGCCGCTGGGTTTCGCTGGTGCACTGTTCATGATGTTCGCTCACGGAATAATCAGCCCACTACTATTCGCTGTGGCTGGAGCGTTCAAGCATCACTATCATACTCTGGAAATCGGATCGATGCGTGGCATCGCACACCACAGCCCTTGGCTGGCTGCTCATATGATGCTCGGCTGGATGGCCAGTCTTGGCCTCCCTCTCTTAGCCGGATTCGTCGCTGAAATCGCCATATTGATTGCATTCTGGATGACCTATGGATGGTTAGTTCTACTACCCGCTCTAACCCTGATTGTCACTGCAGCCTACTACCTGAATTCGATGCAGAGGACCATCTTCGAGTCCAACGACCCCGAGCAAGGTATCCTCCCGGATACTCTGCACGGCGAAGATCCCAGTGACCTGACCTGGCACGAGAATGCCGGAATGCTGACTCTCGCAGCGATGACTGCACTGTTCGGTATCATGCCATTCATCTTCTGGGACATGATGTCGAACTGGAGTTCCGGATTTGTTATCGACACCATGATTGAAGCCATGCAGACACAGGAGTGGAGTCCATGAGTTCGATGATTAGCGACATGGACTCGGCCACTACCCAACTCATCCTACCCGAGTTACTGATGCTTGGCGGTATCCTCGCGATGATACTTGTCCCTAATTTCGGGAATGCGACGATGCGAATCCCACTGACGAGTATTCAAATTCCGATTCTGTTCGGTGGCACCAGATTCGCTACTACCAACAACCCAAAACTTCCGAATCAGATAGCGATGACCACCCTCGCTCTGGCATTCATGACTTCGTTACTATTCCTAGGCGAAGAGGGCGAGGTAGGCAACTCGCTGCACGTGGACGAGTTCAGTAGGATATTCACTCTTGTATTCACCGCTGCACTCCTGCTTGCCTCTCTGGCGACGACTGCTCGACTACCCGCTAGGCCAAAGGCTTCGGCACCACTCGACACGGATTCTATAGCCAGCTCTGACGCCAAGGTCAACGCGCTGATAGACAACCGACGACAGGTCGATTTCCACATATTACTGCTCACTACGGGCCTTGGAATGAGCCTGATGGCAATGGCAACTAATCTGTTCATGCTATTCGTGTGCCTCGAGCTCGCATCGATGTCATCCTACATCCTCGTGGCATTCCACAAAGAGACTGATGTTGGTGGAGAGGCCGGCACGAAGTACTTCATCGTCGGCTCAGTAGTCTCAGCGATTGGCATCTACGGGATGTCGCTACTGTATTTGTGGAACGGCAGTCTCGACATGGCCGATCTAGCAGCCTCATGGGATGCGATGGAAGGGATGGACCCGTTGGCGACCATCGGCGTCGGTTTGATGCTAGTCGCATTCGGCTTCAAGGTCGGGGCAGCCCCATTCCATCTGGCTGTTCCCGATGCCTATGCCGGTGCATCTTCTCCAGTCGCAGGGGTACTGGCAACGGCCTCGAAGGCGATGGGGTTTGTCGCCCTCATACGAATCCTACTCGTGGTCACAATGCCCTCAACGGGGCAGGCTTTCTGGTTTCTCACACTGGCGATAGTCGCTGTAGTGACGATGACTTGGGGCAACCTCGCAGCGCTAACCAGCGATAACCCGAAGCGAGTACTAGCCTATTCTAGCGTAGCCCACGCAGGATACATGCTCGCAGCCATCGCTGCGATTGGCTCTGGACTGGCCGACTCAGACATGTCCACGCTCATAGTCACCGCTGTGGTGTTCCATCTCGTCGTGCTTGTGCTGTTCAAGCTAGGCGCCTTCCTAATCCTCTCGATGCTTGAGGCAGAAGGAAAGGGTCACAAGATGGAGGACCTACATGGATTGGGCCGACGCGATCCTGTAATCGCAGCGTCTATGTTCGTGTTCATGCTTTCTCTCGCGGGGGTTCCTCCGCTCTCCGGTTTCCTCTCCAAACTACTGATGATAAACGGGATAGTCAATGTATCAGCTGGTACCAGCTCTGCATCAGCGGCCACCGCGCTCTCTTGGGCACAAGGGGTCGACCCGGTGTTCTGGCTCGCAGTTGCTATCGTGCTGAACAGTGCACTGTCGCTGTTCTACTACCTAAGAATCGGTTTGGTCATGTTCTTCGAGCCTCCAGTCACTGATAGCCCTCTCAAGCGCACCCCATCTCTGAGGATGGCCATCATCGCATGTGCCGTGCTGACACTGCTCTTCGGAATTGGCCCGTTGAGCAACTCACTGCTCGACATGGTAGGCTCCGCAGTCGACTCCTTCATGGGTAGTTGATTAGGTATGCTCAACTTCACATAGGGGACTCTCGACGCAGCCCCATGGCCCGTAGGGAAGAGAAGGTCGACACAGAGCTTCTAGCTCGGCTAGAATCCGGTGGCGACCGCATCCGCGTCCCCCTTCCAAACCGGAAGGTGAACGAGATGTTCGCAATCGCCGATCAGATTCTCGGTGGCCGCAGGGTCAGAGCAGTCTGTGAGGATGGCGATAGCCGCCTCGCTCGCATCCCAGGCAAGATGCGACGTCGGCAGTGGGTACGTGAGGGCGACCTCATCGTGGTCCAGCCGTGGGACTTCCAAGATGAGAAGGCCAACGTTTGTATGCGCTACACCAAGACTCAGTCCCTTTACCTCTCTAGGAAGGGAGTGCTCCCCGAGATTGTGGATTTGTTTGGCATGTCCAATCTTGAGGAAGTAGAAGGAATTGAAATCGAGACTACGGCCGAGGATGAATCGCCTGAGAATGAGTCCGAACCACAGGTCCCGGAAACCATTGAGTCCGAACCCGAAACCACTCCGACCCAATCTCCTGAGGATGACATAGATTCGTTCTTTGGGTGAGAGCATGTCGGATGAGATGGACGACCTTCCAGAACTCGACGCCCTGATGCGAGCGGAGAAGAAGCACGACTGGATGTCCGAGCCGCGCTTCAAGCGAATGTTCGATGAGATTGAGGATGGCCTGCAAGGAGTTCTCGGGAAGGGGCGATACGAGTGGGTCGACAGACGAGTCTTTGATCAGGTCTTCGACCGCTCTACTCTGCTGGCGGTACACAAGCTGATGCAGAAGGGAAAGATTGAGACAATTGACTACCCAATTGCCAGGGGAAAGGAGGCGCATGTTTTCCATGCTACCACTAATCATGGTCCAGTGGCCGTCAAGATATTCCACACAACCAATGCGGTATTCAAGGGTCTGGCGAAGTACATCGATGGCGACCCAAGGTTCTCAGGTCTGTCACGCAGGCACCGCGAACTAGTGAATATCTGGGTACGTAAGGAGCTACGAAATCTCAAGCGCATGCGTAAGAATGGACTACGGGTCCCGGAACCGATTGACAGTCTGAAGAATGTCCTCGTAATGGAATATATCGGCGACGAGAGGGGCGCCAGCCCCAGACTCAAGGACATCACCATCGATAAGCCATACGAGCTCTTCGAGGATCTGCTCGAGTTCGTAGCGATTAACTGGCAGACATGTGAACTCGTACACGCCGACTTCAGCGAATACAACATCCTCTGGCTCGACGGAGAGCCATGGATCATCGATGTTGGTCAGAGCGTAACCCGGCAGCACCCCAGTTCAGAGGAGTTCCTGATTAGGGACGTGACCAAACTAGTTGATTGGATAAATCGACAGGGGCACAACGTCGACCTAGCCGAAAGTCTAGCTAGAGTGCTCGACGACCCGGTTCCCTCCCTCCCTTCACTCTCGGGCGGAGATTAAAGCAGGGCGGCGGGTCGGCCGCAGTCGTGGAGTATCTGGCACGCATCCCGCAGGACCGCATTGCCGTGCTGATAGGCAAGGGCGGTGAGACCCGTCGCATGCTTGAGGAGGCTTGTGGGGCGACCCTCGAGATTGACTCGAAGAGCGGTGAAGTGATGGCAGATTGGGGTGATGAAGGTGCAGACCCAATTGTCCGCATGAAGATGCCCGATGTCATAGTGGCCATCGGTCGTGGACTGGCTCCTAAGCGAGCCGTGCAGTTGATTCAGGACGAAGTATTTCTCAAGATGTACGACATTCGTGAGTGGGCCGGCAGGCAGCCCAATCAAACTCGTAGGATGAGGAGCAGACTGATTGGCAGGAATGGCCGTATCCGCAGCCTGATAGAGGAAATCTCCCACTGTGAGATGGCGATATACGGATCTACTGTACTGGTCATCGGAGATGAGGACGGACTCGCTCTGGCTGCACCCGCAATTGAAGGAATACTTCGCGGCTCTGAGCACAGCACTATTTTACACGGACTCGAGCAAGATCGTAAGCGACAGAGGCTACGCTCACGCAGGCTTGAGAGTTACGAGGAACAAAGTTCTGATGACTCATCCACCTTCGAAACATTGGTCCCGGGGCTAGCAGAGGCGCGTAGACGCAGAGAGCGTCGTTACAGGGACTCACAGGTCGACCCCGATGAGGAAGAGGAAGTCAGCAGTATGTTGGATCTCGAAGATGATGAAGAAATTGTCTACGAGGAAGAGTGACTCACACCGCCATGCATAAGCGTAGCACGCTTCACGGAATACTGTGTCTAATCCTCTTGAGGAGATGTATGACTACGAGGAGTGGGCCACCAAAGCCCTACTTCTCGTCGCTGGACTGGTCTTCAGTGGTGTCGCACTGAATTTCCTAAGTGTGGAAAACCCTCTGACTGATTTTCTATACGAATACTACCTCAATCCGGTGTTGAACGAGTCTAGCAACGATGCCGGATACAACCTAGCTAACACCATGACCTACGCAATAGTGCTTGCTTTGTTCGCCGTCGCCCTCGCAGCTTGGCTCCGTCATCTTGGGATAGACCACAGCGATGCTATGATACTGGCGTTGCTGCCCTACGTATTCTGGGCTGCCCTTGGCGAGGTCGTGGAGGACGCCAGCATGTTCGACAGCTCGCTTGAGCCCTACTTCGTCAGCCCCGGCATCCACTTCCAAACAGCAGCCTGGGTCGTCATCGCTGGGGCTTTCGGATACCTAATCTCTCACAGCGATTCCAAATCTGAAGAGGACATGATATCCAAGGTTGACAGCGCTGCGACGATTCTTATCCTCGCTCAGATTGTTATCTACTACACTTCTATCGATGCCGGCTCAGTCACTTCTTCTACAGGCTTTGACGATACCGCAATGCTGGTGTGCTTCATCACCGCCCTGCTAGTACCTGCTCTGATAATCAACAGACCGTTATTCGGCTTCACACTGGTCCAGCGCTGTGTCTTCATAGTCGGTCTTGGAGGATCAATCGCGCTTCTTGGACCTCTGCTTTCGTTTGGCATCAGCAACCCCCACCAAGTCACACTCTGGCCGTTGGCAGTAGTCATCGGTGCGCCGGCAGTGCTCGCCTACCAGATGCACCAGACCGGTCTTTCAGCAGCTAGCGAATTGGCCGAGCACGGCTTCGTCGCTGGCATATTGCCTCCGGGGATGACAGAGGAGGAGTATGAAAATCTAGAATCATCTGACAAGAATCTCATCGAGAGCCTTAGGAAAAAGGCGGTGTTGGCTTCTCCGGTGGTTTCGCTTGCTGTCGCCGGGCAATTGCTAGATGGACTCGCCACGGGAATTGGAATAGAGGCCTTCGGATACTCCGAGAAGCACTTGTTCTCAGCTGAGATTATCGAATTCTTCGGCAATGCATATGGGTTCACAGTAGTCAAACTGGCTCTCGGTGGGCTAATTTGGTACTTCTTCGCAATAGCCAACTTCGAGCATCGTCAGCAGCACCTCAGAATACTCATTGCTATGGCCATCCTAACTGTCGGTATGGCTCCGGGACTGAGGGACGTCGGAAGGCTCGCAATTGGCGTCTAAATTCGACATCTACGATGTCGAGGCCATTCAATTGAAGGCTCGCTCGCCGTCTGAGGGGACTGAGGGACATGGATCGACTGACCACCCGCATCGACCGAGGAGGCGAAGATTTCGAGTCCCGCACAGAGGCTAACTTAGCTCTGGTCGAAGCTCTAAGGATCAGAGTGGATGCTGCCAAAGAGGGAGGAGGGGGAAAGTACGTCGAACGGCATCGAGAGCGCGGCAAGAGTTTGCCGAGGGAGCGCATATCGGAAATCTGCGACGCCGCGACTCCATTCCTCGAACTTTCGACACTAGCCGCTAATGGACTGTACGACGGTAGAGCTCACTCCGCCGGGATCATCACTGGCATCGGCGTGGTGCATGGCAAGGAGTGCATTTTCGTGGCCAACGACGCCACTGTCAAAGGAGGCTCGTATTACCCGATGACGGTCAAGAAGCATGTAAGAGCCCAGGAGATAGCCGAGGAGAACAATCTGCCCTGCATCTATCTTGTGGACTCTGGGGGAGCTTTCCTTCCCATGCAGGACGAAGTCTTCCCGGACAAACTACACTTCGGACGTATCTTCCGCAATCAGGCAATCCTATCGAGTAAGGGGATTCCGCAGGTTGCCGCCGTGTTGGGTTCGTGTACCGCTGGCGGTGCCTACATCCCAGCGATGTCCGACGAGTCAATTATCGTCAAAGGTAACGGCACCATATTCCTCGCCGGTCCTCCTCTAGTTAAGTCAGCTACAGGGGAGGAAGTCTCGGCGGAAGATCTTGGTGGAGCCGATCTGCACACCAGAGAGTCGGGAGTGGCCGATCACTTTGCTGAAGACGAAGTTGAAGCTCTCAGAATGGTGCGTAGTGTGGTTGAGAACCTAAACGTCAATCCCAAACATAGGCTCGACACCTCGCAGCCAGAAGAGCCTGCACACGACCCGCAGGACCTGATGGGAATCATACCCACTGACAACCGTACTCCCTACGATGTCAGAGAGGTCATAGCAAGGGTTGTGGACGGCTCGCGCTTCCACGAGTTCAAGCAACGCTATGGTAACACACTGGTCTGCGGTTTCGCTAGGATTCACGGCTATCCGGTCGGTATCGTCGCCAACAACGGCATTCTGTTCTCGGAGTCGGCACTGAAAGGCACCCACTTTGTTGAACTATGCGGCCAGCGTGGTATTCCGTTGGTATTCCTGCAGAATATCTCAGGCTTCATGGTTGGGCGTGATGCTGAGGCCGGCGGTATCGCCAAGGACGGCGCCAAACTCGTCACAGCAGTTTCTTGCGTACCTGTCCCGAAGTTCACAGTCATCATCGGTGGTTCGCACGGAGCTGGCAACTACGGCATGTGCGGGCGCGCCTACGACCCACGCTTCCTTTTCATGTGGCCCAATGCAAGAATATCCGTGATGGGCGGTGAACAGGCCGCCAGTGTACTCTCCTCAGTGGGTAAAGCTAATCCCGACGAGATACGCGAGAAGTACGAGAGCGAGAGCAATCCATACTACTCTACAGCTAGACTCTGGGACGACGGGGTAATCGATCCGCGAGATACTCGCGATGTGCTCGGACTTTGCATATCTGCCAGCCTAAATGCCTCTATGCCGGACCAAGACTATGGCGTTTTCAGGATGTGATAAGATGAGAATGAGCGATGTAAAACCCTCCACGGAACTCTGCTCTTTGAGCATCAATGCCTCAGTCGCCACCCTCACTCTGGAACGAAGCGACGTCTACAATGCTCTCAATGTGCAACTAATCTCCGAAATCATCGATATTCTAGATTGGACCTCTCACCGCGCGGTTGGTAGAACTGGTTCTTTACGCGACCATGACGGCGCCGAGTATCTTCGAGTACTGGTCCTTCGAGGTGCAGGTCGACACTTCTGCGCAGGAGCCGACATTAACATGATGCGCGATGCCGGGGTCAAAAGTCCTGAAGAGAACCGTGTTGGCTCCGAACGCCTTGATCGCTTGTTCAACAGTCTGTGGGCACATCCTTGTTTTACTATCTCAGCAGTTCAGGGTGTTGCACTTGGAGGTGGCGCCGGACTCATTGCCTGTTCAGACCATGTCATCGCCCTAGACAGTTCTAGGATCGCTCTGTCTGAGGCGAAGTTGGGTATTCTACCAGCGGTGATTGGACCATACGTCTACCGTCGTGTGGGCAGTGCTCAGTTCCGCCGACTCACTATGCTCGCGGGGCGCTTCGACGGGCATGAGGCGTTGAACATCGGTATGGCTGATCAAGTATCCACCTCATTGGATGAGACGGCAGAGATGGTCGACGCTACTATTGCGACAGTCATGAGTACTGGTCCAGTGGCAGTCACCGAGGCCAAGAGCCTCACTCAGACACTCGATAACTGGCGCGGCACTGATGAGGACCTGCGTCGGTGGACGCTGGACAAGACTAGCGAGATGAGAGGATCACCCGAGGGTCAAGAGGGGCTGTCAGCATTCCTCGACCGCCGACCACCGGCCTGGTCTCCGGAAGATCAGGACGGTTGAGAATGACAGTAGGCCCATTCAGCAAAGCTCCTCGACCATTCTCCACTGTGTTGGTTGCAAACAGGGGCGAAATAGCGGTCAGGGTGATTCAAGCCGCCAGAGAAGCCGGTCTCGGAAGCGTCGCCGTGTACTCGGACGCCGACGCAGGATCACTCCATGCCGAGGCGGCCGATGAGGCGGTCCACCTTTCTGGCGAAGCACTCGCTGATACCTATCTGAACTCAGAGGCTATCATCTCCGCTGCCCTTAGCAGCGGCGCTGATGCAATTCATCCCGGCTATGGCTTCCTGTCCGAGCGAAGCGACTTCGCCATCGCTGTTACCGACGCTGGACTGGTTTGGATTGGCCCTCCGGCAAAGGCTATCTCGACAATGGGTGACAAGATATCAGCAAGAATTCAGATGATTGAGTCAGGCGTACCGGTAATCCCGGGTGAGGAACTGACCGTGCCTGATGGAGCAGACCACCTCGGAGCATTGGCAGCATGTGCTGCTAGAGTGGGATATCCTCTGTTACTCAAGGCCAGTGCCGGAGGGGGAGGAAAGGGAATGCGTGCAGTGCAGGAACCAAAGATGCTCAGAATCGAGTACGAGGCTGCCTCGCGTGAGGCTTCAACAGCATTCGGTGACGGCACCATCTATGTCGAAAGTCTACTCACCGGCGCGAGGCACATTGAAGTCCAGATTCTAGCCGACTCGCACGGCAACTGTATCCACCTCAATGAGAGAGACTGCTCTCTTCAGCGCAGGCACCAGAAGGTAATCGAGGAGGCCCCTTCTCCTGCTGTAAATCCAGAACTCCGTCAGGCCATGGGAGCCGCCGCCGTCAAGGCTGCAGAATCTGTCGGTTACGAAGGGGCTGGCACAGTTGAGTTCCTGTTATCCTCAAGGGGTGAGTTCTACTTTCTTGAGATGAACACTCGATTGCAGGTCGAGCATCCTGTCACCGAGATGACCACTGGCATTGACTTAGTCCTCAAGCAGTTTGAGGTCGCTGCCGGCTTGCCTCTAGGAATAATTCAGGCAGATGTAGGCCTAAGTGGACACGCAATCGAAGCGCGCGTATACGCTGAAGACGCATCTCGCGGCTTCCTGCCTTGCGTTGGACGCCTTGCGACATGGAAGACCCCGCAAGGCCCTGGAATCAGGGTTGACTCAGGGGTGAGGCAGGGGGATGCCATCACTATCGATTTCGACCCTATGCTTGCCAAACTAATCGTTCACGCGCCGACGCGCAGAGCAGCTTTGAGAAGGCTCGATACAGCCTTGTCCGACCTCATCGCTCTTGGAGTAACGACCAACATCGGTTTCCTGAGAGATGCCGCTGCACACCAAGTTTTCACCACTGGCAGTGTGACGACTGATTTCCTCGACTCCTCCGACATTTCTGGATTCTCACATACCGAAGTCGAGCCTACGGTCTTAGTGGCCGTTGCCTGCGCAGCCCAAAGACTCGGACTTGAGCGAGACTCATCTGATGGCGGAATGAGGGCATTAGACGAGCATACAGGTCATCCCGGAGATCCGTTCAGGACTCTGACGAGGTCATTTCCTTGAGGTGTAATATGGAGTGGAGCATAGCAGAGGGCACAGGGCGTTACACCGCTAGTGTATCGGATTCAGAAGGATTCCTGAGTATTTCTTCCTTGAATCTCAATGGCATCGCCGTTAATCCCCCAGATGTTAGCATCTCGCGTGTAAATCAGCATGGGCGACTCAGGGTTGAGATTGATGGAGCACTGCACCTAGCACACGTTGCCAAACTTGGAGATGACTGGTGGATTCATCTTGACGGACGAATCCATGTGGTGCGCATGCACGAGCCCGGCAGTGCTGAGGACGAATCTGTTGAAGGTGGTCTATCAGCGCCGATGCCGGGTACAATCCTAGAGGTCCTTGTTAAGCAGGGTCAGAGAGTCCGTGAGGGACAGACTCTAGTGGTCATGGAGGCGATGAAGATGGAGCATAGGATACAGGCCCCCACAGCGGGTGAGATTACCAAGCTGCACTATTCAGTGGGCGACCGAGTAGAGATGGGAGCAACACTCGTTGAAATCGGTGATTAAGGACGGGTCTGGGTTAATATCGAGCTCCGGGGTCGGATGTACATGGAGGCGGTTACCGTAATCATGGCCACCTTGATGGGGATAAGCCTAGCAGCAGCATCGGGATTCAGGGTATTCTTGCCACCATTTTTGCTGTCTGTAGCGGCACGCCTTGACATTGTCTGGTTCCTCGAACTTGATCTTGTAGGAACTCAGTTCGAATTCTTCACTTCCACGCTTGCCATCATAGTCCTAGGAATAGCCACCGCGGCCGAATTCGCGGGCTACTACGCACCGTGGATAGACAATGCTCTCGACACTATAGCGACACCTGCTTCTATCCTTGCTGGAGTAGTGATGACGGCAATAGTTCTCGAGGGGTCCGAACCCATCTTCCAGTGGGCGGTAGCCATTGTTGCCGGTGGTGGTGTGGCTGCCACTATCCAGTCAGCTACAGTCGCGACTCGCAGCCTAAGTTCGACCTTCACCTTTGGATTAGGCAACCCTGCTGTTGCCACAGGTGAGAACATCGCCAGCGTGGCTCTCACACTAATCGCTATTCTGATACCGTTTATCTCAGCCTTCGTCGTGATACTGGTGGTGGCACTGCTTGTCAGGATGAAGCGCCGCAGTGAAGCGACGGCTCAGTGAAGCGGCTCTAGGACTTCTTGCCCACCCATATAGGGCCTGAGCGCCTCAGGAACACTGACGCGCCCATCTTTCATCTGATTTTGCTCCAATATCGCGACTAGTGCCCTGCTGGTTGCTATCGCCGTAGAGTTCAACGTGTGCACCGTCTCGTTGCCCTCAGTGGTCCTATACCTCATGCGCAGACGATTGGCCTGGTAGTCGGTACAGTTCGAGCACGAGACAACCTCCTTGTAGTCCCCAGCTCCGGGCAACCACGCCTCGAGGTCGTACTTCCTCGCCGCCACTGTGCCCATATCACCTGTGCAGATGTTCACAACTCTGTAATGCAGTCCAAGACTGTCCCACAGATCCACTGCATTCCCCAACAGTTCCTCGTGATGGCCCCAAGAGTCGTCCGGATGGCAGATTACAATCTGCTCTACTTTGGTGAACTGGTGAACTCTCCATATACCGCGGTCAGACAACCCGTGCGCACCAACTTCGCGACGGAAACACGCTGAGATTCCGACCAATCTTATCGGCAGTTCGCTGGGCTCGATTATCTCGTCCATCCGCATTGCAGTGAGAGGATGCTCACTGGTAGCGATGAGGTAGTATTTGTCAGGCTCA
>DAUV01000057.1:5985-6672 GCA_002505325.1 Euryarchaeota archaeon UBA623 | reverse complement strand
CTCACTGGTAGCGATGAGGTAGTAATTGTCTGGTTCTATGCCGTACATCACAGTCTCAAAATCTGCTAGGTCGGTGACACCTTCGTAGGCGTCCCGATTCATCATCAGAGGAGGTTGTACGAGTGTGTAGTCCCTACTTATCAAGAAATCAGCGCCGTACTGCTGTAGTGCCATCTCTAGTCTAGCTAAGTCGCCCTGCATGAAGTAGAAGCGGCTGCCAGCGACTTTGGCTCCACGCGCTTGGTCAACCCAACCGTTCATCTCAATCAGATCATTGTGGTTACGCGGCTTGAAACTCAGTTCGACCTTCTCGCCGTGCATACTGTGCAGGGTGTTTTTCTGGTCGTCCTCGCCTATTGGCACCTCAGCGTGCAGGATGTTGGGAATTCTCATCCTCAAGGCGTCGCGCTGCGCTAGGCACTCGTCTGAATGCTCCGCCAACTTGTCAATCTGAGCGCCAATGTCGGCTACTTCGGTCAGTATCGCATCAGCAGCCGACGAATCACCCGATTTCTTTGCCTCAGCGATGCCCCTAGCAGCTTCGTTGCGGGCCTTTCTGAGTTGGTCAGCATCATACCTAGCCTTGCGCCATTCCTCATCGAGGCGAATGACCTCGTCAATGCTCTCGTGCGTCAAGCCACGTCTGTCATGGTCAGCCCTGATGACGTCAGAATGCTCTCTGAACAT
>DAUV01000057.1:1338-5590 GCA_002505325.1 Euryarchaeota archaeon UBA623 | reverse complement strand
CTCACAGGAACGAGATGTCTTGCCATAGGGCGGCTGGGCCGACCGCAATAGCTCCCGATATCAGGTAGCCGAGGATGCTGCCGCCGTTGAGTAGCGGCAGTCCGGCCTGTGCCTCGCCCCGGGCGACCTGAGTCATCAGTGCCACATAGCCGCACAGACCCCCGAACAGTGTACCTAGACCGACAGCGAGAGGGCCCGCGTGCATGGTACCGAAGATTGTCCCGATTTCGGGTCCCCATTCAGGTAGGAAGGATACAGATGAGATTACCAGCATTCCCGGGAATATGACATCGCCCAAACCCATGAACAGGGCATCCCTGCCACCGCTCTTCGGCTTGATGTGAGGGGCTGGGTCATCCCAATCCATTTCCTCAGGCGTCTCACTACGCATCACTTGATCATCTTCCTCAATGAAGGAATAACCCCTCCCCTTAGGGGCGACCAACAGCACTGGGAGTTTGTTCTTGATCATCGTGTCAGCCAGTTCGAGCATGTGCTTGCTGCTGTTGACTGCCCAGTGGTCGTATACCGCCGCAGCGAGCATGAACGCGATGATGAGTACGGGAACAAATGAAACCCCAATCAACGTGATGACTCCGGCACCGACGAGTACCCCGACGGTGTTGACTACATACCACTCTGGATATTTTACCAATATCGCCATTAGAGATATGCAAATTGCTATTGAAGAACCTAAGATTAGATCGTTAGATGAGATTCCTAGTATGTTGAATAACAACCATACGTATGGCATCACGATGTAGAAGAGACTCATTCCTAAAGCTAACATCACAATAGCTTTGATTGCGAAATCTAGGCCCTTTCGCGCCAACCAGATAATTAGCACTGTGAAAATCATGATGAATAACAGTTCCAAGGCGATATAGCCGCCTTTGGACGCACCCTCGCCTCCGAAGGCTCTGACTTCGTCAACATTGTAAATCGGCTGGATGCTGAGGCCCAACAGAATCGTACCGACGAACATGCCCCCCATGCTCAACATAGAGGCCCACTGCTGACGCATTACCTCTAGCACGTTGGCAGGCTCGCTTCCGTCCATGCTCCCACGAACTTCAAGGGCCATATCACCTTGACCCGTTCGCGCCCGGGCGATACTTGGGAGTGGGGAATTCGAATGAGCGTTCGAGACTGGCTCGACGAACGGATGTCGATGGGCGTTAAACTGGGCTTGGAGAACTGCGCGACACTACTCTCCAGACTGGGAAATCCACATCTCGATTTTCCTTCCATCCACGTTGCTGGCAGCAACGGAAAAGGCTCTGTTTGCGTCCAGCTTTCTGCCGCAGCCTGTGCCAGTGACCTCACTACTGGACTGTTCACCTCACCTCATCTGGTGACCGTCGAGGAGAGAATCAGAATCAACGGCAGACCGATTTCAACTGAGACATTCGACAGATTGCTCGGTTCGGTTAGGGATGCTGCCGAGATAGAGCCGGAGTGCAGCCCGACCTATTTCGAGACAACCTTCCTTGTTGCAATGCTCGCCTTTAGCGAGGCCGGTGTCGAGCGAGGCATCATCGAGACCGGGTTGGGAGGACGGCTCGATGCGACTAGGCTGGTCAAGGCCGATCTTTGCATCCTGACCACTATCTCGAAGGAGCACAGCGAGTTTCTAGGCGAAACTCTGGCCGAGATAGCTACCGAGAAGGCGGCCATACACCGGCCCGGAGTTCCCCTCATAGCACTGCAGCACGACGACTCACTGGTCAGGCGAGTCATCGAGCAGACAGCAGGGGACGACTTGTCTTGGTTGCCCAGTTCCCATATCGGTTCGACGTGGTCGAGTCACACCCAAATGATCGAGGCCGCTGCCAAGTATTTGGGGTGGGAGGCCCCAACGGAAGACTGCGTCTGGCCCGGTCGTTCGGAGGGTTATGGTGAGAACTGGATCGACGGCGTGGTGACCCGGCTGAGCGCTGCTCACAACGCTGAGAGCCTCGCGAACGACCTCGCAGAGGTACTCAGTCCCAGTGTGGTCCTTCTTGGCATGAGCCAGAAGACCGACCTTAGGACCACGCTGGAACCGGTCGTTGCCGAGATTTGCAAGGACGACAAGTTCCCGCAAATCGTCTTCACTGAACCGACGAGCGGCAGGAACCCCGCTGTCAGCGTCGAAGAAATGTCTGCAATGATGGAGAACATGGAGGCGGGACACATTCTCAAAGCAGTGGAGAGAGACCCAGGGAAGGCCTTCGAGATGGCAGGGGCAATGGCGAGGGAACTCAAGTGCGAACTGCTAGTCATTGGAAGCGTCTACCTCATCGGAGACCTTCTCGGATACGTGGTCGATAGGGACGGATTGGACCTCTGGAACGAGTTGACTGCCCACTAAGAACCCAAGTATGATGACTTGCTGAGATGCTCGCATCACATGTCCGAGGATAAGGAAGACAAGGTCGAAGTCAGGGTCGTAGTGGAGTCGAAGGACTCTGCGTCTAAAGTCATCCTGATTTCCCTCACGCTGGTTCTTTTGGGCATCCTGATTGCAGTAGTTTCCTCCGGAGGGGTAGACCAGTTGTTACTCAAGAGTGGCGATAGCGGAGGTGGGAACTGCGGAGACGGGATTGACAATGACAACGGCGGTCAAGCCGATGAAGGCGACCCCGACTGCTACTCAAATCCGAAATTATGGGAAGGATACGACCCAAGTCTGACCGAGGACCAACCGGATAATGACGTTTAGATAGGTGTAGAAATGAGTGAGAAGTGGGACAGAAGATTCCTCGATTTGGCGACGCACATCTCAGCTTGGAGCAAGGATCCCTCGACCAAGGTCGGGTGCGTTGTGGTCGGTGAGGACAGGGAAATCCGTTCAACCGGATTCAACGGTTTCCCGCGTGGCATCGAGGACGATGCTGAGAGACTCGCGGACCGTGAGCAGAAGTACCCACTGATATGCCACGCTGAGGAGAATGCCATAATGCATGCAGCGAGGACCGGTGTCTCTCTCAAGGGGAACACCGCGTATGTTACTTGGCCTCCGTGCACACGCTGTACACGCTCTCTCATACAAGCAGGAGTTTCTGAAGTGGTTTACCCTGCAGACATTGAGATACCTGAGCGCTGGACTGAGGACTTTGGCATCGCTATGGGGATGATGCAAGAGGCTGGGATTACAGTCAGACAGGCCTAGGTTAACCTTTCGATTAGATCTTCTAGATCGTCGTGCAGATCTTCTACAGAGCCGTTGTTGAAAAGGACCAGATCAGCAAGTTCTGCTGTTGCTACCAGAGCTTGCCCGGCAGTATCGAGAGCAACCTCTTCCGATTTTTCCTGTGAGATGAAGGTGGCTCTGTCAGACGGATCACCCGGACGAGCCCGATTCTGAGAGCGCTGCCATCGTGAATCGGTTCCGGCCAGAATTTCGATGAGCACGAAGTCGTCTCGAACCCTCAAGGCCTCGACTTCACCGGGGGTTCGTATTGAGTCGATGACAGCGTCATCCCCTGACAGCTCATCGAGCAGCATCTCGGCGAGGATTCCAGCTCCACCACGTCGCCTCAATTCACGTCCTCCTTCAATGAGAGCATCTCTACTTTCCTCGATTCCCTCCTCAGATAGCCACCTCCTGATGGAGTCGGAGCATGACATCGTCCGCACCCCTCTGCTGGCGAACCACTGCAACACAGTGGTCTTGCCAGAGGCGTACCTCCCAGTCAGCCCTACCAGCATACCTCCTCCGTTGGGTCTGACGCGCATAGGTATTGCGTCATGACTCGAATCAGGGATGTTCGGGAACTTCTCCTGACCAGTCAGGCATCTTGTTCAGCGTAATCGTCACGTTCGTTACCTCGCCATCCTCCCAGTAGTCGACGGCGATGAAAGTGGGCCTGTCACCGACCTCCTCCCAGCACCCCAGAGCCCTCTCTAGCAGTGTGTCGTAGTCATTGACCTGTCCAGCTCTGACCGGATCGGCCAAACCAAAGGTGCTCGACAGCCAGTTGTTCAGATGCCAGACTGGTTGGATTCCGTCGCCCCTACCGACTCTGCAAGACATCTCATCTTGCTCCTGCTCGCCATACGGTGTATCCCAACTATGAGTCCAAGCGTGGTGTAGCCAAGGAAACTTCTCGTCGTACTGGTAGTCCCAGTAGACCACAAGATCGGTACCGTTGAGCACCATTTCCCCGATGCTCGGCCAAGGCTGCCCGGGTTGGTGCACGAATACCCTGTCAAGCATACCGGTCTGGTTGAACAGCACTTCGAGATGTTCTCCAGGAACATAGTTCTC
>DAUV01000057.1:0-920 GCA_002505325.1 Euryarchaeota archaeon UBA623 | reverse complement strand
ACCTCGGAATATATGCATGGGTGTAGGAAGGTGGAATCCGGGTCACCATGGCAGAATCGTACATCCTCGACGTCAGTATCTTCTTTGGACAAGTGATGAGTATCGAGCATGTATGCACGAATCCCGCCGTCCCACTGCGCTTGTAGTCCAGTATAGTGGTTCATCGCCATCCATGCACCGTCCTCTATAGTAGCGAACGAGTTGTGAGTCTCTGGGAAGGTGAAGTTATCGTAACTCCGCAGGCAGTAATCTGCCATACCATGGCAGACAATCCCATCACTACCATTCAGGGGGTCGAGTCCGTGTTCCTCCTCCCACCCATTCGGAAGTCGGTCCCCATCTTCGTCAGCGTCTGGATCTAAATCCCGTGGTCCTTCAGGACTGAAGCATCCAGGTCCGAACAGGCTGCAAACCATCAGTAGGGCCACCCAGAGACTCTTCATCGCTATGAAGCGGCGCTTTCCATTCATGAAACAATCGGATTTCGTACTCCGGACTGTCCCGCAGAGCTCTTCCAGAGACAAACGCCTCGTCGGAAGGCACTAATCGTGAGAGCATGACCCCGCGTCGAGGGAGATGGCGCGTCGAGGCAATGCCAGACTGGGGCCGTTTGGTCGTTGGTGGGAGAGCCAGAGCGACCGCCACTACCAGATAATCGCCTATTCAACGATTATTTCCGTCTCCAGCCTAGTCTGGGGTTTCGTCTTCCTGTTCGTTCTAGATGGCCATAGTGACCCGGAGGTCGAGTATCTGGTTCCATGGAGTTGGCTGGCCTTCATCGGTGGGTTAGTAATAGCGTTCTACGCCGCTCCAGAGTTCGGTGAATACTGGAAGCAGCAACATATCCTCGAGGATATTCTACTCATCGAATCACGTCCTGAGATTCTGCGACGCCGTAAGGAGGCCGAGGACGCCGCGGA
>DAUV01000031.1:1486-2960 GCA_002505325.1 Euryarchaeota archaeon UBA623 | reverse complement strand
GGACCCATAGTGTAGCCTGGATATCACTCTAGCCTCCGGAGCTGGAAACCCGTGTTCGAATCGCGGTGGGTCCGCCACTATGGTAAGGGAGCGTTCAAGCACCAGCCCCTCGAGGCTACAACATGGCATTCACCTCGCAGCGGCGTGTCGACTTCCCAATGGTAGACCTAGCTCGAATCATCTACTATCCTCAGTTCTGGGACCTCGCTCATCGATTCTATGAGGAGTCATGGGAGCACTCATGTGGTATGCACTACAACGTTATCTTGCACGAGCATGGCCTTGGATTCCCCCTAGTTCATAGCGACGCTCAGTTCCTTCACCCTCTAGCCTATGGTGACACCGTGCACTGCACCATAACAGTCCCAAGTATTGGCAATACGTCTATCTCGTGGCGTTACGAGTTCAGAAATCAGGACAATGTGCTGTGCTGGACCTCTGATCAGGTCACAGTATGTGTCGATATGAACAATGTCAAGGAGAAAGTCAGAGTTCCCGATTGGATGCGAGATGGCCTTGCCAAGATGGCCCCATAATGACTACTTTCTCGGCCACTTCTTGGCGAGTGCCTTACTCAATGATTCATCCATAGTCGCATCCCACCAGTTGGCATCACGCCAGACGGCATACTTACCACGAATTCCCCTCATATCGGCGCCATCAAGACGAGCTCCTTGCAAGTTAGAGAGTCCCAGATTGGCCTTAATCAACCGCGCCCCTCGCAGGTCGGCGCCATCCAGTGCCGCCATCTTCAGATTGGCCCGCTTCAGCGAGGCATCACGCAGATCGCTGCCTGATAGGTTTGCCTTCTCGAGGTCAGCGCCATCGAAGATGGCGCGCCGCAAATCAGCGCCTGAGAGATTGACCTCTCGCATATCCTGACCCACATGTGAGGTGTAAGACAGATCCTTAGCGGATTCAGTCACAGGCTCAACTCACAGCGACATGTTCTCAAGATGGTCGAGACCAGCATCAGTTAGTACTACGAAACGATTCTTCGCTGGTTTATCGCCGGGGTACTCGAGTAGCGTCTTCCCCTCCTCCAGCATTCTGTTGATGTACAGCGACATGTTCCACTTCTCAACCTCCTCCTCATCCCACTTCTCACTCTGAACTATCAGTCTCTTGATATCTCTAGGAGGTGTGTCGGACTCCTTCTCAACAGACCTTAGGTAATGGATGGCTGCGAGTATCACGTCGCTCTTTTTGTCAATACCACAAGTGTCCATGAGGCGTCTAAATGCAGATCCACGCTCCGGGATGCCCGATTTGAGCGCTACTTCGCGAGCCCGCTCGAGGGCCTCCTGTCTAGCTAAACGAATCCTTGAGAGAGTAGATTGCCAAGTGTCCTGCTTGGTGATATTGAGCCAAGCGTCATTGACTTCGCGGGCTGAGCCTGAGAGGTCAATCTCTTCAGATCCAGCCTTGATGTAGATTCTACCCACTCCACTGCTACTAACTCCGGTCATACAGG
>DAUV01000031.1:0-1092 GCA_002505325.1 Euryarchaeota archaeon UBA623 | reverse complement strand
GGGCATTATCGACATCTCTTCATCGTGGGATTCAATAATCCTCGATTGGGGGGGCAGTCTATGGACGAGTACTCGAGCGGCGCATATCCTCTCGTACTACATGCTGATGCGGACCCGAACCGCTTGGGTGGTACCGCAATCTGTGGGTTCTCCACTGTCGGTTCTGTGGGGGTCATCGCTACCTCTCATCTCATCCAGACCTTAGAGCTCAGTCCGATGGGCACGGTGATGCACCCGAAGTTCCCCGCCATCGCACTAATCCACGACTCGGTTCCTAAACACCCTGTTAGAGTGTATCAAGGGGACAACATTGGCGTGTTCACAGCAGAGATACAGTTCCCCAGCGATAACGACGTATATTTTGGTGAGACCGTCATGGAGTGGTTCACCAAAGGTGGTTTTGATCGCCTGATTGTTATCGACGGTGTAGTCAGCAACGATTTGGGCATCAAAGAGGACAGTGATTTGTGGGGTGTTGCATCTACACGGATGAGTCGCGAACAACTTGACAATGCTGGTATTCAGAAAATCCAGCAAGGTATCGTGGCTGGTATCGCCGGTTATCTGATTGCAGAAGGCGAGCGCAGAGGATTGGACGTGACGGCCTTGCTTGCTGAGTGCAACCCAATGTATCCAGACGCCAGAGCCGCATTGATTGCCGTAGAAGGCCTGAGCGAACTGATGGACCGTGAAATTCCCGTGCAGGGGTTGCTCGATGACGCGCGAAACATCGAGGAGAGAGTCAGAGAGGCATTCGAGAGGGCCCAGGCGATGGCGCTGCCTGCCCCCGATTCGGAAGATGACGATGATGACGTCCCAATGGTCCGCTGATGCTAGTAGAATGGATTTGTACCTGCAGCGTGATCAGTGGCGTCGACAACTTCTGAAATTCCTGGAACGCTGTCCTTAATCATGACCTCGACCCCCTGTTTGAGGGTCACATCCACCATGCCGCAGCCTTGACATCCACCTCCAAAGGCGATAATTGCTTTGCCGTCGTCTACTCCTATCAGGTCAACATGCCCACCATGTGAGGCGACCACTGGGTTGACCTCACTGGCGATGATATCTGCGACCGCCTTGGAGAGCTCG
>DAUV01000089.1 GCA_002505325.1 Euryarchaeota archaeon UBA623 | reverse complement strand
CAGGGCCTGCGAAAGTTCGACATCAGGCATCCAGTCAATCACCTTCGCACCGTAACCAGAAATCGCGGTGAGCCTGTTCTGTCTCTCCAGTTTTAGAACCTCGTAGGACATCCTGGGTATGCGACTGACCAGTCTCTCGAGGTCGATGCTGCTTGGAGAGAGTACGATGACCTCGTGGCCCTTTCCCGCGAGGTGGCGTATCGCAGGTAGAGTTGTGCCGTCACCCTCAAGACTGCTAATGATGAACACGGGCGAGCCCCTGCTCATCCTCGCGGACATAGCATTCGTTACCGCCTGTAGCGGCATAGAGCCCTTGGCTTCGACCGCTGCTAGCCTGCTCAAAACCTTGTAGTCCTGCTTGTCTCCAGTCTCCGGCGGCAGGTACTCCATCTTCTCCCCATAGGTTACCAAAGCTACCGAGTCACGCCGTCGGATGAAATAGGTCGAGACCGAAGCGGCTGCGACAGTTCCCATCTCGAGTGGATTCTTGAGGACGGTCCCAATTCTCGAGACATCCCTTGTGTCTAGGAAGATGAAGACATCTGTGACCGCGTCTCTGGTCTTTTCGTTGACCATCAGCTCACCGGTTTTGGCGTACGCCTTCCAATTGATTGAACGGAAGGCGTCGCCTGGCAGATATTCACGCAGGGAGTAGAACTCCATGCCTTGCCCAGGGGTCTTGAGAGTGGTCGCCCCGGTGTACATCTTGGGTACATCGGAGCGCAGCAGCGCCTCCTCAATCTCCCTAACCTGAGGGAATACGGTCACGTCGGTCCGGTCCTCAATCTGGGAGTCATTGACATAGAGATTGAACGCGTTGCGGTAGCGAACTGATATCGGGCCGATTGTGTAGTGCCCACGTAGTGGGCAACGGACACGATACTTGATGCGCGTAGTCTGGCCGGGTCCGAGATTCATGCGCATCTGGTTGATGCCCGTACGCATCTTCATCTCATGCGGCACGTTGTCGAAGACCTCGAGCTGCTGGGTCCTGCGATAGGAGTTGTTAGTGACCGTTAGTTCGACCACCACGTCGTCGCCCTTGTAGACATTGATGGCATTGGTCTGGGTGCCATTGATGGTTCGAGTGACTTCGAGCTCGGAGTGCCCCGAGACCCACCCATTAATGGCGAGGAACGAGATGAATGTCAGACCGACAATCATCAACTGGAAGTTGGATATCATCATCCCGATCAGAATCAGGCTGATGCCACTGGTCACCATCAAGGATGCTTTGCGTGTCCACATACCTACGCCTCCGCCTCCGAATCGGTTCTGCCCCACTCCTTTATTCGTTTAATTATGCCAACCAGTTCATCAGCCTTGTATCGTCTGTCCTCGAAAATGAAGTTTACGAGTATTGGATCCTCAATCATGCGCTGCAACTCTACTGCGGGAAGCGCGTCAAATTCCTCTCGCGATAACGTGTTGAGGTTGCGGATACGCGAGAGCAGGACCTGTCGGATTTTCTCGGGGCGCTGGTAGTACTCGTAGCGTCTGGCGTCTCCGAAGCCATAGTAGATGATGCGGAAGACGTGCCGCCAGTCCTCAGGATCTTCCTTGCGAATAAGGACTGCCTCGAGGACTATGAACAGCGTCAGAAATAGCAGCAGCATGGCCATCCAGTCGTTGGTGAAGTAGATTAGCAGGTAATACAACAGATTGTAGGTGTCTCCAAACAGGGTGGGCTGCTGGTGACGACTCTCATCGAAGATGACGATGGCGTTTGAACTGGCCTCGGTAGAGTTGGGGTTGACCAGTAAGGACTCGGCAATGATGTCTAGGGCCCACTTGCGGTTGTCGGTGTCGGGAATGGATATGGACTGAGTCGAGCCGCCTCCTGCAGCGAAGGAGCCCAACGAATCAGGATCGTACAGGGAGTTGATGAGAATCGAACCATCGGCGACGAAGTGGACTCTTCCGGAGTCGGAATCTATGCACAGCCTATCTTCACAGTATCTGACGTAGATAGCGAACGGGCCCTGCTCATCACCTTGGATACCGAGCGACTCGAAGCCGACTGTCAAGTTGCCATCGTCGTTCGTGTCGAGGTAAGAGTCGAGAGTCGACTTGCCGATGGCGTAGCGGTTTTCTACGGGATTGTACGAAGTCGCCTTCTCAAAGGCGGAGGGGGTGTTGGTCAACAGATGATAGTTCTCTGAGAAGTCCCATCCCTCGGAGGAGTATCTGTGCGCGCACAAACCGGCGTCGGCCTCGGAGACAAAGGCGGAGATCGCCGGATCCAGAGGCTCCGGGTCAAGGATGTCGATGACGCCGTCGTTATCGAGATCTTTCAGACAGGGATGGATAGTCGCGAGGGATCCTGAATTGGTGGTGAAGTTGAACGCAGAGCCAATATTGACCCAGATGTAGTCTGCGCCCAACTCGGTAGCGTACGAGCCCTCATCGTACAGTCTGTGGCCGGAGTACTGCAGGCCGAACTGGTCAGCGAGATTGCTGGAGTATCCGAAGTCATCCATCAGCATGACTGTACCACCACTCTCGACAAAGTCCTCGATGGCTAGTATCTCTGAGGTTGTGTAACCCTCTCCTTCCGAAAACTCGATGATGTTCTCGTCCCCGGTGAAGCGAGGCAGGGAAATAGTATCGCGCTCCACCCCTGAGACGATGAATATGGCTTCCTCGGGATGGTCAATCTCACTTAGTAGAAGAGGGCTTGATACCAGAGCCGTAGTCTCGATTCCCATGTTGTTGATATCGGTCCTGAAAGAACCCAGATCGTTCCAGTCATCACCATAGGCAGACTGGTGAGTCTGCCCTGGAACGATGTAGGTCATGGCAACTGTGGAAGCTAGAATCAACAGCAACGCCCAGAAGGCAAAAATGAGTGCACTACGCCGCGCACGGCGGGTCTTCAGGAAGCTCACTATATCCTGCCGATCCGCCACGCTGAGAGCCTCCGTTCC
>DAUV01000075.1 GCA_002505325.1 Euryarchaeota archaeon UBA623 | reverse complement strand
CTCGCACCTTGAGACAGGGCACTACTTCAATCCACACGCTCAGAGAATTCTCGAGGGGATGATGGACGGTGCAAAGCTCATCGTCATCGACCCTCGTCTATCGAATACAGCTGCTATGGCAGACCACTGGCTGCCAACTTGGCCAGGATCAGAGTCAGCTCTCTTCTTAGCTTGGGCCAAGATGATACTTGAGCGCGGCCTGTATGACCGTGAATTCGTTGAGAACTGGGTCAACTGGGAGGACTGGCTTGAGGCAGACTACCCTGACGAACCATCCACCTTCGAGCGCTTCATCGAACTGTTACTTGATGAATACGCTGAGTACACTCCCGAATTTGCTGCTGCAGAGTGTCGCATCCCGGTTGAGCAGGTCATCGAAGCCGGCGAAGCCGTGGCCAGTGCCGGCAGTCGCCTGTCAACGCACGTCTGGCGGTCAGCGGCAATAGGTAACCTCGGAGGCTGGCAGGTAGCGCGAACACTACACCTGCTCAATGTCCTAACCGGTAGCGTTGGCACCGAGGGAGGAACATCGCCCAACTCGTGGTCTAAATTCAGTCCGGAGTTGTTCGACGAACCTCCTGCACCGGACGGCTGGAACGAGTTGCACTTCCCTCCCGAGTACACACTATCGCACTACGAGATGAGCCATATCCTCCCTCATCTGGTGAAGGATGGTCGAGGGACCATGGACGTCTACTTCACCCGTGTCTTCAATCCAGTATGGACTTACCCAGACGGCTTCTCATGGATCGGGATGCTGGAGGACGAGGAGTCAGTCGGTTGCCACGTGGCACTCACTCCGACTTGGAATGAGACGGCATTCTTCGCTGACTACGTGCTGCCTATGGGACACGCCTCGGAGCGCCACGACATTAATTCATACGCCACCTCAGCGGGAAAATGGGTAGCCTTCAGGCAACCTGTTCTGCGCGAATATGCCCGAAGAGAAGGGCGTGAAGTTGAGTTCACGCGCGAGGTCAACCCTGGAGAAGTTTGGGAAGAGGATGAATTCTGGAACGAGTTATCGTGGCGTATCGATGATGGGACCATGGGCATCCGTGAGCACTTCATGAGTCCGTACCGCGAGGGTGAGCGGATAACCGTCGACGAGTACTATCAGTACACCTTCGAGCGCGTACCAGGCCTACCAGAGGCAGCTGCCGCTGAGGGTTTGGACGCGCTCGGTTACATGCGCAAGCACGGAGCCTTCTTGATCGAGGAAGCAACCTACTCTAAGCACGAGCAGGAGGGTTGGCCGACGCCAAGCGGTAAGCAGGAGTTGTACTCTCCAACGATGGTCGAGTTCGGCTACCCTGAGCACGCAATTCCGCACTACCGTATCCGCAGTCACGTCCACCCTGACAACCTGCAGGGCGAAGATGAGTACTGCCTGCTGCCAAACTTTCGTCTACCACAGCACATACACTCACGCTCGGCTAACGCCAAATGGCTGGTCGAAATCGGGCATCGCAACCCGATTTGGATACATCCGAAAGACGCCGCGAAGCTTGGTGTAGCAGAAGGTGACTTGCTCAAAATAGAAACCGAAATCGGCTGGTTTGTCGACAAGGTATGGGTCACAGAGGGCATCAAGCCAGGGGTGGTCGGTTGCTCGCACCACATCGGACGCTGGAGACGCTCCCAGGACCAAGGCAACCGCTTCCTCAGCAACGAGGTCTCGATTGAGGATGTTGGAGACAGTAGGAAGCGCATGCGGACCGTCTCCGGAGTCGGGCCATGGGAGTCAGATGACCCGGATACCAACAGGATCTGGTGGAGGGATGGAGGAGTCCACCAGAACATCACTCACGCAGTACAGCCGGATCCGATTAGCGGTGCCCACTGCTGGCTTCAGAAGGTAAAACTGAGTAGGCCGTCTGCTGACGAGAAGTACGGCGATGTCGAGGTCGACACAGAGAAATCGTTCGAGTACTACAAGCGCTGGAACCAGATGGCTAAGCAACGTGAAACTCATCCTCGAGGAGAGAGGCGCCCCTTGTGGATGAAAAGACCGCTCTCACCGAGGAAGGAGCATTGGTTCGTCCCGGAGTGAGAATTCTGACTCAGGGACTGCGTGCTCTTTGTGCCAAAGCTCCTCTCGGCCTGCCTGAAGAACCTGATGACACATCCTTAACTGCAAGTTCCGAAGGATCATCTGAGACCTTGCCCCATTCAATCGAAGTCGTCCATAATCGTTCATAGAAGTAATACATGAACAGTTTGAGAGGGATGCCTATTGCCGCAGCCGTCAATCCTAATGCAATATTTCCCGATAGCATAAACACAACAACCATTGTTGTGCCACTCGCAATGAACCTCCACAAGAAAGTCTTGACAAAGGTGCGTTTTCGTGAATCCATCCCAATCACCTCGTCGAACCTATCGGCCTATGGGCAACAGAGCAACGCCTTCGCGAATCCCACCCCATGCTAACAGTGCGGAGCGGCATTGGCATCCCAATTAACCTGAATGGTCGCCCATCCAGGAGAATGGCAATTTTCGAACGCTCAAACTACAGCGGAAATTTCTTCCACCTCAATGAGCAGGGCGAACTTCTACTCGCTTTACATCTACATCGACGTCCTCAAGTCCCCAATCCAACGCTGCCCAACCTCGCTCGTGGAGGTAGTAGAGTGCCATCTTGGTAAACACCTCTATGGTGGCAATCCCAAAACCGACAGTCCAACTTCCAGTGATAAATCTAGTGATCAAGATGGTGTCGGTAGTCGCGATGGTTCTCCATGAGAGGGTCTTCACTAGGCTGCGTTTCCTGCCTGCGTGCCCTGTTCCTTCGATGTGGTCTGGCAACTTCGCTTCCACTTGCAATTCACCGTCTGGAGTTTCAATCACAATTTGCTCAATGTATTCTGTCATGGTATCACTATACTTTGCAGAGCGGCATGCAGGATAACCCCTCCTACGGCGTAATATACGGAAAATCGGTCAAATCGACTCGATAATAACCGCGATTCCCTGACCGCCCCCGATGCACGCAGTGGCTATACCGTAACGCCCACCACTGCGCTTCAGTTCGTGAGCTAATGTCAATACCAGCCTCGTGCCGGTCGCAGCCAGAGGGTGACCCAGCCCGACTGCCCCTCCATTCACATTGACCTTGTCCACATCCAGACCGAGTTCCTGCATACACGCCACGGCTTGGCCTGCGAAGGCCTCGTTGATTTCCCATCTGTCTATGTCATCAACACTCAGACTAGCCCTCTCGAGTGCCTTTTTGCTGCTCGGGACAGGGCCGAATGCCATTATCGCAGGATCTAATCCGACGATGCCCCAGTTGACAACGCGAGCAAGGGGCTCATCTCCGTCGGCTGCAGCTCTGCTGGATGATTTCAGTACTACAGCGGCCGCCCCGTCGACTACCCCAGAGGCATTTCCGGCAGTGACGAGAGAATTGGGGCCGAAGTGCGGACGTAGGCCGGACAGCGACTCGATGGTGGTGCCTCGAACAAAGTGATCCTCATCGCTGGCATTCACCGGGCCGTCAAGAGTCTCTACAGTGATGATCTCATTCTCAAACAGTCCCAAGTCGATACTCCTCTCGGTTCTTGAATGGCTGAGTGCAGCGAACTCATCGGCCTGTTCGCGGACTACGCCGACACGGTGGCACAACTCATCGCTGGTCTGTGCCATGAACGAGTCACAGGTATTGTCGATTAGATTGGTGAAGAAATAGTCCTCCATATCTGTAGGTAGAACATAGCCCTCTTGAGGGGGTCTGCCGAGCTTATGTGATTCACGCATGCCCCGAAGAACATGGGGGGCCTGTGAGAGGTTCTCCATACCCCCAGACACCACTACGTCGGCCTCTCCCAGCATAATCATCTGGGCGCCGGTCACGATAGACTGTGCCCCACTACCGCACAAGCGGTTGAGTGTGAGCATTGGCACTTCCTGCGGTATGCCGGCGTTGAGTCCGGCATGCCTGGCGCCATAGATGGCCTGGCCAGAAGTCTGCAGTGCATGGCCCATCACCACATGGTCCACGGAAGACGGGTCGGTACCTGTCTTGTCGAGGGCGGCGCGAATAGCGATCGCACCGAGTTCCTCGGTCGAGACTGAGGCGAGTCGTCCTCCTGCTTCTCCGTCGCCCCGCTTGCCGCCCAGCCACTCGCAAAACGGAGTCCGGGCACCTCCGATGATGACTACGTCGTCGTCGCGCATATGGCACCCATCGCAGGCCACCTCATGAGCCTGACTATCCCTTTGGGAAAGTCACTCACTCGCCGTCTTCTTCCTCGGACATGGAGCCAAGGTAGTCCGGCAGATCGACTCCAGCCATCTTAGCGACATCGTGGATTGGAGGCAGACTCTGAACGAGACTGCTCACGAAGTTACTGGTTGCCGACGAGCCGTCGGCGCTGTTGCCTCCGTCCCAGACAGTGACCTTTTCTATCTTCAAGTTGCGAATAGCCTCTGCCTGAGCCGATACCATACTCTCTATCTTCTCGACCATTAGCAGAGTTGCGGCGGCCTTGGGGTCGCCTGCAGCGCTGGTGACGAGACTGGAATATCCCTTTGCTTTGGCGTCGAGAACCTGCTGGATACCCTTCGCCTCTGCTTCATAGACTGCAAGAATAGCGTCGGCTTCACCACGTGCGACACGTCGCTGGCGTTCGGCTTCGGCTTCGGCAGCAATCTCAATCTGCTGCTTCTGGATGTTCTCTCGGACAATCTCGCTTGCCTTCAGGCGCTCTTCTTCCTCACCAGCGAAAGCACGCTGGATGGCAGCCTCGGACTGTGCCGTAGCGACATCGGCCCTCTGCTTAGCACCGGCTTCCGCCTCCTTGAGGTCAGCGTTTGCATTAGCTATCTCAGCCTGAGCCATGTTCTCACCAGAAACTGCCAGAGCCTCTTGACCCTCGACGTAAACACGTTGATC